>JBBRSC010000024.1:0-21106 GCA_038245795.1 Acidimicrobiales bacterium
ACGTTCGGCCTCGGGTTCGTCGGGATCCTCTGGCGATCAGATCGATGGGCACTGCACGACCGGCTCGCCGGAACCGCTGTCGTCTACAGCTGGGATGCCGGCGCCGCGCAGCTGGCGGCCCGACACGAGGCCCCGAACTGTGAACGTTGTGCCACCCCGGGGGTGGTTCAGCGTTCACAGTTCGGAAATCGGCGCGGACGGCGCGCTCAGACGAAGCTGCCCTCGAGCGCCGTTCGCAGTCCCGCAGCTGCCCGGTCGCCGATTCGCTTGAAGACCGGCCGAAGTGCGAGATCGAACAGATGAAATGGACCGTTGAGCCGAAGCTGCGCGTCGTATTCGACCGTGCAACCTGACCCGTTGGGTGTGACACGGACCCGATCCTCGGAGATGAACACGCGGCTCTTCGCGACAACCAGCAGCGAACGTGGCGAGTCGAAGTCGACCGTCCGGTACGTCAGCACCAAGTCCTTCGGCACGGCAGCCACCGTCACATCGAACACGGCGTCGGCGCCGCCGGCCGCCCCCGACGTCTGGTTCACATGGCGGACACCCGGGTCCCAGTCGGCAAAGTGGCGGAGGTCAGCCATGTAGTCGAAGGCCTTCTGGGCAGACCACGATGTTCGGACAGTGGTGACATAGCGAGCCATGCCTGTGGTCTACCCGTCAGAGGGGTCATCCGATACCTCGGCTGGGAGCCGCTCGGAATGGGTGGTGCGGACCATGCGCTCCATGCCCTCACGCCATCCAACGGCGCACCGACCGATCAGTTCGTGCTGACGTGTCGTGTCGATGACGGCGCTCGGTAGTGCCGCCTCGGTCGAGTTGAACGACGGATCGACCCCGACGAGACCACCGAGCGCGGCACACCACTCCTCGATCGATACGACCTCATTGCCGGCCAAGTTCACCGTGGTCGCTGGTACCGACGCCACCGACAGCAGCGCTGGCACAAGCGCCAGGATGTCGTCGTGATGGATGGGGTTGTATCGCCCGCCGTCGGTGTGGACATCAATGGGCTCGCCGGCGAGGAGCATCTCCAAGTGGAACGCCGGCCAGCCGTTGTCGTCTCCATAGGGAACGTTCAGTCGAGCAATCGTCGTGGGGAGCTCCCAATGCCGAGCCCCGAATCGCGCCATGGTTTCGCCCGCGATCTTGGCGATCGAATAGGTGGGCATCACCCCGCCGTGGTGATCGCCCAGCGGGTCACCCTCGGCCAAGGGCATGCCGCCGTTCGGTCGGTACACCGCGGTCGACGAACACGCCAGGAACGATTGCGCGGTTCGGAAGTGACTCATGAGGTCGCCGACTGCTTCACCGTTGGCCGCCAGATCCTTGGACCATCGCCCGATTTTGGTGACCGCAAAGTGGAGAACATGATCGACTTCGGTCGGAATGTGCGATAGATCGGGCCGGGTCAGATCGACGACATGGCACTCGACGCCAGCTGCCTCGAGTCGTTCTTGTGCTGCGCCGTCGGAGAATCGAGCGAGCCCGATCACCTCGTTGTCAGCCGCCAGTGCCATGGCCAGCGGAGTTGCCACCTGGCCGGTGACGCCGGTGATGACGAGTCGGCGGCCAGACAGTGGAGCGATCGCGGGAACGGACATCGCCGGAGCATACGCAGTGCTGATCTTGCGGCGGCGCGACCGACGTCAGGCCATCCAGCGTCGCAGCGAGCGGCGCGCTGTTCGATCCCAGGCTGCTCGCCACGTGTGACGGAGTTCGTGGCGGCGATCCTCCAACTCGGCATGGAGGATTCCCGCCACAAACGCGGTCTGAGGGGTGAACCGGTCAGCGTTGTCGGTCAGCCAGCCCATGGTCACGATCACGTCGTGCAGCTCGCCGAGATGATCCTGGACGTCGATGAGCGCTCGGACGAATCGCTGCGAACCAGGATTGGTTTGTCGGGCGGCCTCGGCCGTGTAACGCGATCCCTTGACGTCCCTTCGGAGCCGATGGAGGGCCTCGTCGCTGGGATGTCGGCCGATCTTCGCAGCGCTCGTTGAGGTCTTTTTCCATGACCGACGAGCCAGTCGGACCATCAGCCCGCTGGCCGCAGCCTTCTTCTTGACGTCGTCCGCCAAGGGTGGGGAGGCGACGAACCGCACGAGGTCGTCGACCAGTCCGAAGTACCGATCGCCGCTCATTGCACTCTGGAGGAGCCCAGCCCGGAAGTCCCGCTGGTCAGCCAATCGCTCCATCACTTCGAGCGCCGCGTGGGTATGCGCCTCACCACGTGCGTGGAGCGAACGGCTCAATCGCGCGGTCAGCACATCTAGATCGCGGACCCCGCCGAGCAGGTCGCCCAGCCATGACAATTCGTCACGTAGCCGATCGGCCTCGCTCCGCTCGAGGATCGATCGCAGAGTGTGAAGATCGGAGCGGAGACGTCGAGTGGCCACCCGTGCGCGATGGACGGCCTCAGGGTCCTCGCCGATGCGAACAGCCAGATCATTCTCGATGAGTTGGTCGGTCGTCGCCCTGAACAGTGACTGAACAAACCTGCCGATCGGGGTGTCTGTATCGACCGGTGCCGGCGTCGTGACCGGGAGTCCAACCTGGAGGTCGAGCACCTGTGCCAGCTTCGAGGGGAACGATGACGGCCGCAGTCCTGACTCCGCCATCGCCTGAGCCATGGCACCCAGTTCATCGACCCCGCCCGATTTGAGCAGCTCGATCTCGACCTGTCGAAAGGATGGTCCGGGGTTGCCGGCGACCTCGGACCGCACAGCATCCTCGGCCACTTCGATGCTCGGCGAAAGCACCCCCGAGCCGATCCGGCGCACCCGCCGGTCGGTCTCAATCCGTGCGATCGGCGCCAGCGCGGCGGGATCGACGATGAGGCGGACACACGTGGTCAGCGTTACTGGCGGCAGCTGCGCGGATCCCGGTGCTGTGATCTCCGCCCGCGTGAGCAGAGGCGAATGGCCCGAGCCCACACCGACCTTCAGGGTCCAACCACTTTCCGAATCATCGGAGGCACGCCGATGTCGCAATGTGATCCCGCGGGCCAGCAAGCTGTAGTCCGGTAGGTCCCAATACGTGGCATCAAGCGACAGCGAGTGATCCGACATCACGACCAGGCCGTGGACGATCGGCAGCTCAAATGCGTCGTCGCTGTCGAACTTCAGTTCGTGTTCGATGGATGACATCGCCGCAACCTACTCGGAGCGGTTGGCAACCAGCCCTCGGGCGCTCCTCGCTCATGGGTCGGACCAGCGCCTGAGCAGAACCATGGTCAGCGAGTTCTGAATCGACGACGAAACGGGTACGGAACACCTTCACCGCCCCGAGGAATCAACATGGAAGCGCTCACGCCAGCGCCCGAACACTTGACGATCGCGAGTCGACTCCTCCATCGCGTCGAGAAGTTCACGACCCGTACGAGCACTTCGATTTTCGTCGGCCTCGGTGTCGTCGTGACGTTGATCGCCATTGTCTGGCGTGGATTCGACAACGATCTTCAGTTTGGCTTCGCCACGGTGTGTTCAGGGGTGACAGTCGTCATGGTGTTCGTGCTCCAGCACACCCAGCGACGATCGCAGGTCGCTACCCAACTCAAACTGGACGAGCTCATTCGTGCGATGCCACAGGCCGACAACCGCATCATCCATGTCGAGACCTCGTCGAACGACGAACTCGAGGACCTCGAACATGAGCGGGTCCGGATCCACGCCGAGCTCCGCCAACCTGACGAGGCGGCCACGTGACGAACGTCATGTCCTGGGAGGGGCGCTGAGGGCCTACCGTGGGAATACAAAACGAAACGGGATCGTTTCGTAAGGCGCACGGCAGGACGTTTTGCCGGGCAGCACGCCCTCCCCCACTCGCAGACCCGGACAACCACATGACATCCACACATTTCGTCACGACCGATCAGGCAACCGCCGATCGAATTCACGAGCGGAGATGGTGGACCCTTGCGGTCCTCTGCCTGTCGCTGTTGATCATCGGCATGGACAACACCATCCTCAATGTGGCGCTGCCGACCATCCAGCGCGACCTCAACGCCTCCGCCAGCTCACTGCAGTGGATCGTGGATGCCTATGTCATCGTCTACGCCTCAATCCTGTTGACCACTGGCAGCCTTGGTGACCGCTTCGGACGAAAAGGCGCACTGAACGTCGGGTTGGTGGTCTTCGGACTCGGCTCGATCGCCGCAGCCTTTGCGCAGACCAGCGGCCAGCTCATCGCGTTCCGTGCCGTCGGTGGCATCGGTGGCGCCCTCATCATGCCGGCAACGCTGTCCATCCTCATCAACGTCTTTCCGGTCCACGAACGTGGACGGGCCATCGGCATCTGGGCCGGCGTGTCCGGCCTGGGCATCGTCATCGGCCCGCTGGCAGGCGGCTGGCTGCTGGAGCACATGTGGTGGGGTTCGGTGTTCCTCATCAACGTCCCCGTCGTGATCGCGGCCCTGATCGCCGGCCACTCGTTGGTGCCCACCAGTCGCGATCCTCACGCTCCACGACTGGATCTGGTCGGCACCGTGCTCGGCTCCGCGGGGCTGGGCACGCTGCTCTACGGCATCATCGAAGCGCCCGCCAAGGGATGGGGCGACTCGACGGTCCTGCTCGGCTTCGGCGCCGGCATCACGCTCATCGTCGCGTTCCTCGCCTGGGAATCACACTGCGATCACCCGATGCTCGACATCGGCTTCTTCCGCAATCGCAGCTTCAGCGGAGCGAGCTTCGCCATCACGCTGGTGTTCTTCGCCATGTTCGGTTCGATGTACTTCCTGACCCAGTACCTCCAGTTCGTCCTGGGCTTCTCCACCATCCAAGCCGGCGCCGCGCTCATCCCCTTGGCGCTGACCTTGATGATCGCCGCGCCGAACAGCGCTCGGCTCACCCGTCGATTCGGAACGCGAGCCACGGTCTCCGGCGGCCTCACCATTGTGGCCTCGGCGCTTGCGCTCATGAGCCGGGTCACCGTTGACTCGGGCTATCCACTGATCGCTGCAGTGTTGGTGCTGCTGGGGGCCGGAATGGGTTTCGCCATGTCACCCGCTACCGAGTCGATCATGAGCTCGGTCCCCGCCAATAAATCCGGCGTAGGTTCCGCCATGAACGACACGACCCGCCAGGTCGGCGGGGCGCTCGGCATCGCCATCCTCGGCAGCCTCACCAGCTCCGCGTACCACGACGCCATCGACTCATCGCCCATCGCGTCACGATTGGTCGGACAATCCGGCGCGGTGGTCAGAGACTCGATCGGTGGCGCCCACCTCGTCGCCGAGAAGGTCGGCGACTCGGCCCAGCCGCTCCTTCGGGTGGCCAACGCCGCCTTCGTCGACGCCATGTCCTCGACGGTATTGATCGCCGCGGCGGTCGCGGTTGTCGGAGCGATCGTGGCGGGGATCGTGCTCCCGGCTCGAACGATTCCGGTGGACGACGCCGTCGACGACGATCCGGAACACACCGACGACTCGAACACCTTCGACGATGCCGGGGCGCAGCTGCACGGTGAGCCCACGAATCCAGATCCTGATCGTGACTTCGCCGTCTCCGCTGGGGATTGACGCGAGCGAGCGACGATGAGTGACAGCATGGTTGCCGTGAAGGACGTCGTACTCACTCGGGGTCGCCCCCGCAGCGCCGCCGCCGACCAAGCGATTCTGCTCGCAACGCGACGGCTCCTTGTGGCCGACGGCTACGGCGGATTCACCATGGCGGGTGTGGCCGCTGCGGCCGGCGTGTCGACCGCGACGCTCTATCGGCGCTATCAACATCGGGACGAACTTGTCGTTGCCGCCCTCGCCGACGATGCCCCCGAAGCCCTCCCGGACACCGGCACCCTGCGCGGCGACGTCACCAGCATTCTCCGAGCGGCAGCGCGGACGCTCAGCGGCGAGCGGGGTCAGCTGATCGTTGCCATTGTCGGCGACGCTTCACGAAATCCAGCGTTGCGTGATCTTCTTCGAGCCCGCATGGCCGCCAGTCGTCGGGCCGAATTGGCAACGATCTTCCAGCGGGCCATCAACCGCGACGAGATGCCCGCACCGGCGGATATGAACCTCGTGATCGACCTGTTGTCGGCGCCGCTCTTCTATCGGCTCGTCGTGTCCGGTGGGCCCATCAACACGCGCATCGCAGATGAGTTGACCGACCTGATTCTTCGGGCGGTCGACGCCCGGTGACGTGACCTGGATGGGCGAGCCGCCAAGCGCCGGGGTACCAGTTCACGAGCCCGTAGTCTCTCGGCGACTCGAGGAGAGCCGATGCAACACGCCATAGAAGTGCGGAACCTGGTGAAAACCTACGACGACTTCGTTGCCGTGAATTCGGTGAGCTTTTCCGCCGAGCACGGCGAAGTCCTCGCGGTACTGGGACCCAACGGCGCCGGGAAGACCACCACGATGGAGATTCTCGAGGGGTACCTCGATCGGTCGTCGGGCGATGTCACGGTGCTCGGCATGGACCCCGCCACGGGGGGCGTCGATCTCCGCGAGCGAATCGGCATCGTCTTGCAGGAAGCCGGCGCGGAGCCGTACCTCTCAGTCGCCGAGGTGTTGAAAATGCACGCCGGTTTTTATCCCCAGGCGCGTGACGTCGAAGAGGTCATCGCGCTGGTCGGTCTCGAGGAGAAATCAGGCTCACGCGTGAAGACGTTGTCGGGCGGTCAGCAACGTCGCCTTGATGTCGCCTTGGGTCTGATCGGCGATCCCGAGTTGCTGTTCCTCGATGAGCCCACCACCGGCTTTGATCCGACCGCTCGCCGCCAGGCGTGGGACATCGTCAAGAACCTTCGTGATCTCGGCAAGACCGTGCTGCTGACGACGCACTACATGGATGAGGCCCAAGCGTTGGCCGATCGCGTGGTCGTTATGGCGGCCGGTGAGATCGTCGCCGAGGGAACACCCGAATCCATCGGCGGACGGGCAGATGCGCCAGCGCAGATTCGATTCAGCATGCCAGCCGGCACCCACCCTGACGATCTGCCGATCACGGTCGATTCGATCGTCGACGGCGAGGTCACGGTATCCACCATGACCCCCACCTCGGTCTTGGCGACGTTGACATCGTGGGCGATCGAACGAGCTGGCGGGAGCGAACTCTTGCGCCTGTCCGTCACCCAACCATCGTTAGAAGACGTCTACCTGGCACTCACGGCCGGGGTCGACGAAACAGATCGTGTCGTGACCGAGCCCAAGAAACGAGGTCGACGATGACCTACCTTGCCGTGCTCGCGCGACGGATCAAATGGGAGCAGAAGTCGTACTGGCGCAATCCCGCAGCCGCCACGTTCACGTTCGCATTTCCGCTGTTGTTCCTAGTGATTTTCATCGCCATCAACGGCAACGAGCGTGTCGATCTCCGTGGCGGAAACGTTCGTTTCGCGCAGTACTACGTCCCAGCGATATTGGCGTTCGGCCTGATCTCCGCGTGCTACACCGGCGTCGCCTTCACCATCAGCAATCGCCGCGAATCGGGACTGTTGAAACGCATCAGGGGCACACCGTTGTCGCCGGGGGCGTACCTCATGGGCATCGTCGGAAACGGTGTCCTGGTGGCGCTGATCCTCGCCGCACTGGTGATGGCACTCGGGTTCATCGCCTACAGCGTCAGCTGGCCAGGACGATACGTGGGCCTGGTGCTGTCGATCATCTTCGGGGCGTTCTGCTTCTGTTCGCTGGGGATCCTCGTGTCGACGTTTGTGCCGAACGAAGACGCAGCACCGGCCATCATCAACTTCGTGCTCTTCCCGTTGCTCTTCATCTCGGGAACCTTTGGAACCGTGAAGGATGGGTCGGCCATCGCCAGGGTCGCCAACGTCTTTCCGGTCCGTCACCTGAACCAATCAATGGTGGCCGTTTTCAACCCGTACGGAACCGGCAACGGCATCAGCCTCATCCACCTCGGCATTCTGGCGGCGTGGGGAACGGGCGCGCTGCTCCTGGCGCTGCGACGGTTCCGCTGGGAACCGCACCGCTGACACACCCCCCGAAACTGATGCGGTGCCGATGACACCAACCCATAGTGTGAAGGTGACCTGAGGAGGTCCTGATGCAACACGCCATCGAGGCGCATGGGCTGGTGAAGCGCTACGGATCCACCACAGCCGTCGACGGCATCGACTTCGACGTCCCCACCGGCACCGTCACGGCGGTACTCGGGCCCAACGGCGCGGGGAAAACCACCGCTGTTCGGATTCTGACCACGCTGACGCCGGCAGACGAAGGCACCGCGTTCGTGGCCGGTTTCAACGTCGCCACCCACCCGACCGAGGTTCGCCGACGCATCGGTCTCGCCGCCCAGGATGCCACCGTCGACCCGCTCCTCACCGGGCGCGAGAACCTGGTCATGCTCGGCGAACTCCATCAACTCAGCCGCCCCACGGCCCGTCAACGTGCGATCAGCCTGCTCGAGCAATTCACGTTGACCGACGCCGGCGATCGAGTGAGTTCCTCGTACTCCGGCGGCATGCGCCGCCGACTCGACCTCGCTGCAACGCTGGTCGCCGAACCCGCAGTCTTGTTCCTCGACGAACCAACCACTGGGCTCGATCCGCGGGCCCGCAGCGAGCTCTGGACGGTCCTGGATACGTTGGTCCACCGGGGAACCACCGTCCTGTTGACCACCCAGTATCTGGACGAAGCGGAGCGACTCGCCGACGACATCGTGGTGGTCGACGGCGGCCGAATCATCGCGCGTGGCGATGCCCGCTCCCTCAAACGAGAAGTCGGGGGCGATCATTTGCATGTCGTCGTCACCGATCCGGATCACCTCGAGGCCGCAGTGCGCCTCGTCGCCGAGGTCACCGGAACCAAGCCCGTGGTGGAGATGCAGGATCGATCGATCACGGCACCCACCACGCGTGGGCTCGAAGCCGTTCTCGCGGCCGCCGCGGTGTTCGAGCGCGACGGGATTGCGCTCGAAGACCTGAGCCTGCGTCAGCCGACCCTCGACGACGTGTTCCTGACCCTCACGGCCGACGACGATCTCACGGAGGTCCTCTCATGACTGCAACGCTGACCACACCCGACACCGACGCCATGGACACCGAACCCCACCCGTCGCTCGGTCTCGTGCACGACAGCTGGGTGATCGCTCGCCGCGGGCTCCTCCATCTGCGGCGCCAACCCGAAGCGTTGACCGACGCAACCATCCAGCCCGTGATGTTCGTGCTCATGTTCGGCTACGTCTTCGGCGGCGCGATCCCGGTGCCGGGAGGCGGCAGCTACCGCGAGTTCCTCATGGGTGGGATCTTTGCGCAAACCATTGTCTTCACGGCGTTCGGAGTCGCGTTGTCGCTGGCCAACGACCGCAAGAACAACGCCGTCGATCGGTTTCGCTCAATGCCCATCGCCAAGGGCTCGGTGCTGGCGGGCCACGCAATCGCGAACCTGCTCAAAGCCATGCTTCCCATCATCCTCATGTCGTTGTGTGGACTGATCATCGGGTGGCGGATCCGCTCTGCGCTCACCGACGCCATCATCGGCTATGCGCTCCTCATCGGGTTTGCCTTCGCGATGATCTGGGTCGGTGTTCTGCTCGGCAGCATGGTCAGCACGCCAGAAGGCGTCAACGGCGTGGCCTTCGTAGCGCTCTTCCCGCTCACGTTCGTCGCCAGTACGTTCGTGCCCACCTCGACCATGCCAGGGGCGTTGCGAACCATCGCCGAATGGAACCCGGTGACGACGCTGGCTGATGCGCTTCGGATCCAATTCGGCAATCCGAACACACCGGTGTCGCCAGGCGATCCGTGGTCGATCGCGCATCCGATGGCCTACACGGTCATCTGGATTCTTGGCATCATTGGCATCTGCGCGCCGCTCGCCGTTCGGGTCTATCAGCGCTCCATCCAGAAGTAGCTCCCCCGGTGTTGGCGTCAGCCGACTCCGACGACGTTCAGCCCGAGCGCCCGGGCGGCGATCGCTTGTCGCTGATCAAAGGTCAGGAACGACAAGTTGGAAATGTTGACCCGACGGGCGCTCCCGAGATGAATCGCATCGAGTGATCGAACTCCGAAGCGTTCCCCGATGTCCGCGGCAAGTTCACACACTCGAACGTCGGCAGACACCAGTGCCATCGAGTCGAGATCTTCGACGAGTTGAGCGCGCGCACGAGCCAGCGCCTGGCCGTCCAGCAGGCGTGACAGATTCCGTCGCGCCTCAACGAGCGTGATCGTGGATGTCACTAACACTGGGTCGACACCGAGCAATTCTCGTGCGAGCGGGCTGTCGGTCTCGTCGACGTAGCGCTTGAGCAACGCGCTGGTATCGACGTAGCAGGTCACGAATCGCCTCGATCTTCATCGAGCACGTCGGCGGTGGTCCGTTGGCTAGGTGTCGCCGTGAATGGCGTCAGCCCGTGCTGTGCGTGGCGGCGAGGCGGGGTGACCCAACCCTCTGCCATGCCCAAATCCAGGTCGCCGTCGGGGCGAAGTGGACACAACATCGCCTTGGGAATCCCACGATCGGTAACGACCACCGTGTCCCCGTCGGCTGCAATCTCAATGTATTTGGACAGATTTTGCTTTAACTCACGGACACCGACGTTCATGTAGACACTGTATCAACCAACGTGTACACATTGGTCAGCTCCGGGATCGGCCCCTCGGCGGTCCCCCGCCAGCGTCAGACGCGAGCGACCGTCGACCACGCGTCGGCGAGCAGATCCACCGATCGAAGCCGCCCCTCGGTGGTCGAAGACGCGTGGGCCACGATGACCTCGTCGGCATCGGCGTGAGCGGCGAACGCCTCGACATACTCCCGGACAACCGCTGGGGTGCCCGCCACCGAGTACTTCATCATCTGGACGAGCTGTTGGCCTTGCGGCGACCCGAGGATCGAGTCGGCTTCGTCGTCGGTGAAGGTCCGATCGCGACCCAGGAGCAGCGAGACCCGTCGCCGACGAGCGGTCTGGAACTGGGCCTGGGCGTCGGCATCGGTGTCGGCCGTGATCACGTTCACCGCCGCAATCAAATATGGCTGATCTGACTGGTCCGACGGCTGGAACTCCCGCCGGTACAGCGCCACGGCGGCTTCGAGCGCACCGGGGGAGAAATGGGAGGCGAAGGCATAGGGAAGTCCGAGGTGGGCAGCGAGTCGTGCACCGAACAACGAGGAACCGAGAATGTAGAGCGGCACATTCGTTCCACGTCCGGGCGTGGCATTCACACCGGGCACGAGCGTGTGGCCGGTCAGGTAACCCTGCAGCTCTTGGACGTCCTGAGGGAACCGCTCGGACGACATCGGGTCAGTTCGCATGGCATGCATCGTCGCCTGATCACTGCCGGGGGCGCGTCCCAACCCCAGATCGATACGGCCGGGGTGAAGCGTCTCCAGGGTGCCGAACTGCTCGGCGATGGTGAGCGGGGAATGATTGGGCAGCATGACGCCACCGGCGCCCAAACGGATGCTGTGGGTGTTGGCCGCAACGTGTGCGATCAGGACGCTGGTCGCCGACGACGCAATGGCCGACATGTTGTGGTGTTCGGCGTACCAAACCCGCCGGTACCCCGTCTCCTCGGCACGCTGCGCGAGCGCCACACTTCCCTCGAGGCTGTCGCGGGCGGTGTCGCCGGGGCCGATCACAGCAAGATCGAGGATGGACAGAGGAAGGTTCACTATTGGGTCAACGGGGGCGGGCCTCGAGATATTTCGGCGGCTCCTGAGGGAACCGCCGGGTTTCACCAGCCATCCCTCACCTGGCCGCGCTGCTAGATCGCGAAGACGGGGAAGCCCGGGGCGATGGCCAGGAGTTCCTCATTGGTGGAGTTCTGATCGATACCGTCGAAGAACTGCCCGACTTCTGCCTTCCATCGACGCACATACTCTCGAAGAATCTCCGGCTTCTCGTGATCGGCGACCTCAATCGGCTGGACCGTCTCGGTGCGGCGGCCGAGCCTCAATTCGGTCGCTCCGCCGGCGCGGACGTTCTTGACCCATTGGGTCTGGCCGCGTGGAGCAACCAGATAACGGTGTCCAGAGAGGTCGAGCGGGTTGACCGGGACGGTCCGCCACTCGCCAGTGGTGCGTCCCTTGACGGCCAGGACGCGGGACCCGCGAATGCTGATACCGAGACGAGCGAGGCCGATCATCGCCCGATTGAAGACGTTGCGGGTGAACCATCCCGGCTCCAGATAGCGATGGGTGTGTTCCTGCGATGTTGCCATGACCATTCCTGTTACTGAGAGCAGTGCTCTTGTTTGTGTGCAGTGATCATCCGACCATTCAGGCAGGTTGTCAAGAGCAGTGCTCTCACAAATGTTGCGTCGTGATCATCGAGTCGACAGACTGACCGCGTGAGCGCACAACCATCGGCCATCGGAACCCGGGCCCGAGTGCGCGCCGAGCTCACCGACGAGATCAAGTCGATCGCCCGACGACACCTGGCCGAACTCGGGGCCGAATCCCTGTCGCTCCGCGCCGTCGCCCGCGAACACGGCATGGTGTCATCGGCCATCTACCGCTATTTTCCGAGCCGCGACCATCTCCTCACCGCGCTGATCGTCGACTCGTTCGAGGCCGTTGGGCGGGCCGCAGCCGACGCTGACGCCGCTCTCCCCCGAGACGATTTCATCGGGCGTTGGCTCGTCGTCTGCCGGGCCATCCGCTCGTGGGCACTCGCCAATCCACACGAGTACGCCCTCGTCTACGGCAGCCCCATCTCGGGATACGCGGCCCCGCCCGACACGATCGATCCGGCCCTGCAGGTGATCCTGGTCTTCATCACGCTTCTCGTCGACGCAACAGCCGCTGACGCCGTCATTGACGATGGTCCGTTCGAGACCACACGGACGGTCCGGTCGGACCTCGCGGCCATTCGTTCGACGATCGCTCCGGACGTCCCCGACACGATCCTGTCGCAGGGCATGTTGGCATGGATGACGCTGTTCGGTTCCCTCAGCTACGAGCTCTTCGGCCACTACGAGAACGTGATCACTGACCGGGACGGCTTTTTCGATCTCCAGATGTGGCGAGTCGGGAGCTCCCTCTTCGCTGCGGGCTCGTCGAGCCCCCAATCCAACTGACTCATCGCCACGAAGGACACTCATGAGGATTCCCATCGAGAAATTCCAGGAACAGGGCGGACGACTCAAAACCGACGATCTCGCCTTTGAATCCTTCCGGACCGATCCCCTGTCACCCGAGGTACTGCGGTGTCTCGGATATATGCACGACATCGAATACCAAACCGTCATGTACACGCGGGAACTGCTGATGCTCCCGATGTGGAAGGACCCACAGTTCACGGCGTTCCTCACCCTCTGGAACTACGAGGAGTACTGGCACGGCCAGGCCTTGGGCCAAGTGCTCGCTGCGCACGATCGCCCGGCCCACGATCCTCGCCTGACCGCCATGAGAACCTGGAACAAGCGTTACCTGTCGTGGAGCCCAGCGATTTTCTGGGCGCTCGGCAGGGGCGTTCGAAAGTTCCCGGCGGTCCACATGACGTGGGGCGCCATCAATGAGTGGACCGCCAACGCGGCGTACAACCGGCTCTCGCAGATCGCCGACCATCCAGTGTTGACCGAGTTACTCGGACGCATCATGCGCCAAGAGGGTCGACACGCTGGCTACTACGCCGCGTGGTCGCGGGAACTGCTCGAGGCCGACCGTCGTGCGCAGCACGTCACCTCGTGGTTTCTCCGTCATCAGTGGGCCCCGGTTGGCAACGGCGACGTCCCGAAGATCGAGACCTCATTCACGACGGCCTACCTCTTCGGTTCCGGTGACGGCCACGAGTTCGTCGATCGCATCGAGGAACGCATCGACGCACTGCCAGGGCTCAGCGGGTTGAACCTCGTGCGCTCGGCAATTGTGTCAGCAAGAGATCACGTGAATTCCGAGGAAGGTTCAAGCGCCCTGAAGGTCGTCGCTAGCCCTCGCCCTTCATCTGTTCCAACATCGCTGCCATCTGTTGATGCACCAGATTCACCGCCTGAAGCGGTCGGATCATCACGCGGAACTCGATGATTCGTCCGGCGTCGTTGCAACGGATGATGTCCACCCCGTTGACGTACTTGCCCGACACGGTCGTCTCGAATTCCAGCACCGCTGTGTCTCCCGCGAGCACCTCCTTGGTGTAGCGAAACGCACCCGACGTCAGATCCGAGGTGTCGGACCGGTCGCCCGGCAGCGTTTGGCCAGCTGCCTCGAGGTAGAGCTTCGTGATCCCCTTGCCGCGCTGCGGCGTGAACACGATCGGCGAGTAGAACACGACATCGTCGTCGAGCAGTTCATCGAGCCCACCCGGTAAGCGACCACGCATGTGGGCGTGCCATTTCGCGATGACGGCGTCGATCAATTGGGCAGCCGGCCGGTCGGTCACGGGTGGGTCTCCTCAGCTCGTATTGGTGAGCGACGATACCTCCCACCCAAGTTGTCCCACCGTGTGAGGCTGCTCGCGATCGTCAAGGCTTCGCGATGAACAAACCTCGACCGGTGAACCCGATCGGAAGGTGACGCGCCGACAAACCGGCTGAGTCGAATGCACCGAGGTACTCGTCGACCGAGAAGAGCCGAAGGGCGTGCTCCTCCTCGAAACGATGTAGGCCGTTGACGTCGGCGATCTCGTAGTGCATTCGAAGGGTGCTCACCTGATCGGCAACTGACACGGACACGGCCCGCTTCACATTCATTGCTTCGTCGAGCACGGTCTCGGTGTAGCGATGGTTCTCAGGCCAGACATTGGCGTGGTGCCACGGCTCAATGATGAGGACCCCACACGGCGCAAGGTGCATGGCCATCGATGCGATTGCCGAATCGAGGCTGGCAAGGTCCGGTGCGTACCCAATCGAGCTGAACATGCAGATCACGGCATCGAACCGCTCGTCGAGCCGGAACGTGCGCATGTCTGCCAGGTGCAGCTGAACGGTCGGAAGTTTGACGGACGCCGCTCGCAACATGGTTTGGCTGGAGTCGAGGCCCGCCACGTCGAAATGCGGGAGCAAATGGCGGAGGTGTTCGCCCGTGCCGCAGCCCACGTCGAGCAGCGTCTTCGAGTCCGGTGTCACGTGGCGCACCAGTCGGCGCACCTCATGGGCCTCGAGGTCGTAGCGCTTCGAGGGACTGTGAAGGAGATCGTACAGCGAGGCTCCGTCAGGAGTTCCGTCCCGCTCTCCCTCCCGGATCTGAACGGGCGAGACACTCCCGTTCGTCACACGTCACCGATGGGCAACGACGGGACCACCCGAACGCCAGGGCAACCGGCGGCTCTCGAACTCATGGTCCTCAATCGGTAGGTCGAGCCAGCGATTAAATGGTCGACGCCGGAACGCCGAACCATTTGTCGTGTTCAGGAGTCGTCAGCGTTGCTTCGCCGTTGGTGTGGTGGCAACAGCGCCTGACGGTGAGCACCTCACCGTGCTCGACTGGACTGGCGCCCAGATCACTGATCCAACCTATGACTTGGCGTTCACCGCTCTGCTTCTCTCCACCCCACCACTCGAATACTCGCCGACCTAGCTGAGTGGGAGGCCGCCGACATCCTTGACGACCCGCTCATCGCCGCTGTTGCCATCGCCAACGACGTTCCGCTCTACACAGTCAACCCCGACGACTTCTCATCAATCAGCGAACTCCAACTCGTGGCCGTTCCTCACCCCGACCACCGCTGACGGCCTCAGCCCCCCGGGGCGAGGACGTCCTCTACCGCCTGGAACGCCGGTTTCGGCTTGAGGTTCTCGTCGAACAGCAACGGCCGAGTCGGTACCGGGAACGCTGCCAGGAACGGGACGGTTTGCCGAAGGCCCGGATCATCAAGCCATGTGTCAGCATCGCTCACCCCCCAGACGGTCAACTCGACACACCCCGACGATACGCATTCCTGCGCGACCTGCCTCCACATCGCCTCTTGGGCCGCGGCGTCACGATTCGGCGACCCGCCGGGGACGTCGGCTTCGGTCACCGCCACCTCAACGCCGAGCGCACGAAGACGCCCGACCACGTCCGAGATCCCACCGGCCCGGAGCGGTCCATCCACGAACAGGTGCGTCTGCAACCCGACTCCGTCGAGCGGCACACCTTGCGCTTTCAATCCCCGAACCAATTCGACGAGACCCTCAGCTTTCGCTGGCAGGTACTCGGTGCCGTTTTCGTTGATCCACAGCTCGGCATTCGGGTCAGCAGCGCGAGCGGCCTTGAGGGTGCGCTCGATGTAGTCCGGACCCATTCGTTCAACGAACACATTTCGGTGAACATCTCCGTCCAACGGATTCAGCGGTTCGTTCACCACATCCCACCGCTGCACCCGACCGCGATAGCGGCCGACTTGGGTCGTGATGCCGTCGAGCACTGCCGCCGTGAACTCACCGGGATCTGTCATGGCGTCGAGCCAAGCCGGGATGCCATTGCCCGATGGCTGGCCCCACACCAGCGTGTGCCCGCGAACTTGAAGACCCTTCCGCTGAGCGAAGTCGACCGCCGCATCGGCTCCGGTCCAATCCCAGGTGGTCGCCGTGGGACGCGCCACACTCCACTTCATGGCGTTCTCCGGTGTGACCGAATCGAAACGCTCGGCCACGAGCGCTGCGTAGGCGGGATCCGATTCCAGCCGCTTGGCAGTGACGGCCGCTCCGAGCCGGGCCGTGCGTGCCGGCGACGGCACCGAAGTGGTCGCTGAGGTCGACGAGGTCGGCGTGGTCGCCGCCGGTTGGGTGGACGCCTCCCGATCGGAGGAGCACGAGCCCAAGATCATCGCCGCGCTCACCAACAATGCGACCCCGTACGGAGTAGCTCCGCAGCGACCCAAGTGGGGACGATCCCGTGGACTTATCGTTGCCCCCCCATTCCCATCGCGACTGCCGCGTGTTCGGCAGCGGGGTGGGACCGTTCCATGGCGGCCCACACGTTCGGTTGCACTCCCGAGATGCCGGATTCGATGAACTGGGCCAGGAAGTCCACGAGGGTGGCTCGGTCCCAGGTCGGATCGTCGAAGCACAACAGAATGACCTCCTCGGTCATGGCGAAGAACAGACGGGCCATCACCTCGGCCGCGACATCGATCGGTGCACCCACAGCGCTGGACTCACGTCGGTAGTTCGCCGCCATCACCTCGACGAGGTGGTGACGCAACTGGCGACCAACTTCAGGGTCGTCGTCGGGCCACGAGTACGGAGCGCGGGCGAGCAGTCGGAACGCATCGGGGTTCTGCTCGGCGTAGTCCACGGCCGCACCGACCCGTCGACGTGTGCGGTCCGAGAGCTCGAGATCAGTCGTCTCGGCATTGTTCACCCGAAAGCTGTCACGAAGACTTCGCACCGCCTGTTCCACACATGCCCGGAAGAGGTCGTCCTTAGAAAGGTACAACTCGTAAATGGCTGGCTTACTCACGCCAGCTCCGGCAGCGATGTCATCAATGGATGTGCCGGCCCGGCCCCCGGCAGCGAAGAGCCGTGTGGCGGTGTCCAACACCACGACTCGACGTACGTGCGCTGGCAGCTTTGGTGGCCGGCCGCGAGGCGCCGTGGTCATCTCGAAGTCATTTTACTACCAGCTGGTACAGCATGAAGACACTATATCGCATGAATACTTGGCCTAGCCTTTGACTCTTTTTATACTGCTCAGTATCTTTCTGGCATGAGCACAACCCTCCCCGAAGTTCACGGCCGGATCAACGACCTGGACAGCCACCTCCAGGTGCCGATGTCCCGCTGGGGTGAGGTCTTCGGCCATGCCACTGCACGATTCGGCGAGGCCTTTGCTGGTAACTCGCTCCTCGACGCCTCCGACGAACCCGAACTGACCCCAGAGTCCGTGTGGACGACCAAGGGCAGCGCGGCACCAGGTGCCTCGACGCCCGAGGGTCGGTTGGCCGCCCTCGATGTCATGGGGATCGAGCGCCAACTCATCTTTCCTCAGGTCCTCCTGGCCATGCCTGCCTGGTCGGATCACCCGAACGCGTCCGCAGTGCTGCGCGAGTACAACGACACGGTGTTGCGGTGGACGAGCGCTGGCCAGGGTCGACTCCGACCGACGGCCTTGCTCAACCTGACCACGATCGATGGCGCCATCGCCGAAGCCGAACGAGTCGCCGCAGGAGGCGCTCGCGCGGTGTTCATCCAAGATGGCATTGCACCCGGTGGCCTCTCCCCCGCTGCGCCCGAG
The DNA here is from genome assembly GCA_038245795.1 of Acidimicrobiales bacterium. GTDB lineage: Bacteria > Actinomycetota > Acidimicrobiia > Acidimicrobiales > Microtrichaceae > JBBRSC01. The sequence continues at coordinate 18,056 of JBBRSC010000024.1, forward strand.
ATTGCTCCGCTGTGGGCGTTGTTGGCAGAGGCCGAACTTCCCGTCACACTGCACATCGGGGGCCAGGGTGGCTTCTTCGGGAGCGACGTCTGGCAGGAAGCCGACCTGCTCCGGCCTGGCAGCTTCTCGACCGGGGAGCCGGTCGGCCCGCACATGCTCGCCACCATGCACCTTGCCGCTCAGAACTACTTGGCCACCATGATCTACGGCGGAGTGTTCGATCGGCACCCCGCGCTGCGCGTCGGCGTGATCGAACTCGGTGCCATGTGGGTTGGCCCGTTCGTCGATCTCCTCGAGGATCGCATGCAAATGTCGAGGCGCCTTCGCGACGGGCTCCAGCGCCGCCCGACCGAGGTCTTCATCGACCAGATTCGCGTCACACCCTTCTTCTTTGAGCGCACCGCCCGACAGATCGAGCGCTATGGAATGTCGGAGATTTACGCGTTCTCCACCGACTTCCCCCACCCCGAGGGCGGCACCGACCCCATCGGTCGGATGGGCGCCGACATCCAATCCCTCGGCGACGACGCCGTCGAAGCCTTTTTCGTCAGCAACGCCGAACTCCTGCTCCCCGCCTGAGCCCGCATTGTCAGAGCTGACCGTTGTCGACGACGAGTTCGGCAGTATGCGCACCGACCAGGTTCGCCGAGCCCTCACGGGAATCGACGCTCGCTATGAGTTGCCCGATGGGAGCTTCTCGATGGTGTCGCCGGTCGTGATGGTGCCGGGTTCGATCACGCGCGCGCAGATACCGCGGAGTCGATGGGCCTTGCCCACTCGACCGTTGATCCACCGATGCGCGGCCAACCCAAAGCGGAGAGTGAACTTGGCGCACCCCGTATGTGGTTTGGCGGTCACCTCGATCACCGCTGACCCGATGCGCAGGCGGGTACCGGTGGGCAGATTCTCGGGCGAGAGGTCGAAGTCGACGAAGAGCTGATCGCCAGCGAGCGCCATCCGTTCGTCGCCGCCAGCCACCAATCGAGCACAGCGGGAGTTCATGATGTTGAGCTGCGCCTCGGGTTCCGCTGATCCGTCGAGGCTCGATCGGCTGCCGCGCCGCAGCCAGTTGTCTCCAACCAACCCGACCTCGACGTCGAGTTCTGCCGATGCCAACACGACGCGCTCCTCAACGTCGGGGCGGGCCACAATCAAGTCAAGGCGGCCACCGTCCTGTGGGGATCGCCGTACTTCGGCGAGCCAAGCGTCAGCGTCAACCGCCTGGTGCTCGTCGGGACCAAGTACCCAATATCCGGCCATCAGTTCACGGCTCCAGTCCGGCTGGAGGACGTCGCCCCGCGGACCGAATTCGGCCATGTACGGCTTGACGTCGAGAACTGGGGTGCCGTCGATGGCATCGAGTCCGCGCACTCCCAATTCGCCTCCGGAACGAACCGACATCAGTTCGCACACTGTGGTGCCGATCCGGTTCGGTCGGTTCTTGGCGCGCTGGGCGAGGATGCCGACCTCGGGCCACTCGGGATTGCCTCGCGGTCGACGGCTTCCACGGGTCACGTCGCTCTCATCGACCCGGTCGAACACAAAGACGACTTCGACATGGCTGAAGGACCGAAGACCAGCGGTCACGTCGTCCCCGAGCAGATTCAGGTCGAGGTGGATACAGCTGTCCACCCGGTCCCAGTTGTCATCGATTGCCTCGGTCCGGTCGTTGCGCACCACACCGATCGGGATCATCTCAAAGCTCATCGCCCCAGTGTTGCCGACCGTCTGCTGAGGTCATCGGTCCTTTTCCGGCGGACCGCGGCACGGCCGGTGATCTGTCGATTCAGGACGGCGCCCACCCAACGGGGCTTCATTCAACGCCGACGCTTGGTCAGTTTCACCGCCGACGATCGGAACGGAATTTCGGGTTACGTCAGCTACCTGTCTCAGCCCTGTGCTCCGTCGCAGTTTCGGCCATGTTGTCGAAATGGTCATCCTGAAAACACGATTCATGCCAGCGACGGATGACGATCACTGCGATGATGCGTGGAACAAGCAAACCAGAGGTATCCCCCCATGACATCGTCCAGTGCCGTCAAAGAACGACTCGAGCAGGTCCTGCCCGGGATTCGAGACGGCGCCGTCGCCGTCGATAGGGACGGGACTTTCCCTACGGAACAGGTCAAATCCCTCGCCGACAGCGGCCTCCTGGGTCTCATCCTTCCGACTGAAGTCGGTGGCATGGGCGGCGGACCTACGGCGCTGGTCGAGGCGATGATGGGTGTTGCGTCGGCGTGCGGATCGACGTCGATGGTGTACCTGATGCATCTCGCCGCTACCGCCGTGACCAACGCAGCGCCACCCTCGCAGGGTGGTCCCGAACTCCTCGCCGATTTCGCCAGCGGTTCACGACTCGGCACGCTCGCCTTCAGCGAAAAGGGATCGCGCAGTCATTTCTGGGCACCCGTCTCCAAGGCCACCCGCACCACCGCCGATGCCGTGAACATCGGCGCCGACAAGAGCTGGGTCACCTCCGCCCGCACCGCAGATGTCTACGTGGCCAGCGCGTTGGCTTCCGGGGCAGACGGACCGACCGATTCGAATCTCTACGTGGTCGACCGGACGAATCCTGGCGTCAACGTGTTGGGAAGCTTCGACGGAGTCGGGCTGCGCGGCAACGATTCCGTACCCGTGCGGCTCGATGTCGACATCGACGACAGCGCCCGGCTCGGCGACGAGAAGGGCGGCTTCGGCCTGATGATGCAGGTCGTCCTGCCATGGTTCTGCCTGGGGAACTCAGCAGTGTCGATGGGCTTGGCACGCGCCGCGCTCGAAGCGGCGATCAGCCACGCAACCGGGGCGAAGTTCGAACACCTCGACTCGAAGTTGGCGGACCTTCCCACCATCCGGGCCTACCTCTCGAAGGGATGGGCCGATCTGGCTGCCCACGAGGCACTCCTGAAGGAAACGGCCGCACGAGTCGAAAACCCCGACGACGGAACCGTCCTGGCAGTACTGGCGACCAAGGCGGCCTGCAACGAGGCCGCGCTGCGCATCACCGACACCGCAATGCGCGTGGCGGGCGGCGCAGGCTTCTCGAAGCAGCTC
>JBBRSC010000025.1:0-20562 GCA_038245795.1 Acidimicrobiales bacterium
GATCCATTCGTCGTTGCGCTCGGCAGTGATGCCGTCCTGAAGCTCGCGGAGTTCGGCCAGACGATCGTCCATCAGCGAGGGATCAACGGCACCATCGAGGTTGGCCGCGTAGGTGCCTTCCTCGGCGGAATACGCAAAAAATCCGCACCAATCGAGTCGAGCGCTCCCGACGAAGGTGAGAAGTTCATCGTGGTCCTGCTCGGTCTCGCCCGGGTAGCCGACGATGAAATTGGAGCGGAAGGCAGCGTCGCGTTGACGCGATCTGATGTCGCCCATCCGGCTCAAGAATCGTTCGCCATCTCCCCAGCGGCGCATCCGACGCAGCAGCGGTCGGCTCACATGCTGGAGCGACAGATCGAAATACGGGACGCCCGATTCGCAGATCACGTCGATCAGACCGTCGGTGAGGTCAGATGGATACAAATACAGCAACCGGACCCAGCGCGCTCGGCGTTGCACCGCTTCGATCAGGGGAACGATCGCTCGCTCGCCGATTCCCTGGTCGCGTCCGAACGCGGCCAGGTCCTGCGCCACCAGCACGATCTCCTGGGCACCGAGTTGGTCGACCTCCTCGAGAATTGAATCGATGGTGCGCGATCGTTGCGGCCCCCGGAAGCTGGGGATCGCGCAGAAACCGCAGGACCGATCGCACCCCTCTGCCACCTTGATGTACGCCCACGGCGCCGTTGATCGTGGCCGTGGAAGATTGAGCAGATCGAAGTCCGGGAGCGGTGCCGACGACACCGGGATGAGGGGACGACGGCCCGTTGGGGCCGTGAGCGAATGGCCGAATGGTGCCACGAGGTCAATCTCGGGGAGGGCATCGCGTAGCTCGTCGCCGTAGCGCTCGGCCATGCAACCGGTGACCACGAGCCGGGCGCCTTCGGTTCGGGCATCCGACGCTGCGAGGATCGTGTCGATTGATTCTTGGCGTGCCTGTTCGACAAAGGCGCAGGTATTGATCACCACGACGTCGGCATCGCCGAGACTGGACGCTTCGGACAGGCCATCGGCACGCATCTTTTCGATCAACTTGTCAGAGTCGACCTGATTCTTGGGACATCCGAGGGTTTCGACCCAGAACTGGGACCCCGAGGCAATGCTGTTCATGGCCCGATCAGCGTACGCGCCCGAACGGTCGCGGTCGCGAACGCGGGAGCCGGACGGGCTAGGAGTTGAACGGCAGCTCCAGGCCCGGGGTCGGCCAGGGCGCACTCAGGAGCGTTCCCGTGCCTGACGCAGTCATGAACGCCGTGCTTCGATCCGGCCCACCGAAGCAGATGTTGGTCACGAGCGGATCATCGAGGTGATAGCGATCGACCAGTCCGCCTCCGGGTGCAATCACCGAAATTCCACCCTCGCCCAGCCCGAGGGTGCCCACGCAGACGTTGCCATCGGAATCGACCGCCAGCGAGTCGTACATCACCAGTCCGGGCGCTCCGTAGAGCAATGTTCCACCGGCATGCATCCCGCCATGCGATGCAACCTCGCCGGGACCGGTGACTTCCCATGCCCAGACGCGACCGGTATGGGTCTCGGCCACATAAACCCGGTCTCCGGCCGGAGAGAGCCCCACCCCGTTCGGCGCATCGAGCGGGAAGATGACCTCGCGAATCGATGAGCCGTCGGGCTGCGCGTAGAACACACCCGTCATGTCGCTGGCCCGCTCGAGACGCAATCCATGATCGGTGAAGTAGAAGCCACCGTGTGCATCGAAGACAAGGTCGTTCGGTGCGCGCAGCCCGCGGCCGTCGCATTCCGTGTACAACTCCTCCAAGCCGCCCGTCGCCAGATCCACCCGTTGGATACTCCCTGCCGTCCAGCTCGTCGGTGGTTGCACGGGGATGCGCAGCCCGCCGAGGTCCAGATAGTCGAAGGCACTGCCGTTGTTGCAGATGATGATCGATCCGTCGGGGGCAACGGCCGCGCCGTTCGGTCCCCCGCCGACCTCCGCCACTACATCAACGGAGCCGTCGGTCCCGATGCGGGTGAGGGTGCCGCGCGCGATCTCGACCACCAGCACCGAGCCATCCGCCAGAGCGACCGGCCCTTCTGGGAAGAGGAGGCCTTCAGCCAGGACAGTGGTCTCGAGCGTGGTCATGGGCGCACCCTATCGTCGGGCGGATGTCTGCGATCCGATGACATGCACGGCTCGATGCCCGTAGCGATGGGGACGATCGACAACCGTCAGCAGCCCCATGCCCCCGAGTTGGGCTGGACGATACATGGCGCGGTTGAGACGGCCTCGAAATCAGACCCCGCGAGTACGTCGAGCTGATGCAACTGGTCGTTGTCCCAACGCGGATCGGGGCTCCCCGACAGATACCAGGAGCTTCCGTTGTCCGCCACGATCAGCCCGTGGTCGCGCAGCGCAACGGCGATCACCCGTGCTGCACCACTGAAACGGTCGGGGTCGACGGTCGACTTGAGCCGGAAGACTGCACCCATCGGCGGTAGGGCAGCGCTCGACGAGGATCCGGCCTGATGACGCGCTGGCCACACAAACGCTCGTTGAGTGCGGGGAACAGTGAACCGGATCATGTGGTCGATACGGCCCGAGGACACCTCGTCGTAGCGAACCAACCCCGGCAGGATCGCCAGCCCGGCGGCGTCTGCCGACGTCCAGCCGACGGGCCGAAGGTCATTGGAACGAAGATCCCACACGGCGCCCGAACCCGCCGTCCAAGAGCTCGGACCCGGTCGAGCGCCGTAGATCTCGTACAGACGACAAGGCTGATCGTCGACCACCAGGACGTGCCGATCACCTGAGGATTGTGCTCCACCCTCGATGGGCGCGTCGCTCGGCACGGGATACGGCCCCGGGTCGCTCTCATCTGCATACTCAAAGGAAATGGGGACCTTCGCCTGCCCAGACTGGACGGCGACCGCCGGAATACCGATCGGGCCACCATTCCATTCTCCGGAGCCGAAATCGGCGTGCACATGCGAACCGGCACCGATCGACGAAACCCATGACGCTGAGCTCGGATGAACCGTCAGTCGGTCCACTTTGCCGTGCCAGAAACTGTCCGCCGGGAACATCGGACACGTTGCTCCGATCGGCGTCGCTCCCGGAGCCCCCGGTCGCGCCGTGCAGCCGACCACGACCAGACCGACCGCCGCAACAGTGAGCATGGCTCGAACGGCGGACGGGCAACGGTTCATGGGTGCCTGATCGGCAGAATGGGCAGTCCCGCTTGAGCCCGGCGCGCTGGCTGGCCACGGCGACGGCGCCTCCGATGTCGGCCACGTCAGTCGAGGGGAACGCCGAACGTCGTGGGGATGTCGGCATCTTCGGCAGTGCGAGTGTCGTCGTCGCCGTCAGTTTCTGTGCCGTCATCTTCTTCGGATGGGGCTCGTCCCATCATCAGGTCGAGTTCCGTGATCGACATCAAGACATCGCGCGCTTTGCTGCCCGTCGTGGGTCCCACTACGCCTCGTTGTTCGAGCAGATCCATCAATCGTCCGGCACGGGCAAAGCCCACCTTGAGCTTTCGTTGGAGCATGGAGGTCGATCCGAACCCGGAACGCACAATCAGCTCCATGGCCTGCATCATCAGGTCGTCGTCGTCGCCCGCGGTTCCGTCGCTCCCGGAGCCCAGCATCCCCTGAGGCACGTCCTCGCCCTGCACCTCATCGACGTAGGCCATCTCGGTGACCTGGCGTCGCCAGTGCGACACGACCTTTGCGACCTCCGCCTCCTCGGCCCAACATCCCTGAATCCGCTCAGCGCTCGACGACGACGGGCCCAACAACAACATGTCACCCTTGCCGACGAGCTTCTCGGCGCCGCCGTACCCGAGGATCACCTTGGAGTCGGTGGTGGTGGCCACAGAGAAGGCGAACCGTGCTGGAATGTTGGCCTTGATGACGCCCGTGATCACGTCGACTGACGGCCGCTGAGTGGCAATCACGAGATGCACCCCGACGGCGCGGGCTTTGGCAGCGATCCGATTGATCGACTCCTCGACGTCTCGGGCGGCAACCATCATCAGGTCCGCGAGTTCGTCGACCACCACCAGGATGTAGGGCAACCTCGCGTAGATGATGTCTTCGCCGAGCTCGGGCACCAGGTCGCCGCGATCAAACGCCGCGTTGTAGCCGCCGATGTCGCGAAAGCCGACTCGCTCGAGTAGTTCGTAGCGACGTTCCATTTCCTTGACCGCCCAGCTCAACGCATTGGCAGCCTTCTTGGGATTGGTCACGACCTGGGTGAGGAGATGCGGCACCCGGTTGTACTGCGTGAGCTCGACGCGCTTGGGATCCACCAGGATCAATCGGACCTGGTCGGGCGTAGCCCGCATCAGGATCGACGTCATGATGGAGTTGATGCACGAACTCTTGCCGGCGCCTGTCTGACCGGCGATCAATACGTGGGGCATCGTGGCCAGATTGACCATGATGTTGCGACCCTCGATGTCGCGACCCACGGCGACTTCGAGTGGATGCGCCGATGACTGCGCCTCGGCAGAGCCGAGAATGTCTCCGACCGCAATGATCTGACGTTTGGCGTTCGGGACTTCGACCCCGATGGCCTGCTTGCCCGGAATCGGCGCCATGATCCGGACGTCGGGCGACGCCATCGAATAGGCGATGTCCTTCTGCAGGTTGATGACGGAATTGACCTTCACCCCGATGCCCAATTCGAGCTCGTACCGCGTGACGGTGGGACCCACGACCATGCCCGACAATCGGGTCTGCACGCCGTGTTCGGCCAGGGTTGCCTCGAGCTGTCGACCCCGTGCGGTGACCGCGTCGGTATCGACTTCTTGAGCACCGGAGCGGCTCAGGAGCGACATCGGCGGGAGCACCCAACTGGAACCTTCGAGACCGAGATCCATCGTGAGCTGAGTCGGCTCGACATTCGAGGGCAGAAAGACCGTGGGCTCGACGGGGCTCGGCGGAGCCTCGCCCGGCAGTTTGACGTTCTTCTTGCGATTGGCCGGAAGCCCCTGTCCTCGCGCGTCCTGGTCGAAGAGCACCGCAGTTGCGTCGACTCCCTGTTCAGCGTCCCGGTCGTCGCCGAGGCGGAACAGGTCGCCCAACCATCGACCAATCGCCGCCGCCGCGGGTCGAAAGCCCGTTCGTACCGATCCGCCGAGCGACAGCAGCGACCGTCCCGACACCAGCGAGATCCCAACGATCCCAGCAAGTATCAGCACGATCGCCGCGCCCCATACGCCGAGCAACGCTCCCAGTGGCGCACCGACCGACGCTCCCACCAGACCGCCGGCGTTCTGGACGGCTGTCACCCCAGCTTTGGTGGAATCGCGCAACCCATGCAGCAGTCCCTCGACCACGAGCAGCAGGAGCAGCGCGCCAATGATCCGTCGCCACACGGCCACCCGTTGGACCTCTGCGTCCGCTTCGTCGTCCGCCAAACCGAAGCTGGAGCGACCCCACATGATCATGAGCACTGCCAGCGATGCCAGGCCGAGGGGCGCCAGATAGCGAAGGACGCCGAACGTCCAGCCGAGCAGAGTGCCCAATCCGCGGCCCACCGGCCCAGCCGACGCGCCGTAGATGCCGAAACCTGAGACCACAGCGACGGCGAGCAGCACCACCGCACCGATGTCTTTGCCATAGCCGTCCAGGACGCGGGCATCGTTTGACGCCGAGGGGGCTGCGACAGTGGCCCGAGCAGGTTTCTTGGTGGCGCCGCCGGCATCAGATCGCTTCGACGAGGCACCTGATCGCGGACCCGCCGCGGTGCCGGCCGCCTTTGCGGACGTCGGCTTTGAAGCAGGGCTGGAACGCTGGCTGGGTGACACGATGACCGGAAGGCTAACAACGACCTCCGACAGTGTGGGTGACACCTGCCGGATTGAACATCCGAGTCGGGCTGTGGGGGCCTGTTTCCCGGTGCCAGAACAATCTCAGGGTTGGATCACCACAGGGACGATCATCGGCCGACGCCGTGTCAGCTCGTTGACGGTCGAGCCGGCGGATCGGCGGATGATCTTCTCGACCGACCCCGCATCGACGGAATCCTTGCTGGCGAGATGCGCCACGATGTTGGTTCGCACCCGCTCCATGACACGCTTCGACAGATCCGGGGCATCGTCGCCACCGACCCAACCCCGCGTGGCGATCTCCGGGCCGGCCACCAGATCTCGCTTGGTGAAATCGACGCAGACGATGACCGCAACGACACCTTCGTCGCCCAATATCCGTCGCTCCCCAATGGTCGACGCGCCCACGTCGCCGACAGTGCCATGGACGTAGATGTACTCCGCGGGAACCCGGTCACGAACTGCGATGACGTTGTCGGAGATCACGACCACATCGCCGTCCTCGGCGATGACGATCTGATCCTCGGCGACACCCATCTGGCGGGCCAGTCGTCCGTGGGCGACCAGATGGCGGAACTCGCCGTGGACCGGAATGAACCAATCCGGTCGAGCGACCGAGAGGAACAGTTTGAGGTCCTCGGATTTGGCGTGACCCGTGGCGTGAACATCGGCAATCCCGGAGTGGACGACCTCGGCCCCGCGCCGCACCAGATTGTCGATCACCTTGGTGACAGCGTGCTCGTTTCCTGGAATCGGGTGAGAACTCAGGATGACCGTGTCGTTCGGCGTGATCTTCAACCAGCGATTCTCGTTGGCCGCCAGGAGCGCTAGCGCCGACATGGGTTCGCCCTGGCTCCCCGTGCAGATCACGAGCACCTGGCCGTCGTCGAACTTGTCGGCGTCTTCGATGTCGATGAGGGACTGCTCGGGGATCTTGAGGATTCCCATGTCGCGGGCCATGGCGATGTTGCGTCGCATCGATCGACCGAGCGGCGCAATGACCCGGCCGAAGGCGGTCGCGGCATCCGCCAGCTGTTGGACGCGATGGATGTGGCTGGCAAAACAGGCGGTGATGACCCGACGACCGGCACTCTGATGCATCAGGTCGTAGAGCACGGACCCGATCGATGTCTCTGATCGGGCGTGGCCGTGCTGATCGGCATTGGTCGAATCACTCAAGAGAAGCCGGATCCCCTCTCCGGATGACAATGCGCCGATGCGGGCCAGGTCGGTCAGTCGGCCATCCACCGGAGTGAGGTCCAACTTGAAGTCGCCGGTGTGGAGGATCGTGCCCTGCGGCGTGTGGAATGCCGTGGCGAAGCCGTGAGGAACCGAGTGGGTGACGGGCAGGAACTCGCAATCGAACGGACCAATCGGGCGCCGCTCGCCATCGCCGACCACCACGAGGTCAAGGTTCTTGATGCGGGCCTCTTCGAGGCGACCGCGAGCCAGGCCCAGCGTGAGCTCCGACCCATATACGGGCACGTTCACCTCGCTGAGCAGGTAATGCAATGCCCCCACGTGGTCTTCGTGTCCGTGGGTGAGGATGACGCCATCAATGTCGTCGGCGCGATCCATGAGCCATGCAAAGTCGGGAAGCACGACATCGATCCCCAACATGTCGGTGTCGGGGAACATCAACCCGCAATCGAGCAGGACGATTCGCCCGTCGAGCTCGAACGCAGCGCAGTTCCGACCGATCTCCCCCAGTCCGCCCAGGAATGTGATCTTTACTTCGGCCGCCACGTGCGCCCCCTCGGAGCTAGTTCAGCTCGGCCAGGATGGCGCGAGCACGATCTTCCACCCAAACGGGAGCAGGACCCATCGGCAATCGACATTGTCCGACAGGCAATCCAAGCACTCGGAGCATCGCTTTGGTGGGAATGGGGTTCGGCGACTCGTCGCCGCCCTCGAAATCGTAGGAGTCGAGCAACGATGCATTGATGCGCTGAGCTGTCACCACATCGCCATTCAAGAAGGCCGCGATCATCTCCCCCATCTGCCGCCCGACCCAATGACTCGCAACACTCACCACGCCGACTGCGCCGACTGACAGCAACGGAAGTGTCAGGGAATCGTCGCCCGAGTAGACCTCGATGTCAGCGCCGACCTCGCTGATGAAGCGCGACGTCGAGACCGGGTCCCCAGCGGCATCCTTGAGCGCGACGATGTTGTCGACCTCGGTACACAACCGGATCAGTGTGTCGGTCGAGATCCTGCGTCCGGTCCGAGTCGGAACGTCGTAGAGAACGACGGGTAAATCGGTGGCTGCTGCCACGGCACGGAAATGAGCATCGAGGCCGTACTGGGCGGGACGGTTGTAGTACGGGGTCACGACGAGCACGCCATCGACGCCCAGATCGGCGGCACGTCGGGTCGCCTCTACGGCGTACGCCGTGTCGTTCGACCCCGTGCCCAACAGGATCGGCACGCTGACGGCGTCACGGACCACCTTGGTGAGGGCGGCCTCTTCGCTGTCGCTGAGCACGGGACTCTCGCCAGTCGTACCAGCCAGGACCAGCCCGTCGCTGCCGTTTGCCACCAACCAGTCCGCAAGGGTCGCTACACCGTCGAGGTCAAGGCCCCCGTCCGAATCGAAGGGCGTCACCATCGCCGTGATGACACGCCCGAAGCGGGCCTTACGTGGCGGGGTGAAACGTGTGTCGGCGGTCTTGGTCATGGGTTCCTCGTGCTCGCAGAGCCGTCGTCGTCGTGTTCCGAAGAGCGACTGAGTCCGAGCGTGGCCAGCAGATCTTCGTGGAGCTCGAACCACACCGTGTGGTACGAGTTGATCCCGGGACGAGTGAGCCAGTCCCGCTCGCCATCAGCTACCCGCTCCAGGGCGCTGGTGAATCGCCCAGCGTAGGAGCCGAAGCGTGGAACTGTCGCACTGGTATCGCCGAGCAAGTGACAGATCTCAGCGTGCAGGACCACCAAACGATCGAGGATGCGTCGGTCCCAGTCAGGATCGCTGTGATCGTTGGTCACTACGAGACCTTCGTCGTTGGGCTCGAGCTCGTGACCACCGGCCGACGGTCGGAGCTGCCAGTCCGTACAGATATCCAGAAAGGTTCTGTTCATCGCGCGGAACTTCTCGTAGCTCGATCGGACCCGAGTGCGGCCGTCGAGCCCGTCGAGTTCGATCGCCAACAGTCGCTCGCCCTCTGAACGCCCGCGCAACGTCAGGTTCCAGCCGGGGAGCCGCCCATCGTGATGGATCAGCCAACCGCGCTCGCGGCCCTCGTCCAACATCTCGATCATCTCCAGGCTGGTGAGCTCGACGTGTTCGCCAGCGGCCGCACATTCGTCGTCCAGAGCTGAACCACAGCCGAGTCGATCGAGGAGTGCTTCGCCCGAGATGAGTCCGAGCAGACGGATCTGCAGCAGAACGATGCGCCATTCTGCTGTCGGCGCGCCCCCATCACCGGGCCCGTGCGTCGGCGTGTTCATTCCGCGACGATGCCACACCGTCAGCCGTCGGGGCGCGACTTGGGCGCCCGATCCGTTGAAGCGGAGACCCCACTACGCTTCGTCGGATCGGACGCCGATCCCCACGACCTGGGAGCAAGCGAGCAGCTGGTGAAGCAACGCGCTCGCCCAGGGTGGAAGAGGGAGTCGCTACGCGAGTGCCAGGCCCAATGCCGACTGTTGGGTGAACGTGGGAAAGATGGTCGACAGGTTGCTGGCGTCGCCTCGTACCGACAGCACCTCTGACAACACCCGCCGATAGTCGTTCATGACCGTCAAATCGCCATGTTGGGGATCATCGACGATCGACGTGGGAAAGGCGCCGTAGACCCCACCACGGATCTTCTTCCCCATGACGAACATGGAGCTGCCCCATCCGTGGTCGGTGCCGCCCGAGCCGTTCTCGTTGATGGTGCGACCGAACTCGGAAATCGTCGCCAGCGTCACCTCGTTCATCTGGGTGCCGAGGTCGTTGTAGAACGCGCTCAGCGCATCGGCGAACTCCGCCGCTCGTTGACGGAATGATGACGCGGGATCCTCGGGAGCACCCATGCCGTCGTGGCTGTCCCAGCCGCCGATGTCCACAGCGACGCACCGCAATCCGACGTTGGCCCGGATCAGCTGTGCGATTTCCTTGAGGTCGTTGGCGAATCCAGAGTTCGGGTACACCGTCCCGTTCTGTGGCGCGAACGTCGGCGATGCGAAGTTGATCCCAGCGAGGGTGCCGATCGCCGCCATGGTGTTGGCTCCGGTCTGGTTCAGAAGGTCGCCGGTTCCGGCGTCGTACCAACTCGTCAGAGCCGTGCGGGCACGGGTGTTGCTCGAGTAGCCCGACACGTTGAACGATGTGTTGTTGTACATCGAGTACGCGGCGACCCCGCCGGACAGACTCCGTTGGAGCTGCCCGCCTCGACCGACTGCCGCCAACCGATCGACGCCCGGTTGTCCGGCGAGATACCGGTTGAGGAACCCCGTCGAATAGTTCCAGCTGGCGGTGCCGAACTCGAAGTTCTTCTGGCCGTCGAAGTGGCTGCGGGTCTCCTCGGCAGCTGGCATGCCAGCGGCATGGACGATCGCGAGGTTGCCATTCGTCCATGGGCCCGCGTGGAGCGACGCCATTCCGGGATGCATGGCGAAGGTTCCCGAGAGAGCGAAGTTGGGAATCGACCCGCCCTGGACCATGGGGAGCCCCGCCTTGCCCGTGGGGTCGATGAACTCATCGGGCGCCTTCACGCGGATGGTGGGACGCAACGTTCGGTACGTCGCCATGTTGTAGGGAGCGACCAGGCTCAGACCATCGGCGCCACCTCGTAGGAACACGAGCACCATGACGTCGCCGTTGCCGGGCGCCTCCGGCGATGCGAAGGCGTAACGCGTTCCCATCGTGACCACGGCCGCGGCACCGGCCGTGGCTGCCGTTCCTGCCAGGAACGTGCGGCGGGTGAACCCGGAATCAGATTGATCCTCGGCACCGGGGACGGCCCCGGCATCGAGAGCGCCGATCGTGGGAAGTGTGGTTGACATTTGTGAGACCTCAGCGGCGTTGGAAGGATGGATGCGACAGGATGAGGCCGACCGTGAGCGACAGTCGGCCGGCATTGGTGGTGACCGTTGTCGCCACTGAGGTACCAGCGACGCCGAGCGCCGTGCACATGTCGGCGATGTCCTGGGCCGAGATCATGTAGTTCCCGAGGTTCAACGCCATCCAGGCGATGAGCTCAGCGACGCTGGCGGGCAGCGGGTTCGGCATGAGCGCCAACAGATCGACGCGCACGCGATCGGTGACATCGGATTGATCGCCCATGGCATTGCGGCAGATGTTGCCAGCCGCTTCCCAGCGATTCAGCAGCCCATCGCTTGACACCCAGAAGGCCTGATGGTCGGGGTAACCGTCCGGCGTGACCCGTTCGAAAATGGGTTGGCCCATCGACTCCAGTGAATACCGGAGCCCGTCAGCCGACTTTCCCTGCGGGGCCGTGCCCATCGTGGCATTCGTGGCACGCAGGCAGGCCACGAGGTGCTCGAGGGGTCGGCGGATCTTTTGTCCGGCGGAGGCTCCGAACTCGGCTGACAGGAAAATGTGTCGGAGCGTCGGGACAATCGCGGTGTCATTGGCGGTGAAGACCGCCGCCGCGGATGCCACTAGTGACATCGACGGGGTGTCGGTCACGAATCGCTTGATCAGCTTCCAGCAGACGTAACGGGCGGTTGCCGGGTGATGAGCCAGATAGTTCACCAGGGTGACGCCATCGTCGTAACCCTGCCCGTAGGCGCGAGCCGGGAACGACACGGCTCCCCCGAAACAGCTGACCGCTGTTCGAGAGTGCTGCCACGGCAGAAACTTGAAGTTGTACTTCCCAGCACCGTCGGTCCAATCGAGGGCGAACCCCGAGATGATCTGCGCAACAGCCTGAACGTCTGCTTCGGTGTACGACTGCACACCGTTGATGATCCCGAGCGAGTGCAGCTCGAGAAGCTCACGTGCGTAGTTCTGGTTCACCCCACCCGGGGTCGATGCGTCGTTCGGGAGATTGTCGAGGTAGTCGAGCATCGAGGGACTCTGGGCGGAGGCGAGCAACATGGTGCTGAACTTGCCCAATGCGTTGGCCCGTACGACATCTTCGTAGTCCCTCGTGCGAAGAAAGCCCATCCAGGTATGGCGGCGCCAGATGTTGAAGTGGTTGCCCCAGAAGTCGCACATGACTTCGAAGAGCTGCTGATCGGAGTAGACCGCCCGCTGAATATTGGCGTGGTCCATCTGATCGAACAACTGGTCCTGGCCACCGTTGCCGTCCTGGACGGTGAAGTTCGCCATGTTGGAGTTGGCGAGGGTCGGGTACCCACTGGCCAGTCGTGATTCGGCAGTGCCGAGCCCCGTCCTGGTCAGTTGCTGCTCGATCCAGGCATTCACGCCCATCGCCTGCACGGCAGCGACCAATCCTGGTCTCGGACCGAACGTCAACTTGTTGACCACCATCGACGCCGTCAGCGCTGGATTTCCGGGCACCGTGGTTGGTGGAGCTGTCGAAGGTGGTGCCGTACTCGGTGGCGCGGTGGTCGACGGTGGTCCCGGAGTCCAGTCGATCTTTTCGCCGGTCTTCAGCTTGCGAAGGATCGTTGGAAGATCATCGCAGGCGGTCGCAAGCACAGCCGCAGCCGGCGCCAACAACAGGTGTCGACGGGTCGGCTTTCTCGGTGCGCTAAGCGACTCTGGCGGGCGGTCATGGTCATCGGAGCAGCCAATGGCTTCCCCGTTCTCGGTCCCCAGCAGTGTTGTCACCGGGACGGTATCGGCGAATCAGCGCCAAAACCTTGAGTCCTTTGACCTAGACACCTCGGATTTTCGCCCTCGCTGCCGACAACGACGCGGCAACCTCGATGCTCGAGGAATCGAAACTGTCGCGTGTGTCGTGAGGTCAGGCGGTCTTGAGTTCTTCGCCCGTCAGCGCAAAGGTTTCGTAGTCGTCGGACGTGTCGCTCCAGTCCTCGAACTGGATCACGCCAAGTTCCTCGAACCGACGACGAAGCCAAGCATCGTTGCGGTCGAGCAGCCCCAGCTTTTTGCAGTTCGGGACGATCTTCGAGAACAACATCATCTGGAACATCTGACGGGTCGGCGTCTGCATGACAAGTTCGACCGCCGTTTTCACGTCGACGCCCATTCGTTCCCACACTTCCTGCTGCAGGAAACGATCGCGCATGCGCACCGCCGCCTCGAAGGCGAACTGCTGACGCTCGAAGATTTCCGCGTCGGACAGCTCCGTGTAGTACTCCTTCAGCGACAAGACACCGAAGGCGACGTGACGGGCTTCGTCGCTCATCACGTAGCGGAGGAGCTGCTTGAGCAGTGGCTCTGTGGTCATCATGTGCATGAAGCCGAACGCTGCGAGCGCAAGGCCCTCCACCATGATCTGCATCCCGAGGTAGGTCATGTCCCACCGGGAGTCTGACACCACGTCGTCCAGCAACATCTGCAGGTGAGCATTGATCGGGTAGAAGCCTTCGAGCTTGGTGTCGAGGTACTTGGCGAACACTTCAACATGGCGTGCTTCGTCCATTACCTGCGTCGACGCATACAACTTTGCGTCGTACCACGGCACGGTCTCGACGATCTTGGCAGTACAGATCAGCGCACCCTGCTCGCCGTGCATGAACTGGCTGAGCGTCCAGTTGTTCGACTCGATGCCGAGTTCGAGCCACTGCTTGTCAGTCCACTTCTCGAAGGGTGTCCCGACGACGTCGAAATCCGCCATTCCGGCGCCATTTGCATGGAGGGCGTTCTCGGCGACGACCTTCTCGATGTCGACCTCGGTCTCCCATGGCAGGTCCGTCTCGCCGTTCCATTGCGAGGTCTTGGCCTTCTCGTAGAGCTTGTTCAGCGCCGGTCGCTGACCCTTTTCATAGTCCCAGGTGAAGATCGCCTCGGAGTTGTCGAGGACGGAGTGGATCAATTCGTCGCCGTTGTTGACAATGCTGAGGATGGACTCGAGGTCATCAACTTCGTTTCGTCCGAGAAGGTCGTTGTAATCAGCCATGGGATGCTCCGGTTTCATGCGGGTTCAGGGATGGGTTGGTGGGATTGGTTGGAAAACGAAGATGCCGCGGTGATCGCTGGCAGAAAATGTCGACGCACTAGGTCTCGTACGACGTCGGCATCTGTCAGTTCGATCGACATCGACGGAGTCACGGTGTAGGAAATCACGAGTCGGGCCACCCATTCGGCGACCTCCCCGGCGAGCGACGGTTCGACGAAGCGCTCCAACTCGGGTGTGATGAAGGCCCCTGACGCCACCAGGATCGGACCCTGACGATCAAAGGCCAGGAAGGGCATGAGAACTTCGGGCTCGTGGCTCAGGAGTGCCGAGAAGGCTTCGTGCTGGGCGAGGAAGGTTGCCCCTCCAGAGATCGCCTCGACGAGGACGTCTTCGACTGACTCGGCGAGCGAGAACCCTGCCGACACCTCGACGAGCAACCTGGTCACTTCGTGTCGGGCAGTGGCTTCGAACAACGCCGGCTTGCCGCCGGGAAACAATCGATACAGGGTCGCCCGCGAGATGCTGGCCTCGCGCGCGACATCCTCGAGGGTGGTCTTGGCGAGTCCCCATCGAGCGACGCAGGACAGGAGCGCGACGATGACTCGATGCTCGGCAGACGACGTCTCCACCAGCGCACGGGTCGGCGTTGCAGCCCGATCGGCGTCGTGGGTCAGTACGGTCCGGTTCTCGTGGGGAGCAGAGGCGACGACCACAAATGAGACAATAGAACTCGATGCGTCTCATTGCTACGGGAGATAGCGTGACCCTCGTCACATTCCGCCATCGCGACTCAGCCTATTTGTAGCCAACCATCACGTGCTCCAACCACCACGCTGGCGCAGCGTTCATCACGGTCCCCAGATCCCAGTAATCCCACCAGCGCGTGACCGCTCCGCCGTCGTCCAAGTCCATCATCGAGACAAACGGCAGGGTGACGGTGTGCTCGTCGTCCCACGTCCAGGTCTCCTCGTGCTCGGTGACCACCCGATTTCCCTGGGCGGTCACCATCCCCGGATGCAGGACGTACTCCTTGAGGGGAGCGAGACCCAGCCGCAGCCGCGCCGCAATCTCGGCGGCGCCGAATGCCCCATCCTCGGGGGCAGGCACATCGGTATAATGCCCATTCTCGGTGAAGTGCGCTCCGACCGCGTCGAAGTCCCGTCGACCAAGATCCGCCCAGAGCGACTCGACGACAGCAACGTTGCGCCTGATGGCGTCCAGCGTGGTCGATTCGGGCATCGACGGGTCAGAGGTTGCGAAATCGTTCATCGCGAAACGCTACTGCTGGACTGACACTTCACGCGTCGCTGGATCGATGATTCCGGCCAGGAATTGAGTTCTCACCAACCGTTCGACCTGACCACGATCCGTCATGTCCCAACGTCCGGCCGTGCCGATGTACCCAAGCAACATCCGCGTCAGGTAGTCGGCCGCCTCGTCGATGTCGACGCCCTCTGCGAGCACCGAACGATCGAGGAGCTTCCGCAGGTAGTCGCGCACTATCTGGAGCAGGAGGGGCTCGGAACTGAGCAACGCCGGGAGCAATTCATCGGGCTCCGCCACGAGGAGCCGTTGCAGCAGGTCGTAGTCAGCGAGCCGTTGCCTCGCAACCATCAGTCCAGCCACCAGCCGACCCTCGAGATCTGGTTCAGCGGCCACCGACTCAGCAAGGAACTGCCAGAACCGCGACACCTCACGAGTCACTGTTTCCCGGACGAGTTGAGCCCGCCCACCTGCGAAGTGGCGGTAGATCGTTGCTCTCCCCAGGCCTGCTGCGGACGCCACGTCCTCCAACGCGAATCCGCTGAGGCCCACTCGATCCACACACTCGACGACAGCGTCCATGATGCGATCACGAACATCGCCCGGGTCAGCCATCGACGGTCGACTCCTCGACGATCGCGCTGGTTGATTCGTCCTCGTCGATCAGCCGGTTGCGCGCCACCCGTCGAAGGATCAACGGATAGCCGCCCACCGCAATAACGGCGAAAATGAACCATTGAACGGCGTACCCGCGGTGCGGTCCTTCGTCATCGGGTGGTAGTGGGACGGCAGTCATCGGGTTGGTGGCCGATGCGGGGTCCTGACCCCGGAGTTGGACCCAGAAGGGTTGGAGTTCGCCGTACTGTTTCGCCAGCCGACCAACGTCCACCCGGGAGAGTTCAGCCAATGTGCCGTCGCTGGGGTCGGTGACCCCGAACCAGCCGTCCTTGACCTGGGTGGGTTGGACATAGCCGACCACCCGGACCTCGCCTGACGGGGGCTCCACCCCGTCGAAGGGCGGCGTCAGATCATCGATGACCTGGGGCACGAAGCCACGCATAACCGCCACTCCCGGACCACCTTCGTCGACCTTCAACGGTGTCACGATCCAACGGCCGGGCGCGCCATCGAGGGTTCGGTTGCGCACCGCCACTTCGCCCGCCGTGTCATAGGAGCCACGGAGTTCCACCGCTCGGTACTGCAGCTCGCCGAGTGGCCTGGTCTTCATCTCGTCGAGGAGGGCAGCCAACGTGACGGGACTACGCCGGGAGTTCTCTGCGGCCAACTGGTTCCGAGCCTGCTTCTCGGCCAGCCGATGCAGTTGCCAGAACCCGAGAAACACCATGACGATCACGATGATCACGACCAGGAGATGCGAGAGGATCCACCGAGGTCGTCGAGTAAAGGCGTACATCCTTACGAAACCTAGTGGGGTCACCAGTGATTCGACGCGGCAGGCCTCATCTGCTCGACGCTGGCATCTGGCGTCCGCAGCGTACACTTGTCATCACCTGCGCACAGTCGTCGGGGCCAGCCCCGGGAAGCCTCCCGCCGACCACATCGGATCCACACGTGAGCACCGCCGAACTCGACAACGTCACGCCGACTCCCCCTCGTTGGCAGCGAATCATCGTGATCACCGTCGTGATCTGCTTCGTCGTCGCCGGCTACGTCGGCGGCGCCTTCTGGGCCAAGCTTCTCGACTCACATCCGCTGGTCTTGCTGGCATTGACTCCCATCAATCGCTACCTGCTGCTGACCACCAATTCGCTCGACTGGTACTCGTACTTCGGGGTCGGGATGCTCCGTCACCTCGCGCCCGATCCGCTCTTCTATCTGATCGGTGCCTGGTACGGGCGACGCGCCATTGCATGGGTGCTCGACACGTACCCGGTGGCCAAACGCATCTTCGGTGACGACGGTCGCAACCTCGAGGATCCCACCCGCCGCAAGATCATCTATCCGTTGGCCTTCCTGGCGCCGAACAACTGGGTGTCGTTGCTCTGTGGGGCATCCAAGGTTCCCTTTCGCCAGTTCATCGTCCTCAACGTCGCCGGGACCTTCACTCGGCTGGTGTTGTGCCGCTGGATCGGGGCGCTCTTCAAGGATCAAATTCGCAGTATCGCTGAGTGGGTTGGGCGGTACTCCTGGCCCATCACGGGCGTTTCTATCGCATTGGTCCTGGCCGGGATCGCGCTCCAGTTCGCCCGTGGGACCGGCGAGCTCGTGACCCTCGGGCGCCTCGATGTCGAAGCGCTCGAGGAGCCCAGTTCCAGCGAGTGATCCGCCGGGTCCGGCTCAGTCGTCGAGGTAGGACTCGAGCCCGACCACCAGACCGGGATGACCTGCAATGCGGTGGATCGCCAAGAGAACGCCCGGCATGAATGATGTGCGATCGATGGAGTCGTGCCGGATGGTGAGCGTCTGGCCGGTGGTCCCCAGCAGCACCTCCTGATGCGCCACCAGGCCTCGCAGACGAAGGGAATGGATGCGGATCCCGCCCGCCCCGATTCCACCGCGCGCGCCTGGGAGGATTTCGGATGTTGTCGGATCGGGTGCCCACTCCGATGACGCCTCCGCCATTCGCTCGGCAGTCAACGTTGCCGTGCCCGAGGGAGCGTCGATCTTGCCGTCGTGATGCAATTCAACGATCTCGGCGGTCTCGAAATATGGTGCCGCTGCGGCCGCAAACCGCATCATCAGGATGGCGCCGATCGCAAAATTCGGCGCAATCAGGCAATTCGAGGTGGTGAAGGAGCGGGCGATCTCCGCCAGATCATCGTCGCCGAAACCAGTAGTGCCGACAACCGCATGGATTCCCGCCTCGGCCAAGAAGCTGAGGTTGTCCCGCGCAGCTGCGGCCTCGGTGAAATCGACCGCCACGTCGACGTTGGCGTCAGCGAACGCCTGACGATCAGCCGAGACCAGGATGTCGACTCCAGCGACACCGGACACCCGTGACAGCTCCAAGCCTGAATGATACGGATCGACCGCGGCAACCAGCTCAAGGGTCGGATCGGCGGCGACGGCCTGGCACACGGTGCTGCCCATTCGCCCGCCGGCGCCGAAGACTCCGACACGGATTCTCGTCATTCGCCAACCCTACGCGGCGCGCCGTGCCGATGCGTCGGGCGACCGAGTCGGTTCGGGGCGACGGACACTGCACGGGGCGACGGAGTCGGCGTCGGGGCGACGGAGTCGCTGTCACCCCGACGTCGGGTCAGCTCCCCAGATGTCGCGACGGGGTTCGTCGGTGTAGTTCGGCGGGCGACCCGCGGCAAAGGACCGGATGGCCTCCGGCAGATTGTCGGTGAAGCCCAACATGAGTTGATTGCGGTCCTCGAACTCGATTGCCGCACCCAACGAGCTCACTTCGAGGCCCACCCAGGTTGCCTCCTTGCTGTACTGCAATCCGTAGGGGCTGAAGCCGCACATCGTGGTCGCCATCTCGACCGCACATGAGATGAGATCTTCCGGCTCGACCAGCCGGGACACGAGGCCCATCCGAAAGGCATCGCCGGCTTCGACCCGACGTCCCGTCAACAGGATGTCGTTGCTGTGCGCCGCGCCGATCAATCGTGGCAGCAGGAAGCTGATGCCCATCTCAGTGGAGGTCAAGCCGTTGACGATGCCGGTGGCGTTGAACACCGCCGCCGATGAGGCAACCCGCAGGTCCGCGCCCAGCGCGAGGCACATCCCGCCACCGAACGCAGGGCCGCCGATCGCAGCGATGACGGGTTGTCGTAACGAACGCAACTGGGGCACGAGACGGGAGTAGTAGCGCATCGACCGCTGGGCGATCTGACCCACCTGTAGCCCATCGATATTGGGGATGATGCCATAATCCTTGAGATCGAGCCCCGAACAGAAGGCGTCGCCAGAGCCGGTCAAAATCACGACCCGACAGTCGTTGTCCTCTGACACCACATCGAGGGCCTGCGAGAGCTCGATCACCAACGCGATCGACATGGCGTTGAGACGTTCCGGACGATTGAGCGTCAGCGTTGTGATGGGCCCGTCGTGGTCGACGAGCACCAACGGCTGATCTGCGGTCACCTTCCCGCCCCCGGAGGGGTTGGCTTCGATGCTGACAGTTCCCCCACCACGCCGGAGTCCTTGCAGGCATCCGGGGTTGCGCAATCGACGATGC
This sequence comes from Acidimicrobiales bacterium, assembly GCA_038245795.1. Classification (GTDB taxonomy): domain Bacteria; phylum Actinomycetota; class Acidimicrobiia; order Acidimicrobiales; family Microtrichaceae; genus JBBRSC01. The sequence continues at coordinate 19,209 of JBBRSC010000025.1, forward strand.
TGAACCGACCGATCTCGGTGAGCGAGTCGTTGGAGTACATGCGAACCCGATATTTGCCCGTGTCCTTCACTTTGTAGCGCCGCCGGGCATTGACGCCGTAGAGGCCGTCGTCGGTGTCCTCGAGGTTGACGACACCCGATACCGTGCCCCCGAAGTACGCCTCGGGGTCGGCTGGATCTGCGCCCGGGCCGAAAACGATCAGCCCCAGATCTCCAATGGGCGATCGCGCATAGAGCTCGACCTCTTGACCGGCGGTGAGGTCCACGAGCAGATCACTGGCGTCGTCGTAGGGAGAGAAGACCTGCTCGAAGATCTTGCCGATGTCGAGGGCCTGCTCGGGGCGGGCTTGGCCGACGGCGACCAACGGCTCGGTGGACGACCAGTCGACCTTCACCTGACCCTGTGCCAAGGGACGGCCCAGCACGACTCGGACGCCATCGCCCTGACCGACCGGAACGGTGAAGACGCCGGGGGCCGTCTCACGTTTCGAGATCTCGTCGGAGACCGTGGCAACGGCTGGCGGCATCGGGTCGAAGGCCCCGATGACATCGGCGAAGCTGCTCTCCGCCGAGGTCGTCGAACGGGCATCGAGTGCAGCCTGGATTGCATCGGCGTTGGAGCTCTGGGCCAACGTATCGCCGCTCACCAGCGATTCGATGAGGACCGACACCTCCTTGGGATCAGCGATCGTCACGGTCACCGTTCGATCACCGTCCGAACGCGGAAGAATCAAGACTTTCGCGTCAGGCGCGTCGGTCATCTTCGCGGTCCCGGTCTCAGCGCCGCCGCTTCCGGCCTTCAAGGGGACGTTGGCATACGGGGAGCCCTTGCCGTTCATGATCCGTTCGATCGATTCCTTCACTGTGTCGATGGACAGCGCCAACCCGAACTTGTCAGCGAACGACAACCCCGAGATTCCCAAGATGTCACCATTGCGGCCGAACATCGCCCCGCCCGACTGGCCGCCCGCAATCGTTGCGTCGGTCTGGAGGAAGTGGAGGCCGAACTCCTCGAGTGTGCGTAACCGCGACACGATCCCCTCAGAGACCGTCGCTTCGAGATCGGCGGGTTTCCGATCGTTGGTGCCGCCCGGTTCACCGGGGTAGCCGACCAGATAGGCACGACTTCCCCGCACATCGTCGGGAACAGTGCCGAGCGGAATGGGGGTGGGCAGATCGTCCCCGATCAGGGGGCCGAGCACCGCAATGTCGGTCAGCGCATCCACGCCGATCACCGGTAGCGCTTCGAACGTACGATCTCCGTAGGTCACGTCCGCCGCGTTGAACGGGTCCACGACGTGCAGGTTCGTCAGGAGATAGCGCTTGGCATCACGCTCGATCGTGACGCCTGTGCC
>JBBRSC010000026.1:0-20408 GCA_038245795.1 Acidimicrobiales bacterium
CCCGATGCCCAACAGCTGCACATCGATGCCACCCGCCAACTGAATCGTTTCCTCATAGGCAACACACGCCCCGGGAAGGAATGCAGCGTGGACTCCTGGCGCATGCACCCTCGCCGGATCGATGTCGATGTGCTCGGTGAACTCGCGCCCGATCACCGACCGGTAGGACTCGGCATGGCCTGGCTCCAGCCCGATGTACTCATCGAGCAGAAAGGCCGTCGCATGGGCGAAGCTCAAGCCGTGCTCGTGGCGATGGATCAATTCGCGATACGTCGCCAACGGCGACGACCCTGTTGCCAACCCCAGGACGGGATGTGGTTGTGCGAGCGCAGCTTCGACGATGTCTGCGACGATCGACGCAGCCGCCTCGACATCTCGAGTGATGATGACTTCCATCAGCTGTCCAACGGTCGAATCGCCGCCTCGTCAGCCATCCCGGCCCCCTTCGATCGTGATTCGGACGCCCAGTCAACCACCCTCGTAGTGTGAGCCCATGCAACACCCGTGGACATCCGCTCTCGTGACCGGCGCATCGAGCGGAATTGGCGAGGCCATCGCACGGCAACTCGCCGCTGCTGGGGTCGACGTCACCGTCGTGGCGCGCCGTACCGAACGTCTGGAGAAGATCGCCACCGAGTATCCGGGCGTCGTAGTTGTTGCCGCCGATCTGACCGTGCCCACCGATGTGACCCGGGTCGCCCAGCTCTTGAACGATCCAACTCACACCATCGACCTCTTGGTGAATTGCGCCGGCGTCGGTTCGAGCGGACCATTCGTCGACGGTTCGATGGAGACATATCACCAGCTGATCGACCTCAACGTCAGCGCGTTGGTGTCGCTCACCCACGCAGCGATGGCGCCGATGAGCGCCGCGAAACGTGGATGGATCATCAACATCTCCTCACTTGGCGGACACACCCCCGGGCCAAGCTTTGCTGTCTACTCCGCAACCAAAGCGTTCGTCACCAGCTTCAGCGAGTCGCTGTTCGAGGAGTCACGAAACGATGGTGTCGTCGTGACGGCCATCTGCCCGGGCGCCACGCACACCGAGTTCGGCGAGACAGCCGGCGCCGTGGGCGACGATCTTCCTGCCATGTTGTGGCAGACCGCCGATGAGGTGGCGACCGAGTCGCTCGAAGCGGCCGCGAGAGGGCGCGCCGTACGGGTGACTGGCACCATCAACCGCATCACCGGAGCACTCACGACGGTGTTGCCACGAGCGGTGAACCGCCGACTGAGCGCGATGGTCACCAGCAAGCTGTAGCAGCGAGGGAAGAACGCCACGCGGCCGGGCGAAGTTGTTGCGGGCGGTGGTGCCAGGCGTAAGTTTCGGTGCCGATAACGCGAGGTCGGGTCACGCGGATTCTGTTGACGAGCCGAGCAACTGGCCAGCTCGGATCACGGTGACCGGGCCGTCGTCGCTCACCACGATCACCGTCGCCGACGGATCGTCGTAGCTGAAGCGGCGCCCGGCCGTATGGCGCATCCCCCGGAACGAGTTCACATCCGCTTCGGCCGTACGACTCGGTACCAGCCGCGCTCCCAAGGTCCGCAAGGTGCCCGACGCGTCGAAGACCGCCGCACCGTCCACCTGACCCAGTACGTGCGACAACGGCGCCAGGTCGGCTGCCCTCGAAATCTGAAACGGCGGCGGCACCGGCAGCCGCTCCTCCATCACCGTCACGGTGTTCTGCATCGGTTGATACACCAGCAGTGCGCCTATCCCTCGCGCCCCCAGATCGTGCACCGCGAACTGCAGCAACGACATGATCACGTCGCGGTCCCCGACGTGGCCACCCTGCTCACCGATCGAGTCGATCCAGTGTTGGATCGGCGGCTCGTGATGCCACGTCATCCCGTCCCAACGGACCGCACCGAACGCACCAACAGCTCGCACAGAGCCCATCGGATGACGCTGCACCAGCGTCCCCAGAGTCACCTCCGCGAGCACCGCCAGGTCACGTTCCGACGCCACCGGCCGATCGAAGACCACGAGCTCGCTGTCGTGATCGTCCCGACGGATCATCCACGACGCCAGACCATCCGCAAACTTGCGGATACCCGTCACGGGATAGCCACCGCCCGCCGAGCGGCGGGTCACGCCCAGATTCGCGCCCCGGCTCCACGTGCCCGGATCGGTCAAGGGTTGGACGATGGCGCCATAGGTGGGCACGCGCTTTTCATGGACGGGCGGACGCACCGCATAGTCGAGTTCGATCAGCAACAGCGGCCAATGGTCGTCGGTCACCTCGATGCCCATCTCGACGAGCTCCTCCCCGAGACGACGGAGGCGTGGCTCGGGCCCAGAGATGAACGACACGAGCTCACGCTACCGACTCGACTCCCAAGCGTCGCGTCGGGCGAAGTTGTTGCGCGCCGTTGCGCCAGACGCACCGTTCGGTGCCGAGAACGCGACGTTGGGCGTGGCGGGCGACGGCGCGGCAAACCAGAGTTCAATCGGAGCGGTCTGGCCGCTGCCGATTGGCCTTCGTCTCTGACCGCTTCGACTTTGAATCCAGTCGCCGCAGCTGCGACCCGCGCGTGGCTCGCGTCGGTCGCCGAACGCGCTCCACCACCAACGCGTCGCGCACCCGTTCGGTGAGACGTTCAATTGCTTCAGCTCGATTGCGGGTCTGACTGCGGTTCGTCTGACACACGACCCGAACTTCGGGTCCGAGCTTGGCCAGCAGGCGCGCTCGCACGCGGGCAGTGAGCGTCGGGCTGTCGACGATGCTCCAACGCAGCTCCACTTTGGTGTTCGACGTATTGGCGTGCTGGCCACCCGGGCCAGACGACGCGCTGAAGCGCCAATCGAACTCCGTGGCCGGGATGCTCAACGACGGACCAACCCTCACCACCTCGTCCATGTGGTCGACGGTAGCGGGCGCACTACCTTGAACTCCGATGCATTCACCGGAGAGGTCCCCCGCCGCGCCCACTCTTCAAGGCGACGCGTGACACCGCCGCTGATCTTGTTGCCACCGTCCGAGGGCAAGGCGAGCGGCGGCACCGGGCCGGTGTGGGAGCTGGGAACGATGGTCGGATCAGCCCTGCCGACCGGCGCAGCGCTCGATACGGCTCGCGCGAAGGTGACGGCCGCGACTGTTCGCGCAATGAAGCAGTCCAAGGTGAAGCGGGCCGCATTGTTGGGAGTGAAGGGCGACGCGTTAGAAGCCGCAACTGCGACCAACCTCGTCGTTCGTTCATCGGCGACGATGCCCGCCATTGATCGCTACACGGGCGTGCTCTACGACGCCCTCGCCGCATCCACCTTGTCCGCCCGCGACCGTCGACGGCTCAACGCGCAGGTACGGATCTTCTCCGGCATGTGGGGCATCGTTGGGCCCGATGATCCGATCCCCAACTACAAACTCAAGATGGGCGCCCGACTCGACAAGCTCGGGCGGTTGTCGTCGATGTGGAAGCCACACATCGACGCCGCGCTGGGACTGGAGCTGGCTGGTCGGACCGTGTGGAACCTGCTGCCCAACGAACACGATGCTGCGTGGTCAGGGGCATCGATCGCGACCGCCGAAGTCTCGGTGCGTTTCCTCGACGACGTGCTGCGAAGTGGCGCCCGACAGCTCGTGATCGTGTCGCACTGGAACAAGCTTCTGAAGGGCGCTCTGGTGCGTCACGTGTTGGCGAATCAGCTGGCCGAGCCGGATGGATTGGCGCGCTTCGATCATCCGCTGGGATACAAGTACGTGTCCGACCTGACCGAGATCGACGGCAACCGGACCATCGTGTCGATGGTGGCCCGGCGTGAGTGATTGAGCCAGCACATCACTGTTTGGGGTGGCACCGAAGCATCCGTGCCAGCGCATAGCGTCTCGACGTGACCTCTCGCGTTCCTCGCCAAGCCCACTCCGGCATCTTGTCGGAGCCGCTCGACGTCGACGCCCCTCCCAAACGCGGCCGCACCTACCGTCAGGTGCCCGGCACCATCGGCATGGACGTGATCCATCAGGCCTCTGGGATGATCGGCGCCATCGTCGAATGCACGCCCGCGGCCGTGACGTTGCGCGACGACTCCGGCCGAGATCGGCGCTTCCGCAACGACCCCGGGTCCTTCCTCATCAACAATGAACCAATCCTGTTGGTGACGGCAACCGGTGGCGGCGCTGCGGCCGCGCCACGTATCACGGCGTCGGGTTCGATCGCGGTCGACGGACTCGGCGCGCGAGTGGCGCGGGCGAGTCGGATCCTCGTCGAAGGCATCCATGATGCCGAGCTCGTGGAGCGCGTGTGGGGCGACGATCTTCGTCACGAAGGAGTCGTAGTGGAGCCGTTGAGTGGCATCGATGACCTCGAGGAGATCGTGCGGACTTTCGGACCGAGGCCGGGACGGCGACTCGGAGTGTTGGTCGATCATCTCGTCGATCGGTCAAAGGAGTCGCGCATTGTCTCGAAGATCGACCACCCCGACGTGTGCATCACGGGGCATGTCTTCATCGACATCTGGGCCGCAGTGAACCCTCGGCGGGTCGGCCTCGAGGCGTGGCCCGACATCCCACGGGGACAGCCGTGGAAGGACGGCATCTGCGCGGCCGTCGGAGTCGCGGAGCCTCGCGACTTCTGGCGCATGTTGTTGGCCCAGGTTCGCGACTATCGCGACCTCGACATCACCCTCGTCGGCGCCGTCGAAGAACTCATCGATTTCGTGACCCAACCGGGCTCGTAGCCTGCCGCAGTGCCTGCAGGACTACTTGGCGCTGAGGCCACCGCCTTCGAAGACCCGCTCGCGGTACCACTCGTAGGTCCGCGCCACGCCCTCTTCGAGCGACACCGCCGGCTCGTGACCCGTGACCGCGATGGTGTGGCCCATGTGCGGCACGCGCCTCGACGGCGAACCCTGCGTGGTTTCGCCCGGAACGATCGTGACATCGCGACCGACCGTGTCGATGAGTATCTGTGCGAGCTCGCCGATGGTCACCTCAGGCTCCTGCACGCCCAGGTTGAACGTGCCGCCGATCGCCTCGGGCAACTCCATGAGCCGGACGATGTACTCGACCGCATCGTCGATGTAACACAGCGTCCGCGAATGATCGATGGACGCCACCACGAGCTCCGCCCCATCCGGCAACGCATGGATCTTCGACAGCAACTCCGGCACCACGTGCGAGAGGCCCATGCGCGGTCCGTAGAAGTTGTGCGGCCGGATGATCGTGAACGGCAGCCCTGCGTGATGAACCAGCGCCTCGCCGTAGATCTTCGACAACATGTAGCTCGTGCGCGGACGCTCCAACGCCGAGACCGCCAATGGCGTCGTCTCCGGCGTGGGCAACGGCAGCTCGAAGTTCTGCAAGGTCCCGACATACACCTCGCTCGTCGAGGGGAAGATGAAACGCTCCAACCCCCGCTGACGCGACGCCAGATCCAACATGGTCTCGAGCATCGAGATGTTCTCGCGTAGCACCGCATAGGGACGATCGATCACGTTCTGCACGCCGAGCAACGCCGCGAAATGAAAGACGTGGGTGTAATCGTCACCGATCTGCTCCATTGACGCCGGATCGCGCAGATCCGCCACGATGATGTCGAAATCGGGATGGGTGCGGAACTCGTCGATGAGTTCGTCGGACACGCCTCGGCTCATGTTGTCGACTAGGTGCACCGCATACCCGTCGGCGAGGAGCCGCCGGGTCAGGTGCCCGCCGATGAAGCCGGCACCGCCGGTGATCAGCGCTCGTTGCATGTGTTGCCCTCCCAGGCTCGCATCCGCCCCGCCGGTGCGGGACACGATGTTCAAAACTCGATGGTCAGAAAACTCAGAATCTCAGACGTCTTCGCCGCCGCGCCCGATCGACGCGACCTTGCATCCCATGGTCGCCACCAACCGTCGTTGCTCGGCGCTCACCACACTGAAGCCATCGAAGATCGCCGGGCGTGCATCGCCCAACCACGTCGGCAGATCGATCGTCACGTACTCCCGATGGGGCACCGCGAACACGACCGCGTCGAATCCCTCCGGCGAGGGGATCTCCGATTCGACCGCCCAATCGAACTCGTCCCAATGATCCAGCAAAGGATCGTGGGCGACCACCTCGGCCCCCGCATCGAGCGCCGCGCGGACGAACGTTTCCGACGGCGAGTACCGCGTATCGCCGACGTCCTGACGATACGAAATGCCCAACAACAGCAGCCGCTTGCCAGCCAACGATCCGCCGACCAACTGTCGCACCCGATCGAGCGACACCCTCGGCGCATCGTCGTTGGTGATGACGGCCGCAGTCGAGAACGGGAAATCCATTGGCTGATCCCACAGGACCTGCGACGCCAGCTTGGCGAACAGCGGATCCTTCGTCAGGCAATAGCCACCGACCCCGAATCCGGGAGTGCGCATGTTGGCGTGCGTCGGCCGTAAACGGATGGCGTCAACCACCTCGAACAAATCGATGCCGACCATCTCGGCAAAGCGACCCCACTCCTCCATCAACGCGATGGTCGTGGCACGAAACGTGTTCTCCATGACCTTCGCGGTCTCGGACGCGGTCGTGGAGCCGAGCCGGGTGAGCGGGTAGGTGTCGGTATTGATGACCGACCGCAGGAATAACTCGGCGGCCTTGGCGGCATCGTCGGTATGGCCGGCGTACACCCGCCAGTAGTTCACGATCGACGAGAAGTAGTCAGCGCCCGGCATGACCCGCTCGTAGCTATGCGCCAACAACAACGAATCCGCAGGGAGCCCCCGCTCGGCCATCGCAGCATCAAGGATCGGGGCCACGATCTTCTCGGTCGTTCCCGGCGGGACCGTCGTTTCGACGAGCACCAACGTGCCCGGCCGAACGTGCGCCCCGACGGTGCCGATGGCCGCCTCGAATCCACCCAGTCGCAGCGCCGGCGTCTCGCTGCGCCAGTCGATGTCCAACGGCACATCGACCACCACGACCTCCGCCAACCCGTACGCCGATGGGTCGGTGATGGCGATCAGGTTCTGTCGTTGGTGGGCAGCCTGCAACGATGCCACCAGCGTGTCGTCAGTGGTCTCAAACGGAAACCGCCCGGCGTTCACGGCTTCGATACGGGCGCGACCAGCCGCGTCGTCGAGGTCCACCCCGATCACCGTGTAGCGGGCCGAGCCGTCCTCGTTGACGGCCGAAGCCACCGCGATCGACATCGCCGCACCGACAAAACCCAGGCCCTGGACCGCAACGATCGGGCGCGATGTGAGATCGACCGGAACGCCAGCCGCTGCCGCCAAGCCCGCCAGCGACGCATCGCCAGCCGCGATCATCGAGTCGGTGGCCGTCGGATCGGTCGGGGCAGTCGAATCGGTCGGGTCGCTCACAGTCCCCCCACGGTACGGGAGGCCCCGGCTGGTTGCGAGCCGACGAGCCGCGCGTAGACCGCGCAGTAACGATCGATGGTTGCTTCGATGGTGAACATGTCGAGCGCTCGTTCCCGCCCCGCAGCCCCCATGGCAGATGCCCGTGCAGGATCGTCGAGCACATCGACGATCGCCGCCGCCAGAGCCTGTGGATCCTCCGGCGGGACGACCCGGCCGGTGATGCCGTCGAGTACCTCTTCTCGGACCGACCCCACGTCGGTGGCCACCACCGCAACGCCAGCCAGCATCGCTTCCATGATCGTCACCGGCAGTCCCTCACTGCGGCTCGGCAACACGAATACCGGAAAGGCGCAGAGTCCGTCGGCCACCCGCTTCGACCAGTCGACGTCGCGGAACTCGACGCGATCAGTGAGTCGGAGCTTCGCCACCTGTGCCACCAGCACGTCGGTCAGATCGCCACTCCCGATCTGCACCAGACGAACATCGCGCGGCACCATCGTCATCGCCTCGATGAGGACGTCGACACCCTTGACGGGATCATGTCGGGCCACGTTCACGATCACCTTGCCGAGTTCGTGCGGCGCGGAGCGATCCACGTCAGCCACCCCGTGGTACATCGTTTCGATCGACCCCGGTTTCAACCCGATGTCCGTCTCGAGGATACGTGAGGTCGCCTCGCCGACCGCCAGATGCGCTGACAGTCGCGACGACGTCACACGCTTCAGCCAATGCGAGGCACGAGACCAACCCGACATCGACGAATTCTCGACGGCCATGGTCATCTGTCGCGGCATCGTCGCCGCCACCAACATCGCCCATTGGCACGATGAACCCATCGTCAGGTTGAACTGGAGAAGATCGGCGCCCAACGATCGGAACAGACGACGATGCGCACGCATCCCGCGCAGGTCGCTGCGCCGCGAGATGGGTTCGATGATGTGCACCGTGGACCCCGGCCGATGATCGCCGATGTAGGAACCAACCCCCTCGTCGACCGCCACGATCGAGACCGTGACGTCCTTGGGCAGCCCCGCCAACAACTGCACCAGCGTCATCTCCGCGCCGCCCCGATTGCGCGCATCGGAATAGATGGCCAGATGGAACGGGCGCGGTCGGACCGTCGCGTCAGTGCTGGCGCCCACAGCAGAATGTTCCTTCGGCTCAGAGACCAGGGAGGAGCCGGGGTTTCAATTGTTCCCATTCCTCGTTGGCGGTGTCGTAATCGTCAGGCCGGCCGATATCAAGCCAGTAGCCAGCGAATCGGTGGACCCGCGGCGGAGTGTCGGTCTTGAGCAGATCCAACACCAACTCGTCGAAACCGAGCGCCTCGCCCGGGGTGTAGTCCGACAGCGTCGACTTCGACACGGCGTAGATGCCCATCGACACCGAGAAATGCTCGACCGGCTTCTCGCGGAACTCGACGATCCGGTCGCCGGTCTCCCCACCGATCTCGAGGACACCGAAGTCGATCTTCACGGTCCGGTCGTAGGCCGACACGGTGATCGGCGCATCCGATGCAATGTGTCCCTGGAGCACCGCGGCGTAGTCCAGATCGGTCAGCACGTCACCGTTCATGACCAGGAAATGGTCGGGCACATCCTGGAGGTTCGCGATGATCGGGCCCATCGTGCCCAGCGGGATCTCTTCGTCCCAATAGCGGATCTCGAGGCCCCACTGGGTGCCGTCGCCGCAGTAGGCCCGGATGAGTTGTCCGAGGTGACCGATGGCGATCGTGACCGTTTGGAAGCCTGCCGCCTGGAGTTGGCGAAGGACGATTTCCATGATGGCGTACTCGTCGCCGATGGGAACGAGTGGCTTGGGAAATGCCGTCGTATACGGCCGAAGCCGGACACCCCGTCCCCCGGCAAGGATCACCGCGTGCATTCCGACCATGGTGGTCGCGTCAATGCCCGCTGTCGAGTCAGCGCCGCACATCTCGATCAGACGCCGACATGTGCGGCGATGAGCTTCGCCGACATTTCGGGATGCACACCGCACAGGTCCCGCAGCCGCGAGTTGTCTCCCACGACCGCCGGGATCCCCGGCTTGTTCAATGAGGTGATCGTGATCGGCTTGCCCTGTTCCCGGGCGATGGCACGCACAATGGCGTCGAAGCGAACGCCGATGCCCGAGCAGATGTTGACGATGTCCGGCACGTTCTGAATGACCGCCAACCCTGCAACGCCGGCCGCGAGATCGTCCAACATGATGTGATCCCTGAACGTTGCCGGCCACCACAATTCGACATTGCCCCCTTCTGGGGGGAGCTTCGTGACATCGGTGACGAACTGATAGAGCGGCGATACCGGAGCGACCTTGCTGCTCACCAAGTTGAAGCCGCGCGCAACAACCGCATCGAGCCCCGCAGCGCGAGCCTCGAGGACCTCGGCCGTCCCCGCCCACTTCGACTCGCCGTAGATGCCTTGGGGCGCAACCGTGTGGGTCTCGGGGATGGGATCGGCGGAACCCGGGTCGCCGTATTCGGCTGCGGATCCGAGGTGCACGAACCGAACTCCCGATCCTGCCAGCACATCAACCAGCCACGTCGGGAAGTCAATATTGGCATCGGTCATCTGGGCATCGGTCCCACGCAGCCGCCCACAGGTGTTCACCACGGCGGTGACGCCCGATTCCACGAAACCCAGTATCAGGGCCCGAGCGGCATCGTTACGTTCTGCCAACTCGGGATGATCGGGAATGTCGACGACCGACACCGGGCGGTCCTGGGCGAGTCGCGCCGCCACGGCGCTCCCGACGAAACCGGAGCCGAGCACGAGGACAGGTGAAGCAGACACGGGGACAGTCTGGCAGGGCCGATCTGGTCAACTCCGATCATGGGTGGGCCTGGCCGACCCATGAGCAGCGCGGCGGGCACTGGACATCGGACGAGGGGACACCGACATCAGGGAGATGCGGTCGGCCAGACTCACTCTTTACTCTTCGTCGATTCCGGATTCTTGGATGCAGATTTTGCTGCTGCCGCATGTGCCCGTTCCTGACGCCAACGATCCAGCCATCGTTTGGTGTCCTGTGCCGCCACGGCGACCTTCGCCCGGGGACCGACGGCGCCGCGGACCTTGAGGAGTCGACGCTCGTCCGTCGCCCATTCGGTCTTGTATGGCTCGTCGCCGCGCAACAGATCGAACTCCACGCACCCAGCAGCGATCAGCGATTGGATGACCCGCCACTTGAGCACTGACCCGGAACCTCGATGCTCATGATCGGTGTCTCGGCCGGCCTGGTAGAAACTCGCGCGATTCCCGACCACGAACTCGACTTCAGTGGCAATACAGATTTCGTCGGCATCGACGAGTTCGTGCACGATGACATCGCCAACGATGATGCCGTTGCGGAGCGCAGACTCGAAGGCGGCCCAGCCGTCGGACACCCCCGAGGCGTCACCCCAGCGACCGTCGTGGAGGCGACGCAGATCGCGTAACGACCCTTCGATCTCGACGGTGCTCGACGCCGCGTCGTAACGGCGGAACGTGACGCCGGCCTTCGTCATCCGCTTGTCAGAACGCGTAATGGTGCTGCGAACCCGACCCGGGCGGGATGCGAAATACTCCGAAGCAACCGACGGGAGTGGCACGAATGGTGCCACCTGCGCCGATGTGGTCGAGCCGATGCCAGCCACCGCGTCGAGCAGATGGGCGTACCCGGCAATGCCGTCGAGCGAAATCACCCGGGAGCCCGGCCGACGCAGCCACTCCGAAGCGGCGGCCACTACGCAACGTATGCCGTCGGTGTCGGATGGGTCCGCCACCACGTCCAGATGATCCGGTTCGAGGGGACCCTGACCAAGCAGCTCCACCAGCTCGACTCCCGCCAGCGTGCGGGTCTGGAATGCCGCGCCACCGACGAGGCGATCGCCATCGAGCACGAGCACAAAATGCGGAGTGCCGACGGCGACGTGGTCCAACCACCACGACATCAGGAACGGCGACGGCAGCGTCATCGTCCGAACGAGGTCATCCCAGCGGGTAGCCCACGGACCGAGTCGAGAGGTCACGAGCACCCGAGAAGTGTCGCACACGTGCTCGCCAGCTCTCAGCCCCTCGATATGTCTCAGCCCCTCGATATGTCTCAGCCCCTCGATATGTCGACCGCCGTCACCATGCGTTCGAAGATCTCGCCGAGGATGGACGCGCTGGTCGCCAGGTTGATGCGAACGTGGCCGGCGCCACCCGGTCCGAACTCGTGGCCCGGCGATAGCGCCACCCGGGCTCGATCCAGGAAGAACTGCGCCGGATCGTCGCCTACTGCGAGCCCTCGACAGTCGAGCCACGCCAGATACGTCGCCTGCGGCGGTACCCACAACACCTCCGGCAGCAACTCCGCCAACAAGTACACCGCCTGATCCCGTCGCTCGCCGACCGCCGATCGGAAGTCCTCGAGCCAGTCGTGGCCCTCGGCCCAGGCCGTCAACGTCGCGAGTTGGCCCATGTTCGAGATCTGACCGATCTGCGTGGCCCGCACCCTCCGAATCGGTTCCAATGCCACGCCCGAACCGAGATGCATCACGGCACACCGCAAGCCTGGGAGATTGAAACTCTTCGAGGTCGACGTGAGGGTGATGGTCCGCTCCGCCACAACCGGATCGATCATGGCGAACGGAATGTGCTGATGCTCACCAGTGCCGCGGCCCGACTCGCCCGTATCCGTGTGGGTGAACTCGGCGTGGATCTCGTCGCTGATGACGATCAACTCGTAATCGGCCACCAGTTGCGCCAGGGCTTCGAGCTCATCAGTCGTCCAGACCCGGCCGGTGGGATTGTGCGGATTCACCAACACGAACACGCTGCCGGGGCTTCGGGCCGCATGTTCGGCGATCTGATCGAGGTCGGGTTCCCAACCATCCGCCGTCCGGCGCCACGGGCTGGGAATCACCACTCGTTCGAGGGCCGCGATCTCCTGCAGGAAAGGCGGATAGCACGGCGTCTGCAACATGACCCCGTCGCCCGGCACCGAGAGATGATCGATAGCCAACGACACGGCTTGCACCAGATCCGCCACCAGCACTACCCCCGACGGATCAGGATGCCAGCCGTAACGATCCGCCATTCGCGCGACGAAGGCCTCGGCCACTGGGGTGGTGATGTCCTCGATCGGATAGGTCACGTCACCCCGATCGAGCAACGCCCGCAACGCCCGATCGACCGGCGGGCAGATGTCCACATCGGCATCGGCGATCCACGCCGGGACCACCTCAGATCCGTGCAACGACCACTTCCGACCGCGACGTTTGCGCAGCGTCTCGATCGACGAGAAGGCGAACCCTGACCCGGGCAGCCCGGGGTTGGTCACAGATTCTCCATCACGTCCGGATACATCATGCGGGCGAACTCGCCGTAGTCCGGTCCGCCTCGCAGATGGTGTCCGCCATCGACAGGGACGATATGGCCCGTGACGTGACCCGACTCCGGGCCAGCGAGGAAACGGATGACCGGTGCCACATCTGACACCTTGCCGAACTGACTGATCGGCATCTCGCGGAGGTAGCTCTGACCAACATCGGTATCGGTCGTGATCATGGACACGAGACCCGTCTCAATGATGCCGGGTGCGACCGCGTTGACGCGCACATTGGCGGCGCCGAGTTCGTCCGCTGTCACCCTTACCATCATGTCGACACCAGCTTTGGCGACGCAATAGGGCCCCATCCAACGGTGGGTCACCGAACCGGCCAACGACGACACGGCAACGATCGACCCGCCGCCGTCGGCCACCATGGCCGCACCGGCATGTTTGACCGTGAAGAAGACACCTGTCAGTGACACTGCCAAGACACGATTCCATTCGTCGGTCGACGTCGCGATCATCGGACCGACGGTGCCATCGCCGGCGGCGGCGACACAAATGTCGAGTCGACCGGTCACCGCTCGAGCGGCGTCAACCGCGGCAATGACTTGCGCCTCGTCGGTCACGTCGCCCGCGAACGCCACTACCGATACACCGTCGGGTGCATGAGCTCGGAGCCCGACCGCAGCCGCCTCCAACTTGTCGGCGTCGCGGCCCATGAGCGTCACCGCGCACCCGTCGGCAACAAGCGCTTCGGCTGCCGCCAGACCGATACCGCTGCCACCTCCGGTCACCAGCGCAGCACGGCCATCCAACGACAACGGGTTCGACACTTCGACCTCCATAAGCTGACTGGCCGACGACCGGCCAGGTTCAAGACGCCGTCACCCTACCGTCGGCCTGACAAGCTGGAACAGTGCGGAAATATCCACGATGGGTTGCCCTGGCTGCGGAGTTCGCTGCCGACGTCTGGGGGGTATTCAAGTTCGTGGTGGGGCTGGTGGTGTCACCGGTCGGGTTCGCCGTCGTCGCGTGGCGGGCCGTCCACAACCACACACTCGCCAAGCTGCGGGTCCGTTCGTTCCCCGCACAGTTGGCAGCGATCGAAGCAGGTATCGACCCGCTCCCGCCGGCAGATCGCGTGGAACGGCTGTCGTCGCATCTGGATCTCCTCATCACGTCCGACCTCCACCGGTGTTTCCCGGGTCGCCGCGACTGGTTGGAGCGACAGGATGTCAAAGATCTCTACGCCGCGGTCCTCGATCTGGCCACCGACGCTGGTCGCCACGTCGTCGAAAACGGTGACATCGACGACTACTGGATGGTCGGTGGGAGCCCCTACGGCCAGTGGTATGACGCAGCACGAGTGGCCACGCATTTCATCCCCGGACGCACCGGCCTGGAGCTGAGGCGCGCCCTCTATCGACGGCATCTCCGCACGATCATCGCCAATAACCCGGCCAGCTACAAACGGCTCCAACTCCTCGGGGAAGCCGGCCGCTATCACCGCACGGTCGGCAATCACGACGATGTCTATCTCGATCGAGCCCTCGCCGACAGTCTGTCCGAACTGGTCGGAGACATCCCCATCTGCGACGTGATCGTGCTCGAGGACCATGCCGGGGAGGCAGTGGCGTTCATCACCCACGGCCATCAGACCGACGGTTGGAATGCACCGGGTCGTGCGTATCTCGGAAAGTTGGCAACGTGGGCTGGCAACACACTGTCGGACACACCGGGCCTGGAAGCACCAGACGCCGTGCCGCCGCGATCGCTCACCACGGCGTTCCTGCGTGGCCAACTCCCGAACCGACTGCTTCGGGTCAGTAAGCGCTTCGGGACGAACTCGAAGTACGACAGCCTCGACGAAGAGTTGCTCTTCGATGCGTTCGGTGGTGCGGCCGAGCACGGACCATGGATCATCCTCGGACATACCCATCTCCCTGTGCTGCAACCGATGTCACGTTCGGGCGTCGCATGGGAGCGATACGCGAACTCCGGCAATGGGATCTGGGACGGGATGATCACCGGGCTCGAATGGGACGGCACGACTTCCGAGGGCACACCGACTCCCAAGATGGTGGCGTGGTTGTGGGCCGATCGCCACGATCTGGACGGGCTCGTCACCGAAGCCGACGTGGTCACACACCATGGCGGCCGACCCGTGGCCCGGCTCGAATTCGAGCGCACCCCCGAAGGAACCCACCTCCGCCCCCGCTAACTCCGTCCGTCAGAGGGTGGCGGCGTGAGGGAGAACCTCGGCGGCGACCAGTCGCAGATGGTCCAGATCGTCGAGATCAAGGATCTGGAGGTAGCAGCGGCTCGCACCGGCTTCGGCCCAGGTCGTCAATCGCTCGATGATCTCGGATGGGGTGCCGCACAGCCCGTTCTCGCGTAACTCGTCGACCTCGCGCCCGATCGACGCCGCGCGGCGCACGATCTCAGCATCATCAGCCCCGCAACACAGAACCTGCGCGGCAGAGGTCACGATCGACGCGGGATCGCGATCGATCTTCTGGCAGGCCGCCAGAACGCTGGCCCGCACCTCGACGACCGTCTCCAGTGAGCTGAACGGCAAGTTCCACTCGGCCGCATACTTCGCCGCCAAACGCGGTGTCCGCACTTTGCCGCTGCCACCCATCACAATTGGCGGGGCGGGTTGCTGAAAGGGCTTCGGCAGAGCCGGCGAATCCCTCACCGAATGGCGGGCGCCCTCGAAGGAGAAGGTCTCACCGACCGGTGTTGCCCACAGCCCCGACACGATGGCGAGTTGTTCCTCCAACATGTCGAAGCGGTCGGCCATCTCCTCGGGATAGGGAATCCCGTAGGCGTGGTGTTCGTCGCCGAACCACCCGGCCCCCAGTCCGAGCTCCACGCGACCTGATGACATCTGGTCGACCTGAGCAACGCTGATGGCGAGCGGCCCGGGAAAGCGGAAGGTCACCGGTGTGACGAGGGTGCCGAGCCGGATCCTGGTGGTATCCCGCGCCAACCCTGCAAGGGTGATCCACGCGTCGGTCGGACCGGGCAGCGGCGACCCGTCGCCCATGCGGAGGTAGTGATCGGAGCGAAAGAACGCGCTGAACCCGAGCTCCTCAGCGCAGACCGCTACCTGGCGAAGCGTCTCGTAGCTGGCGCCCTGTTGGGGCTCGGTGAAAATGCGGAGGTCCATCGTTCAAACCTACGACCACCACTCCGTTCTGGCCGCAAGTTTTAGGATCTGGGTCAGCGGCCGGTGTGGCCGAAGCCGCCCTCGCCGCGTTCGGAGCTGTCGAGTTCGTCGACCTCGTGGAAGATGACGTGCGCGACCTGTTGAATGACGAGCTGCGCGATGCGTTCGCCGCGTTGGATCTCGAACGGCTCCGAGGGATCGGTGTTGATCAGCAGCACCTTCAACTCGCCGCGGTAGCCCGAATCGATCAGCCCCGGCGTGTTCAGACAGGTGACGCCGTGCTTCATCGCCAGGCCGCTGCGCGGTTGGACGAACCCCGCGTAACCCGGCGGAATGGCCACCGCCAAACCCGTCGGCACCAGCGCCCGGCCACCGCCCGGCAGGAGGGTGATCGCTTCCGACGCCACCAGGTCCAGTCCGGCATCACCCGGCTTGGCGTACACCGGCAGCGGGAGATCCGGATCCAGGCGAACAGCCTGGAGGTGGACGAGATGGTTGTTCGAGGGAGACGCTTCGGACACGACCGAACTCTACTGAGGGGGTCCCGCCGTACGATGGTCCAATGCTTGTGTGGATGGACCTCGAAATGACCGGACTCGATCACACCAGCGACGTGATCGTCGAGATCGCGACGCTCGTGACCGACGACGAATTGAACATCATCGAGGAGGGCCCCGACCTGGTCGTCGCCGCCAACGCCTATGAGCTCGCCCGCATGGACCCGTTCGTGCTCAATATGCACACCAAATCTGGGCTCCTCGAACAGATCAAGGCGTCGACCATCACGTTGGAACAGGCCGGTGCAAACACCCTCGAGTTCATCAAACGCCACGTCACCGAGCCCCACACCGTGCCCCTCTGCGGGAACTCCATTGGCATGGATCGCCGTTTCCTTGCCGCCTACCTGCCCGAGATCGAGGACTGGCTGCACTATCGGTCCGTCGACGTCTCCACCATCAAGGAACTCGCTCGACGGTGGTACCCCGCATCGTTACCCGGCGCGCCCAAGAAGGCCACCAGCCACCGCGCCATGGACGACATTCGCGAGAGCGTCGCCGAGCTCGCTTATTTCCGGGCGCAGGTGTTCGCCCAACCCGTCTGAGGGTTTCGCTCAAACGAATCATCCCCCGCTCGCGACCCCTCAGCGGGCAAGACTCCTGTCATCCGCCAACACGAGGAGTCGAACATGGATGAAAAGCTCAAAATCGGCGTCGCCGAAGCATTCGGCACGATGTTCTTGGTCGTCGGTGGTTGTGGAACCGCCATCTTCGCCGGGAAGAACATCGGATCGGCTGGAGTCGCGGCCGCCTTCGGATTGTCGTTGTTGGTGATGGCGTACACGATCGGTCACATCTCGGGTTGCCACATCAACCCGGCCGTCACGCTGGGCATGGTGCTCGCTGGCAAAGTGAAGCCGGCCCTCGCTCCGATCTACGTCATCGGCCAGATCGTGGGTGGCCTCGCCGGTGGTCTGCTGCTTTGGATCACCATCAAGGTGTCCGACAATCCACTGCTCGAAAAGGCTGGCCAGTTCGCATCGAATGGCTACGGCAAAGCTGAGGGCACCGGCTACGGGTCGCCGGAAGGCTTCGGGCTCGGCTCGGTCATCATCATCGAAGTGCTCATGACCGCACTGCTGATCTATGTGGTCCTCGGCACCACCCACAAGAAGTTCCCGGCGGGCTTCGGTGGCGTCACCGCTGGCTTCACCCTCTACCTCATTCACCTCGTCTCGATCCCTGTGTCGAACACCTCGGTGAACCCGGCCCGATCGATCGCCGTGGCGTTCTTTTCCGACGACAACTCGACTGTCACCCAGCTCTGGGCCTTCATCGTGTTCCCGCTCATCGGCGCGGTCGTCGGTTCCGTGCTGTGGACCATCACCCACAAAGACGACTCCGACGTCGCCGTCGCCGCCTGATCACAACCAGCCTGATCGGCCCGGCCTGACGGATCAGAACCGATCTGCACCTAGCGTGGGGGAATGGCGGTCCCCCACGCGCACGAACATTCCCACGACACCACTGCTGCCGCGGTCGCGTCACCCCGGCCCGAGAAGCAGGAGAAGCTGCCTGCGTCGGAGGAGGTCACCGAGGTCGCCCCGGGCATCTTGCGGCTGCAGCTGCCGATCTCGCTGCCAGGGCTCGGACACGTCAACTGCTACGCCATGGAGGACGAGCGGGGCTGGGCGCTCGTCGATCCGGGCCTCCCGTCACCCGAGGAGTTCGATGCGTTGGTGATGCGTCTGGCGTCCATCGGGGTTCCGGTCGCCCGGGTCCATACCGTGGTCGTCACCCACTCCCATCCCGATCATTTCGGGGGTGCGGGACGCCTCCGCATTCTTTGCGGCGCTGAGATCATCGCCCATCGCAGTTTCCGCACGATCTTCGATCCCTTCGACGACGACTCCATCGAACTGCTCGACGCCAACGCCCCTCGCATCAACGACGACGGCTTCGACCCGGTGTTGTTCGGCCACTACCTCCTCGGCAGCGACGACATCCCCGAACTCCCCGCCCGACGATCCCCCTGGGGTGGCGTGATCCCCTTCCCCACCCCCACCGAAATCATGGGGATGCGCTCGTGGGACGGCCTCACCAAACGCGGGTTCCTCACGCCCCAGCCCACCGCACGCGTCGACGACGCACAGATCGTGCGCCTCGGTCGACGCGACTGGGTGGCCGTCCATACCCCCGGTCACACCGGCGACCATCTGTGCCTGTTCGATCCGGTCGACGGCGTCCTGCTGTCGGGCGATCACGTCCTCCCCACGATCACCCCCCACATCTCGGGGATGGCGGCCTCGCGCGATTCGTTGGCCGACTACGTGGCAGCGCTCGACAAGGTCGCGGCGCTGCAAGGCGTCCGCCACGTGTTGCCCGCCCACGGTCATCCATTCGTCGATCTCGTCGGTCGCGTCGAGGCCATTCAACGCCATCATCACGAACGGTTGGATCTTGTCAGTGAGATCGCTGGGCAGATCGGTGAAGCCGACGTCATCGAATTCTCCCGACACCTGTTCCAGGAGCGATCCTGGGGCGCGATGGCCGAATCAGAGACTTACGCGCACCTCGAACACCTGCGACTCATCGGTCAGGCAACGATGGCCCGTGACGGTGACCGGATGCGCTACCGGATCAACCGCTGACCGAGCATTGCGCAACACCGTCGCCACTACTTTCTGTTTATTCAATTGACGAAGATCTCTGCGCGTGGTTGCGTGGACTCCATCACGCCGGTTCACTTGACTGAACCCCCCACCAAGGACTGAACATGTCGACCACTCTCACGCACGAGATGCAGCTCATCTCCACGACCGAATCCCTTGCGGTATCGGTCGACGTTGCGCGGTCCGCTCAGTTCTTCGAGGCCCCAGCGACCGGAGCCACGTCCAGCCAAGCGTTCACCGCTGATTCGTTTGCCGCCGGTTCGTTCACGGTCAATGTGGCGAGCAACCCGAACTCGGCAATCACGGGCGCATCGGTTTGGTACAAGCGCCATCTGATTGCCACCCGGCGGCACGGAGGTCCCTCCTGAGAACACGAATTCTCGAGGGGACACAGATCTCCGAAACAGCCGCCGGGACTCGCTCCCGGCGGCTGTTTCGCTTTTCGAGGCACATGTTGCCACCCCGTCGATACCCGTCGCCCGATTCCCCGTATCGACTCCGACGTCGATTCCCGCACATTCAAGTCCCGCCCAACCCACTTCGCTGAAAGACACCCACCATGACCATCGAGACTCCACCCAGACCGGCCTTCGACCCGAGAAGTCCAATATCCCCGGCGGCCTGCGCCGACGGCGCAGGACAGCTCACCGGACTGTTCTTCTCCGATGACCTCGACGACATCGGCAAAGCAAAACGAATCTGTGCGACCTGTCCCGTGATGGTCTCCTGTCTGGAGACCGCCATTGCAGAGGGCGAGCAGTGGGGCGTGTGGGGCGGGCAGCTCTTCGTGTCCGGCAAGGTCGTGTTGACAAAACGCCGAAGAGGCCGACCCCCCAAGGAAGCTCGACCGGGCGATCAGCTTCCGTTGATCCCGGTTCCAGAACACCTCATCGATCAGCTGACGTTCGCGTGAGCGAACCCACCAACTGATCGATGAGGACAGGCCCTCGGGCACGGCTGAAGACGACCAACCCCCCAACAGAGGTCGTCTGACAGCCGCCCGCGGTTCGGGTCAACGGGGTTCGCGCCGGTACGTTGGAGTAATGAGTTCCTCCGCAACCGGAGCGGATCCCGTCGGACCGCGTCGGCGTCGCCTGTCGCCACTGATGATCGTCAGCTCGGTCATCGCCTCAGCGTCGATCGCGCTCCTCGCTGCCACCTTCATCGTGGGCACGGGCGACACCTCCACATCGGTCGGCACCCCCAAGGACACGCTCGTGTTGGGCGCCGTGGCCCCCGGCCAGCTCCAGGAGAACCAGCTCGCACCCAATGCCCTGTTCCTCATGATCGACGGCACCCAACGAACCCTGTCATCGTTCGCGGGAACCCCCTTGATCATCAATTTCTGGGGATCGACCTGTGTGCCGTGCAAACAGGAGATGCCGGCCTTCGAGCGTGAACATCAGCGCCTCGGATCGGCCATTGCGTTCCTGGGAGTGAGCGTCTCTGATAGCCCTGCCGCCGCGGCCGGTTTC
>JBBRSC010000027.1:0-20339 GCA_038245795.1 Acidimicrobiales bacterium
AAGGATCCGTCCCGCCGCGGCGGTGTGTTCCAACGCGATGAACATGCCGAACAGGTCAGCGACGTCCCCGCGTTGCACGACCGCTGGATCCAACCCTGCGACGACCCGCCGGAGAGACGCCGTAATGGCTCTGAGACTCGCCGAGAGGTCTCGGTGTTCCGTAGCGATCGATGTCATGAAACGAACACTAGTTCGATGGACCCAAAAGCGTCAAGAGATCTCTGCCGGAAATCTTGAATTGATTTCCGGGGAAGGAAGCTCAGCGGTCTTCGCTTCATTCAACCTTGCGCGGGCCACACGATCGAGCCCGGCGCCACTGACGGCCGCGGCTCACCGGTACAGTCTCGACACCACGATCACGGGAGCGACCTCATGGCAGATGCAGCAGCGATTCGGGCGAGGGTCGAGCGTTATGCCGAACGACACACCTCGGGTGACATCGACGGCATCGTCGCCTGTTTCGCCGCCGATGCACACATCGAGGACCCAGTTGGCAGCAGCGCGCACGTCGGGGCCGATGCCGTGCGTGGCTTCTTCACATCCACCCACGATCTGTGCGATCGCCTGGAGCTGACGCTGACTGGCCCGATCCGGGTCGCCGGCGGCACCGCGGCGTTCCCGATGATGGCGCGGAGCTACATCGGCACCATGGTGATGGAGATCGACATCATCGACGTCATGGTCTTCGACGACGACGCCATGGTGACCGAGATGTACGCCTACTGGAGCATGGACGACGCTCGCGTCGTGAACTGAGCATGGACGACGCTCGCGTCGTGAAGTGAATCACCGCCGAAGGCCCCAATCAGTCAGGCCGCAATGTTCGGCGTTCTCGTCGCCAGACCATCCGGAGCCCTGACCATGTCTCGTCGATGGCGCACACCTTGTTGTCGACCAGCCCCATGGGCAGCCCTACCTCGCGCACGACGTCCTCAGTCATGTCGGTGGCGACGCCGGACGCCCGTTTCGGCCAGCAGATCCAGAGCCCGCCATCGGGGAAGATCACGCGTGATGCTTGATCGATCCGTTCCTCGATCCGGGCCCGTCGAACCACGAAGAACAACACAACATCAGCCGAACCAACGAGTCGTCGACCTTGCGTCACAGCGTCTGGAAGCTCGGCGAGCAGCGAATCCATGGCGGGTGCCTCGCCGGTCACAACGAGCCGTGCTCCCTCCTTGATACCAAGCTTCTTCGGGAGGGGAGTCGCGGAATAACCAGCCATGCATCTACGCGACGGAGATCGCTGCCAGTACGTCCATTCGCGACGCTCGGAATGCTGTCCAGATGGCGGCGAACACGCCGATCAGCGCACCGATGACCATGATGATCCCGAGCGTCTGCCACGGCAGCACCAGATTGACGACGAGGTTCGCGTTGGAGAATCCCCGCACGAGCAGCGCTCCGAACAGCGTTCCCATCACGAGCCCCAGTACCGATCCGAAAGTCGCGATGATGGCGGCCTCCCAGCGGATGGATCGACGCAACTGCGATCGACGCATTCCGACAGCGCGCAACAGACCGATCTCTCGTCGACGCTCGAAGATCGAGAGGGAGATGGTCACGGAGATCCCGATCAGAGCCACGATCACTGCAAGGCTCAAGAGCAGATAGATGATGTTGATGATGATCTGGATCTGGTCGGCCAGCTCTCCAACGAACTCGCGCACGCTGAGTACTCGCACGACGGCCTGATCCTTGACGGCCGTGCTGATTGCCGTCTTCATTTTGCTCAGATCTGTTCCCGGTACCAGCTTCGCGAACAACTGATTGTCGGACCTCGCGTCGGGTGTCGTGATGTTGTTGTACGTCCCCGTGTTGATGACGTACCCGAACCGTCCGAACTGCTTCGAGATGGAACCCGCCACGGTCCAGGTGGTTTCGCCTGACTGGACGGTCCACACGCGGATCTGTTGGCCGACCGTCCATCCATTGTCAGCAAGTACCCCTTCTGACACGAGAATGGTGTTGTCCACGAGCGCCTCTGCGCTCGGCTTGATGTCGCCCAGATCGATGACGCCCTTCAGGGACACCGGCTCCGTTGACAATAGGAACACGTCCTCGCCAGGCGGACCGGTCACGGTCGGGCGACCCTCGCCTGTCGGATCCTTGGCGATCTCCGCGGCACTTCGGCTGGCAAGGCGCTTTCCTTCCTTCGTGTCGAGGAAGCGTGCACCCGCGAACCGAATCGCCGTGGCGGACTCGACACCAGGAACCTTGGCGATGGTTTCGCGCACCGTTGGAGGGACCGGCGCTCCAAAGCCCCCTGCGTCGATGATGACGTCGGCGGCAAGTTGATCTTCGTAGACGCTCGAGAAGCTCTGCTGGATCGATGCTGCGATGACCGTGATCATCACGACCAGCGCCACGCCAATCGTCAAGGCCACTCCGGTCGCGGTTGTGCGCTTCGGGTTGCGCGCGGCGTTCTGGCGCGCCAGCCGTCCGGGCAGCCCGACCAACAACGCCACTGGTCGACCGATGAGCAATGACACGGGGCCCGCAATCAGCGGTCCGATGACAGCGATGGCGATGAACAACAACGCGGCGCCAGCGCCGATCAACGGCAACGGGTTGACGGCGACCTCTTCGACCCCCGCGATCAGGAGGCCCGCGCCGCCCAACATGAAGAGCGAACCGAAGATGATCCGGGCCTTGCCGACGCCCGTCGTTTCGACCAGGACTTCGCTCATCGCCGCGACCGGCGCCACTCGAGTGGCGCGATACGCCGGGATGACCGCCGAGATCATGGTGGCGAGTACGCCCACGACGAAGGACTTCCAGACGGCCCCGAACGTGAGCGCGGGCAACCCCCCAGGCACCGTGATGAACCCTCCGAGCCCGCGTTGCAGGAGCGTTGCCAACCCGAGTCCCCCGAAGAGCCCGGCGGTCGACGCGACCAGTCCGGTTGCGAACGCCTCGATCAATACCGATCCGAGCAGCTGTCGGCGGCTCGCGCCGACCGCTCGGAGAAGGGCCAACTCGCGGGTCCGTTGCGCGATGAGAATCGAGAACGTGTTGTAGATCACGAACGTCCCAACGAACGCCGCAACCCAGCCGAAGGCGGCAACGAAGTCGGTGATGACGCTCGTGAGCTGGGCCACCTGGGCCTGGTTCTCGGCGATGAATTCCTTGCCAGTCTTTGCTTCGAGTCGCGCTGGGAGGATTTGGCTGAGTCGTGACCGAACGTTGTCCTGAGTCTCGCCGTCCTGGATGGAGACCTCGACCGAGTTGAACTTTCCCTGCAGATTGGCGAGTTCTTGAAGTCGCGCAGTCTCGATCAGGACGATGCGCGACCCGGCGGATTTCTTGCCGTCGGCACCGATGCCACCGATGCCCACGATTGTGAAGGTCTGGCGGCCGTTGTTGAGCGCGATCGTCACCGGGTCACCCAGCTTGAAACCGAACTCCTCGGCCGTCTTGAAATCCATCACCGCTTGATCCGGCCCCGTGGGCGCCACGCCCTCGGTCAGTGTTCCGGGGGCGAGCACGGGGTCGGTGACCCAGTTGAAGGCGAAGGTTGGTGGACCGAACGATGACACCGGCTTGTCGGATTTGTCTAGCAACGTGGCCGGAAGCTGGATGACGCCCGTTGCTTCTCGTACGCCAGCGGTCGAACGCGCAAGATCGACGACGTCGGCGTCGACTGGCGCGCGGATCGGCATCGAGGAGAAGGGGTTCTCCTGCGCCTCCCGATCGCGGATCACGCCGTCGACACCTTTGTAGGCGTCGTTGACCAGGTCGCCGACCGATTTGGTCAACACACCCGACAGGACGTCGGTTCCAGAGATGAACGCAACGCCGAACACGATGGCGATCGACGTGGCGACCAGCCTCCATTTCCGCGCCCGTATCCCTGCGAGGGCGATACGGAACACGTCAGTCTCCGAGTGCCTTCATCTTGTCGAGCACGGAGGTGGCCGTCGGCTCGAAGATCTCATCGACGATCCGTCCGTCGGCCAGGAACACCACGCGGTCGGCGTAGGCCGCTGCGGTGGGGTCGTGCGTCACCATCACGATGGTCTGGCGCAACTCGTCGACGGCGGTGCGCATGAACGTCAGGATTTCGGCGCTGGTTCGCGAGTCGAGGTTTCCCGTCGGTTCATCGGCGAAGATGATCTGCGGCCGACTCGCAAGGGCACGGGCAACCGCCACACGTTGCTGCTGACCACCGGAGAGCTCGCTCGGTCGGTGGGTGAGACGGTCCTTGAGTCCGACGGTGGTCACGACCTGGTCCATCCACGCCTGATCAACCTTGCGACCACCGAGATCCATCGGCAGCGTGATGTTCTCCGCGGCAGACAGCGTCGGAATGAGGTTGAAGGCCTGGAAGATGAATCCGACCTGATCGCGACGCAGTTGGGTGAGGCCCTTTTCATCGAGCTTCGAAAGATCGACGCCGGCCACTTCGACCGAACCGCTCGTGAGGCGATCAAGCCCTGCGAGACAATGCATGAGTGTCGACTTGCCCGAACCCGACGGGCCCATGATGGCGGTGAACTGGCCACGCATGAAGCGAGCATTCACGGAATCGAGTGCAACGACTTCGGTGTCACCGCGACCGTAGATCTTCGAGGCATTGATGGCTTCGGCGGCCACGACCGTGGAACCGGTGCTGTTACCAGCATCGGTCGCCGGATCGGATACGTAACTCATGGGGGGTCCTCCCGGCAATCTTGCCGCCAGCGCAGTCAACGTGCGACACCTTACGTTGCGGTTCCAGCTTCTTCGAGGCGCGACCCGTCGTAGTTCCGTCACGGTCGACCGCAATCGGCCATGCTGTCGCCATGAATCGAACAGATCGACGGGCCTACGGCATCGCGGCAATTCTGGGTGGGGCCGGCGTGATGCATTTCGTGAGCCCCAAGTTCTTCGATGCGGTGGTCCCGAGGTGGATGCCCGGATCGGCCCGCACCACGACCTACGTATCGGGGATCGCCGAGCTGATCGGCGCGATGTTGTTGCTGAATCCGTCGACCCGTCGACGGGGAGGCTGGTGGGCATTCGCCACGTTCGTCGTGGTGTTTCCGGCGAACATCCAGATGGCGCTCGACGGGGGCGTCGACGACGCCCCTGCCGGTCCGATGAACTCAGCGGCGGCAGCCTGGATCCGGCTGCCGTTCCAGATCCCGATGATCTGGAACGCCTACAAGATTGCAACCGCTCCGCGCGAGAGCTCGGCGGCGGTGTCCTCATGATCCAACGTGGTGGATCATGGCGGCGCGCGCCTGCCATGGCTATGGCGACGGTCGTGACGATGGCCGTGTTGGCGGCGGGATGTTCTCAGACCAGCCAACGCACAAACAGCGTCCCCAGTGCGGACACCACACCGATCACCGCTCTAGACGGCCCCGACGTTGCGAAGGATCCGACGGCCTTGTCGGCGATGGGCATCACGAGCACGCTCGGCTGCGATCCGCTCGTCGCCAACGAGTGCATGCTCCCGTTTCCGAGCGACGCCTACACCGTGCCTGATTCGACGACGCCGACGGGGCGACGCGTTGCGTTGGTGCGAGAGGTGATGCCGGCCAACAAGGCCGGTGTCCACATGGATCCGTCCGATCAGAATCTCTCCGATGGTTTCAGCCCGGGTGCCGCGCTCATGGCGGATCTCGGTGCACTGGATCTCACCGCCTCGAAGGCGCCGTCGATCGCCGCACTGTCTGCGTCGATCGAGCCTGGGTCGCCGATTGTGGTGCTCGACACCTCTGACAACCGCCGCGTTCCATTCTGGGCCGAGCTCGATTCGCAGGCGGACAAGGGTGTCACGCCGTGGCTGCTCATCCATCCAGCGACCTCATATTCGCAGGGACATCGGATCGTGGTGGGGATCCGTTCACTCGTCGATCCAGCAGGTGCAGCCGTCCTACCGAGTCCCGCGTTCGAGTCCTATCGGAGCGGCCAACGAAGCACCGATTCCGCCTTCGAAGCGCGTCGAGCCGACATGGAATCGACGTTTGATTCGCTGGCGGGCCAGGGCGTCGATCGGTCGTCGTTGCAACTGGCTTGGTCGTTCACCGTCGCCAGTAAAGAGTCGACCTCGTCGCGCTTGTTGGCGATGCGCGACGACGCCTTCGGCCAACTTGGCGACGCGGCTCCGAAGTACACGATCGCGACTGCGGTCGATGATCCGGACAAGCGGATCGCCCGTCAGATCGACGGCACCTTCGAGAGCCCGCTGTATCTGACCAACGATGGACAACCCGGCGGTCGAATGGTGCTTGATGATGCCGGCCGACCCGTCCGGCAGCAAGGTGTCTTCACGGCGCGGTTCCGATGTGTCCTCCCACCGTCATCGCGAACGGAACCAGCGCGAATGGCGTTGTACGGCCATGGGCTGCTCGGAGACCTCGATGAGGTGACCTCCAACATGGTCGTGGACATGTCCGCCAATCACAACATCGCCTACTGCGCGACGGACTTCGCTGGGATGAGCAAGTTCGACCTCGGCAACGCCGTCGCCGCGCTCGCCGACATGTCCAACTTCGCGTCACTCCCCGATGGGCTCCAGCAGGGCTTCATCAGCAACATGTTCCTCGGACGGCTGATGGTGAATCGTGCTGGTTTTGCGGCGGACCCGAGGTTCCAGTTCGGGGGGATATCGGCTCTCGGAAAGGGTGAGCTGTTCTACGACGGGAACAGCCAGGGTGCCATCGTGGGCGGTGCCCTGGCGGCGATCTCGCCCGACATCACACGGATCGTGTTGGGTGAGGCGGGGATGAACTATTCGCTCCTCCTCGACCGCAGCGTCGACTTCGACGAGTACCTGACGGCCGCCTTTGCTCCCGCGTATCCGGCCCGCATCGATCGGGTGCTCGCCATCGCTCTTGTCCAGGGTCTCTGGGACCGGGGGGAGACCAACGGCTATCTGCAACATCTCGTCGAGGATCAGTTCCCCGGGACGAAGCCCCACCGGTTGTTGTTGCTCGGCGCCGTGGGTGATCACCAGGTCACCGAGTTCTCGCTGCGGGTCGAGGCGCGGACTGCGAAGATCCCGGCGCGAATTCTGTTGGCAGCTCCCGGGCGCACGGCCGAGTCGGATCCGTCCTGGGGAATGCAGACGACCAACTCGTTCCCGTTCGTCGGCTCCGGGTACGTGCTGGCCGATACGGGTTCACCGTCGTCCCCAGCGGGCAACCAACCCTCGCGGGAAGGTCACGATCCGCACGACGACACTCCGAACATTCCGCAGATCCAACAGTTGAAAGACGCCTTCTGGGGAGGCCCCAGCGTGGTCACCGACCTCTGCCCAGCTGATGGGCCGTGCGTCTTCGAGATCCCGGCCAATCAACGCTGATCGGGCGACCGGAAGTCGTTCCTGTGCAGTCGGTGCGGCGGACGGTAGCCTGAGAGAGTTCCCAATGGGGGTGGACCATGGTTGACCTGATGTCACGCGAGACAACGCCGTTGGGTGGCCGCGCGCCAGAAGTGACCCTGGAAGTGGTCGGTCAGGATCGCGCCCAACGTTCAGCGACATCGGCGCCTGCGATTCCTTCGCCGGCTTGGATGCTGGCCGGGATCATGTCCATCGCCGCCGGCCTTGTTCATGGAGCGGTCATCGGCGCCCACGGTGACAACCGATTCCTGGTGTGGATGTTCTCGCTGGCCGCCATTGCTCAGGTCAGCGTGGGTCTCGCGGCGCTCCAGCTGCCGACCCGGGCGGTCGCCACCGCAGTCGCCGTCGTGAACATCGGATCGGTGATGGTCTGGACGTTGACGCGGACCATCGGTATCGGGTTCGTGGCATCGCTGAAAGCTGTCGAACCGGTGGGCCTCACCGATGGTGCCTGCGCGTTTCTCGGACTGATCGCCGGGGTGGCTGCGCTGGCGGCTCTCCGACCCCGTCGACCGGTGGGCTTCCCGGCTGCAGGTGCCGTGGCGTTGCCGGTGATCCTGGCGGCCGGATTGTTGGTGGTCCCGGCGCTGGGTGCCGCTGGCTCGCACTCCCATGCTGCTGCTCACGTCCACGACGCGGCCGCAGCATCGACGGGTTCCGCCGGCGGCGCAGCGTCGTCGACGGCCAGTTCGACGGCGACCCTGACGCTCCCCACACCGTTCGATCCCACCAAGCCCGTGAACCTGTCGGGCACGCCCGGCGTAACGCCCGCTCAGCAGACCGAGGCCGAGGCGTTGTTGACGAATACGCTCGCCAAGCTGCCGCAGTTCGCTGACCCGGCCTATGCCGTTTCGAAGGGGTATCGGTCGATCGGGGATGGGTACACGGGCCACGAGCACTACATCAAATGGGACGAGATCAACGACACGACATTCTTCGATCCCGATCATCCCGAGTCGCTCGTCTATCGGACCACGGGCGGCGGCAAGCAGCTCGAAGCCGTGATGTTCCTTCTGCCGAGCTCGATGACGCTCGAGACCGTGCCCAAGATCGGCGGCCCGCTGATCCAGTTCCACATCCACAACAATCTGTGCTTCACCGAAGGCGAGGCACCAGTGGTCATCGGCCTGACCGATTCGACTGGTGGCTGCCGACGAGGCAAGAAGTTCACGCCCTCACCGATGTTCCACGTGTGGATCAAGCCAAAGGTCTGTGGCCCGTTCGCAGCGCTCGAGGGAATTGCTGGCGGCCAGGTTCGCGAGGGCGAAGCGGTCTCGTGCGACCACGTGCACGGTTCGTCCAAGAACTTCTGACCCGGTCGGGCACCTTGACCGTTCAGCCGTTGGCTTGTGCAGCAACGGCCGCTGCGGCAGCGGCTGCCGCTGCCGGGTCGCCGAGATAGCGATCGGCCGTGGCCGTGGCGGAGATCGGCCGGAGCTGGTCGTTCAGTTCATAGTGCAGGGGCATCCCCGTGGGGATGTTCAGCTCGGTGATGTCGTCATCGGAGATGTTGTCGAGATGCTTGACGAGCGCCCGCAGCGAGTTGCCGTGGGCGACGATGAGCACGGTGTGACCCGCCTGCAGATCGGGCACGATCCCGTCGTACCAGTACGGCAGCATGCGTTCCACCACGTCCTTCAGGCATTCGCCTTGGGGGAGGAGCTCCCCGGGGATACGGGCGTAGCGGGCGTCAGCGTTGGGATTGAACTGGTTGTCGACTGAGATGGGCGGGGGAGCGGTGTCGTAGCTGCGGCGCCAGATCTTCACCTGGTCGGGTCCGAACTTCTCGGTGGCCTCGGCCTTGTTGCGCCCGGTGAGATCGCCGTAGTGACGTTCATTCAATCGCCAATGGCGGCGGGTGGGCAGCCAGAGCCGACCCAGGTCGTCGAGTGCCAGCTGCGCGGTGCGGATGGCACGCGTCTGGAGCGATGTGTGGAGCACGGTCGGGAGGAGGCCGCTGTCGCGCAGGACGCCACCAGCCGCGGTCGCCTCGGCCCGGCCGGTGTAGGTGAGGTCGCAGTCGTACCAACCGGTGAACAGGTTGAGGCGATTCCATTCGCTCTCCCCGTGTCGCAGCAGGATCAGATCGGACATCTTGGCCTCCGGGGTGACTCGGTCGCGCCCTGCGTCCGTGATCGCAACGCTACGCGCCCCTGTGCTCAGTGTCACAATTCAATAACTTGAGTCGATCACCATCAAGGTTTATGATGGTCCCTGTCACCCGACTGAGGGTGGCCGGGTTCAGCGACGTAGGCTGGCCCCATAGCAGTTCGTTCCGGGTCTCCGGGACCCGTCCCCCACCCCGTTCCGGCATCACCGTCGGCACACCACACAGCCCGCAGAGCGGGCCACTTGCAGGAGCAATCATGTCGAAAGCAGTCGGAATCGATCTCGGCACCACCAACTCGGTGGTCAGTGTTCTCGAGGCGGGCGAGCCCGTCGTCATCCCGAACTCAGAGGGCGCACGAACCACCCCCTCGGTGGTGGCATTCGCCAAGGATGGCGAGGTGTTGGTCGGTGAGGTCGCCAAGCGCCAGTCGATCACCAACCCGGATCGGACCATCCGTTCGGTCAAGCGCCACATGGGCACGAACTGGTCGATTGACATCGATGGCAAGAAGTACACCTCCCAGGAAATCTCGGCTCGCACGCTGATGAAGCTGAAGCGGGACGCCGAAGCCTTTCTCGGCGACAGCGTGACTCAGGCCGTCATCACGGTCCCCGCGTACTTCGACGACAGCCAGCGCACCGCCACCAAGGAGGCCGGCCAGATCGCCGGGCTCGAGGTCCTGCGCATCATCAACGAACCAACTGCAGCGGCGCTGGCGTATGGCCTTGAGCGAGAATCAGAGGAGGAGACAGTGCTCGTCTTCGACCTCGGCGGCGGCACCTTCGACGTGTCCGTCCTGGAGATCGGCGACGGTGTCTTCGAAGTGAAGTCCACCTCTGGCGACGACAAGCTGGGCGGCGACGACTGGGACTCTGCCGTCATGGATTGGCTCATCACCTCGTTCAAGTCGGCCCACGGGGTCGATCTGTCCAAGGACAACATGGCCATGCAGCGCCTCAAGGAAGCTGCCGAGAAGGCCAAGATCGAGCTGTCGCAGGTGCAACAGACTCAGATCAACCTGCCGTTCATCACGGCCACCGATCAGGGCCCACTCCATCTCGATGAGTCGCTGTCCCGCTCCAAGTTCCAAGAGCTCACAGCGTTTCTCCTCGAACGGTGCCGCAAGCCCTTCGAGCAGGCCATCAAAGACGCCAACCTCGGCGCCAGCAAGATCGACCACGTGATTCTGGTGGGCGGTTCCACCCGCATGCCCGCCGTTCAGGAACTCGCGCAGACCATCTTGGGCAAGGAACCACATAAGGGAGTCAACCCCGACGAGGTTGTTGCCATGGGGGCTGCGGTTCAGGCGGGTGTCTTGAAGGGCGATGTCAAAGACGTCCTCTTGCTCGACGTCACGCCGCTGTCCCTCGGTCTCGAGACCAAGGGTGGTGTCATGACCAAGCTGATCGAGCGAAATACGACCATCCCGACCCGACGAACCGAGGTGTTCACCACGGCCGAGGACATGCAGCCGTCGGTGGAGATTCACGTCCTGCAGGGTGAGCGGGAAATGGCCGACTTCAATAAAACGCTCGGCAAGTTCCAGCTGGTGGACCTGCCGCCAGCACCTCGTGGCGTTCCCCAGATCGAGGTCACCTTCGACATCGACGCCAACGGCATCGTCAACGTGTCCGCCAAGGATCGTGCGACGAACCGTGAGCAGTCCATCACCATCACCGGACAATCGTCGCTATCGAAGGACGCCATCAACCAGATGGTGAAGGACGCCGAGGCTCACGCCGAGGAAGACCGGGTACGTCGTGAGGCTGCCGACGAGCGCAACCGAGCCGAGAGTCTCGTGTATCAGACCGAGAAGTTCCTCAAGGACTCCGCAGACAAGGTGTCAGCCGAGGATCGTGTGCAGACCGAGCAGGCCATCGCGTCAGTTCGGGAAGCGCTCGACGGGACCGACCTCGAGAAGATCAAGCTCGCCACCGAGGGTCTGATGATCGCCAGCCAGCAATTCAGCCAGCAGGTCTACGAACAGGCGGCCCAGGAGAATTCAAGTGGTGCTGCCACCGCAGGTTCCGACGCCGACGAAGAAGTCGTCGACGCCGAGGTCGTGGAGGATGACGAGGAGCCCGCTGCGTCGGAGACGCCCAGGTGACCGATCACGGAGACACACCATTTGGGAGTGGGACCCCCGGCGAGGAACCGTCGCCGGGATCTCCCCTCGATCCGCTCGACGCTGAGTTGGCGGAACTCTTCACGACCGAAGCTGGTGCATCCACTGGTCAGGCCAACCCGCTGACAACCACGGAGACCGGTTCGGCGAGTTCCGGGACCAGTTCGGACATCGAGGACGCTGACCTCGCCGAGCTGGTCGATCTGGCTCAACGACTCGAAGCCGAACGCGACGAATATCTGGATCTGGCGCGCCGTGTTCAGGCAGAATTCGAGAACTATCGGAAACGGGTCGAGGCAGAAAAGAGCGACGCTGCGGTTCGTGGCGCCACCCGGGTCATCAGCGAACTCCTGCCAGTCCTTGACGCCTGCGAGGCGGCGGTGGCCCACGGTGCGTCCGAGGTCCAACCGATTGCGTCGGCGCTGCAGGGGTCACTCGCCAAGTTGGGTCTCGCGACAGTGTCCGACGTCGAGGTCGCCTTCGATCCCAACATCCATGAGGCGGTGATGAGCGAGCCCGCCGCCGACGGCGATGAAGGGCAACGTGTCGCCGAGGTTCTGCGAACCGGGTACGCCTGGAACGGACGGGTGGTCCGCGCCGCCATGGTAAAGGTACGCGGCTGACCGCCCTGGTCGGTGAATCAGGATCAACGACGGCCCAAACGGTTGAGCAAGGGAGGTGAACGATGAGCGTGCAGCGCGAGTGGTACGACAAGGACTATTACGCCGTACTCGGTGTCTCGAAGACAGCCACACCGAAAGAGATCACGACGTCGTATCGCCAACTGGCGCGGAAGTTCCATCCCGATGCGAACCCCAACGACGACGCGGCCGAGGAACGATTCAAAGCCATCTCTGCCGCCTACGAGGTGGTGGGCGACGAGACGAAACGGCGCGAATACGACGAGGTGCGAGCGGTTGCGGCACGAGGAACTTCCGGCGGGCGGAGCCCCGCTGGAGCTGACGGATCACGATTCGGCCCGGCCGACATCGGCGATCTGCTCGGCAACCTGTTCGGTCGCGGGGCAGCCGGCGCTCCTGATCCCAACACCCCGTTCAGCCGGGGGCCGCAACGCGGTTCGGACCTGGAAGCCGACCTACACTTGGCGTTCCTTGATGCCATTCGTGGTGCCACCACATCGGTGAACCTTGTGAGTGAAGTCTCCTGTCCGGACTGCACCGGCACCGGTGCTGCCTCGGGGACGACGCCACGGGTGTGTCCTGAGTGTCGCGGCCGGGGTGTGCAGGATGACAATCAGGGGTTCTTCTCGTTCAGCCGACCATGCAACGGATGTGGCGGCGCCGGGACGATCATCGATGTCCCCTGTCCGACGTGCTCGGGCGGCGGAGTCGTGACCCGTCCCCGAATGGTCAAGGTCAAGCTGCCCGAAGGGGTGCGCGATGGTCAACAGATCCGCCTCAAGGGCAAAGGCGGTCCGGGCCGCAACAACGGGCCGGCTGGCGATCTGTATGTGCGTGTTCTTGTCGAACCGCACGCGCTGTTCGGCCGCGACGGAGACCATCTCACGGTGTCGTTGCCGGTCAGCTTTTTCGAAGCCGCGCTCGGTTCTGACGTACGGGTGCCCACCATCGATGGCGACGCGGTCACGATCAGGATTCCGCCAGGTACCCCTGCGGGACGCACGTTCCGCATCAAGAATCGCGGTGTGTCGACTGCCAGCGGTCGCGGCGACCTGTTGGTGACACTCGAGCTTGCTGTTCCCACGGAGTTGTCCGATGATCAACGGACTGCTCTTGAAGCGCTACGTGACGCCACCTCGGACTCGCCGAGGGCGGGATTGGGGGTGTGATGCCCGAGTACACCCAAGCCGTGTACGTCATCTCCGTCGCCGCTGAACTCGCCGGGGTTCATCCCCAGACGCTGCGGATCTACGAGCGGAAGGGCTTGCTGTCACCGGCACGAACCGGCGGTAACAGCCGCCGCTACAGCGATGCCGACATCGATCAGCTCCGTCGAATCCAGGATCTCACCAACGATGGGTTGAACCTGGCGGGCGTGATCCGCGTCATCGAGCTTGAGCGGCAGGTCGTTCGACTCCGCCGCCAAGTCGAGGAGCTGACCAGCGATCAGGTCCAGGCCGTTGCGGCCACCCATCGCCAGTATCGACGAGACATCGTTCCGCTCCGTCAGGAAGTGGTGCTCTACGACGACGTCCGATCGCGTCGTCGCTGACCACGACAAGCCACAGCCAACCTCACCGAACGCCGTCAGCTCCCCGCTCACTCCCGCTCGCCGACCCCACCACACCCTTCACTCCCGACAGGAGCCAACATGGCCCTCGATCCCAACAGCTGGACCCTCAAGACCACCGACGCCACCAACCTCGCCCTCGCTGCCGCCCGCGAGCTCGCAAACCCGGAGGTGACCCCCGATCACCTGCTCAGCGCGCTGCTGAAACAGGAGGACGGCATCGTCCTGCCGGTGCTCGCCAAGATCGGTGTCCCCCCTGGGGGACTCCGCGCTGCGGCGGACAGTGCCATCGAATCACTCCCTCGTGCCCATGGAGGCGACACCAAGATCGGTCGCGAGCTGACCAAGTTGTTCGACAGTGCCGAGAAATCCAAGGGCGAGATGGGCGACGACTATCTGTCGACCGAACACCTCCTCCTGGCGCTCGCCGCGGCCGATGAGACAGCTTCGGGAGCCAAGCGCCTCGGAGGGGTCACGACCGATCAGATTCTTGCGGCGCTCGCAGACATCCGGGGATCGCACCGCGTGACGTCGCAGAACCCGGAGGACCAGTATCAGTCGCTCGAGAAGTACGGGCGCGACCTCACCGCCGAGGCGCGGCGCCAGAAGCTCGATCCGGTCATCGGTCGGGACGAGGAGATCCGTCGGGTCATCCAGGTGTTGTCTCGCAGAACCAAGAACAATCCGGTGCTCATCGGCGAACCCGGGGTGGGCAAGACCGCAGTGGTCGAGGGACTCGCGCAGCGGATCGTCGATGGTGATGTGCCCGAGACGTTGAAGAACAAGCGGTTGATCTCGCTCGACATCTCGTCGATGGTCGCCGGCGCCAAGTACCGCGGCGATTTCGAGGAACGCCTCAAGGCGGTGCTCAAGGAGATCCAGGATTCGGGTGGCGAAGTCATCACGTTCATCGACGAGATGCACACCGTCGTTGGCGCCGGCGCCACCGGCGAATCCGGCATGGATGCCGGAAACATGTTGAAGCCACTCTTGGCCCGCGGCGAACTCCGGATGATCGGTGCCACCACACTCGACGAGTTCCGCAAGTACATCGAGAAGGACAAGGCACTCGAGCGCCGCTTTCAGCAGGTCTTCGTGGGCGAACCCTCCGTCGAGGATTCGATCTCGATCCTCCGTGGGCTGAAGGAGCGATACGAGGTCCACCACGGTGTGCGGATCCAGGACGCGGCGCTCGTTGCCGCCGCGGTGCTGTCGGACCGGTACCTCACCGGTCGGTTCTTGCCCGACAAGGCCATCGATCTGATCGATGAGGCCGCCTCGAAGCTGCGGATCGAGATCGACTCGATGCCCACCGAGATCGACGTCGTGGAGCGACGGATCCGCGGCCTGGACATCGAGCGACTGGCTCTTGCCAAGGAGACCGACGAGGCATCCGCCGAACGACTCGGAACACTCGATGCCGAGCTCGCCAACCTCCGTGAACAGTCCGATTCCATGAAGGGGCACTGGCAACAGGAGAAGGAAGCCATCACCGTCATCTCCACGCTCAAGGGCGAACAGGAGACGGCGCGGCTCGACATGGAACGCGAGTCCGATCTCGAGAAGGCATCCGAGATTCGCTACGGCCAGTTGCCCGAACTCGAACGACAGATCGACGCCGCAACGTCACGCTTGGCGGAACTCCAACTGGGACGTCGATTCCTCAAAGAAGAGGTCGACGAGGACGACATCGCCGAAGTGGTGTCCAAGTGGACGGGTGTGCCCATTGCGCGGCTGGTCGAAGGCGAGATGCACAAGCTCGTACGTCTCGAAGATGTGCTGCACGAACGGGTGATCGGCCAGGACGGTCCGGTGCGGGCCGTCGCCAACGCCATCCGCCGCAGCCGCGCTGGGCTGTCAGATCCCAATCGACCCATCGGGTCGTTTCTGTTCATCGGCCCCACGGGTGTTGGCAAGACCGAGCTGGCGCGAAGTCTCGCTGACTTCCTGTTCGACGACGAGCGGGCGATGGTCCGAATCGACATGAGCGAGTACATGGAGAAGTTCGCAGTGTCGCGCCTCATCGGGGCACCTCCCGGCTACGTCGGCTACGACGAAGGTGGCCAGCTCACCGAGGCTGTGCGACGGCGGCCCTACTCGGTCGTGCTGCTCGACGAGGTCGAGAAAGCACATCCGGATGTCTTCAATGTGTTGCTCCAGCTGCTCGATGATGGCCGCCTGACCGACGGTCAGGGCCGCACCGTGGACTTCACGAACGTGGTGCTGATCATGACGTCGAACCTACGCGAGGATCCGGCCGATTTCTTCCGACCGGAGTTCATCAACCGACTCGACGAGATCGTGCAGTTCTCAGCACTCCAGCCAGAAGATCTCGGTCACATCGTGGATATCCAGCTCGAGATCATGACCAAGCGCGTCGCAGATCGCCGACTGGTGCTCGACGTCACCGACGCGGCGCGGACTGCACTTGCCACCCTTGGCTATGACCCAGATTTCGGTGCGCGCCCGCTGAAGCGACTCATCCAGCGAGAGATCGGTGATCGGCTGGCCATCGCCATCCTGGAGGGCCAGGTCAGCGAAGGCGACACGGTGACGGTGGACATCCTCGACGGCGACTTCGTCATCACCTGACAAATCCCACGGGCCGTCCCTTGTTCCGGCAGCGAGATCCGGACAGAAATGACCCGATTTCGCTGAGGAACAGGAAATCGGGTCAGAGCTGTGTGGCTCCGGCTCTGTCGGGTGTCACGCGGAACCGGGCGTCGACCTTCACGGGAGATCCATCGACGAGGTTGTTGTCGACCATCCGGTACTCGGTGATCCATTCGGTGGCCGTCACGTCGCAGTAGGTCCATCCGCGCTGGCTGGAATTCACGTACTTGATGGCGGGAACTGCTGAGCGGACAACCTGCTCCGTCCCCGGGGGAAGCAACCCGTCGGACGAGATCGACGTGCCCACGAACTCGGTGGCCACGGTCTCCCGCGTGTCGCCTGCGCCGACGGTGAGATCGCCGACGCCAGCCAGGTGGATGTCGCCCGTGACCACCACGAGGTTCGTGATCGCCTTCGTCTTGAGATGATCGAGCACGACCTTACGTTCGGCGGGGTAGCCGTCCCATTGGTCGTAGTTGAGGATCGCGGCGCCGACTGTCACGGGTGTCATCACGACCTCGTTGCCCCACACCCGCCACGTGGTTGTGGCGGCGTCGAATCCGTCGAGGAGCCACGTGAGCTGATCTGGGCCCATGAGCGTTCGCCCGTCGCTGTTCACCTCGTCGCAGGCGGGGGTGAGCTTGAGCGTCTTGTCTCCGCAGGCCTGATCGGTGCGGTACTGACGTTCGTCGGTTATGAAGAACGTGGCCAGCGAACCCCAGGAGAAGGTCCGGTAGATCTTGTAGTCAGCGCCGGTCGGAGGGTCCAGCCGCACGGGTGTGTGTTCGTACCAGGCTTGATACGCCGCGGCGCGTCGAGCAGTGAAGTCGGCCGGCGTCATCTTCGGGTCCTCGCTCTGCAGTCCGGCGTAGTTGTTCTCGACTTCGTGATCGTCCCAGATGTTCACCCACGGACACCGGGCCTGCGCGGCCTGGAGGTGGGGATCGCTCCGGTAGAGCGCATAGCGATTTCGGTAGGCGACGAGATCTGTTGCCTTGTCGCTGCCGTGGGTCCGCTTTGTGTTGCCCTTCCCGACCTCCGAGGAGCCGTATTCGTAGATGTAGTCGCCGAGGAACAGCAAGAGATCAAGGTTCTCCGTTGCCGCGATGTCGCGATGGGCGTTGTAGAACCCGGACTGCCAGTCCTGGCAACTCGCGAACCCGAAGCGCAGTCGTTCGACGGACGCGCCAGCGGCGGGAGTCGTCATGGTCTGGCCGACGGCGGAGGTGTAATCGCCAACGCGGAAGCGGTACCAGTACTGCGTGGCGCTGGCGAGATTTTCGGCCGTGACGTGCACGGCGTGGCCCCACTTCGCCTCCGCAGCCGCCGTGCCGTTGGCGACGATGGTTGCAAACGTCTGGTCCGAGGCGACCTCCCAGTTCACCGGCACCGCTGCGTCGCCCATTCCGCCACCAGCGAGTGGGGCCATGGCGAGTCGCGTCCAGAGGATGACCGACACCGGATCTGGGTCGCCGGAGGCGACGCCCAACGTGAACGGATCCTTTGCCAGTTTCGGCACCGGGAGCGGGGTTGTTGTCGTCGTCGCCGAACCTCCGACAGTTGTCGTCCCCGACGAGGACTTGTCAGCGTCCTTCGAACACGCGCCGAGGCCGATGGCCCCCGCTCCGGCACCGAGTGATATCAGAAATGTTCTACGGTCCACGACCGCCCCCTTCGAGATGTTCCGGAACGACGACCTGTTGTGCTCGATCCTGCCCGAGATGAACTAGGTGTCGAGCTCGACGACTTGGATCTTGCGATCGTTGACGGTCGTACCGTAGGCGACCATCAAGTAGCTCGACCCAGCTGTTGCGTCGATGTCCACCGGTCCGATCGTCGTTGCGCAGTCGGTATTGGCGTCGGTGCCCCTCAGGCTCACCGGTCCCGGTGTCAGTCCCGATGCCGTGCCAGCGTTACCGGTTCCCTCAATCTCAAGTGCCGGCAGTCCTGCGCATGAGCCGGCCAACTCCGGCACCACAAAGCTGCCGTTCTCGATGGCCTGCACGCCGTTCGTGTTGATGTAGAGCGCCGCGGATCCGCTCGGGGGAGGGGTGAACTTGTTCTCCGTGATCACGGTCGTCGTCATGCCGACTCGACCAGACATCGACGGCGAGCTGTCAGAGGTCAGCACAATGAGGTAGCGGTTCCCGTCCTTGAGCTTTTCGGTGATGCTCATCTGTTGATCCTGGATGTCGCTCTTGCCCGGGACGTAGAAGCTGAAGACCAGCTCGGTGCTGCCATCGCCTGGCGTGAACAGCGGCTTGGTATCGACCTTGACCTTGATGGGATCAGTGATCTTGCCGTAGGCGAGCGTTGCGGCCTTCTCGCCCCGTTGCCCGCTCCCGAACCAGAGATCGGTCTCCTTGGGCGTTCCACCGTCGCTGTAGAGGTTGAGGAATCGAACGGTCGAGTCGACCTCTTTCATCTCGACGTCGCCCCCGCCGATCGCCTTGTCGATGTTCTTCAGGATCTCGTCGGCCTTCTTGTTGCCGTCCTTCTGGGCGTCTTCGATCTGTTGGCGGGCCTTGTTCGCCGCTGTCGAGGAGTCATCGCCACACGAGGTCGCGAGAAGAGCGACGATCGCCAGCAACACGAACGCCGTTCGATGGCTCGGCGCCGATCGATCTGTGTGTCGAGGGCAGTTCGATCGATGGGTCATTGAGGTCTCCTCGGACGTCTTCGTGAGTTCATCGACGCTATCGAACTTGCCGTGGCGATCTGCTCATGGGTCGAACGGACCATTCAGCGCCCAAGCGCCAATGCCGATGCACATGCGGCACCAGTGATCACGTCTGTTCACGGCTGATCGACCACGCACGAGCACCAGACCTGAGGAACATGACCCACGCAGAGAGCACCATTCCTGATCTGCGATCCCCGCTGCGTCCTGACGCCATGGGACTGCGCACGACCGTCATGGACGACATCATCCTCCGTCGGGTGTTCTTCGAGGGTCGGATCTCCATGACGAATCTGGCGGAATCCGTCCACGCCAGCATCAACGTGGTCGAACCGCTGCTCCTGGGGATGCGTGATCGCAAGCTGATCGAGTTCGACGGACTCGACGGACGCGCCTATGTGGTGACGTGCACCGAGGCGGGCAAGGCGTTCTGCACCGACCGTTCCCGCGAGTGTCGCTACGCCGGACCGATGCCGGTGTCGCTCGCCCTCTATACCGAGGTCGTGAAGGCCCAACGCCCCAATCTGCACCTCGATCGGGACATGTTGACCCGGGCCTTCTCGGATCTCGTCATCTCGCCCAGCCTGCTGGATCAGCTTGGGCCGGCCATCCACGGCACCGGCGCGATGTTCCTCTACGGGCCGCCCGGAACTGGAAAATCGTCGGTCGCCGAGCGCATCGTGCGCGCATATGAGGACACCGTGCTCATCCCGCACTGCGTCGAGGTGGACGGGCAGATCGTGTCCGTCTTCGATCCCACCTTGCACGAACCGGTCGACGAACAACCGACGGGCCTGGATCGTCGCTGGATAGCGTGTCAACGACCAGCGGTCATCACCGGCGGCGAGCTCCATGGGGCGATGCTCGACTTGCAACTCGATCGGGACACAGGCGTCTATCTGGCGCCACTGCAGTTCAAGGCCAACAACGGGATCCTGGTGATCGATGACTTCGGCCGACAGGCTATGTCGCCAGACGCGTTGCTGAACCGATGGATCGTGCCACTCGATCGCCAGGTCGACTACTTGACGATCCAGGGACGGAAGTTCGCGGTCCCGTTCGAACTGAAGGTGGTGTTGTCGACCAATCTCGATCCGAGTCATCTCGGTGACGAGGCGTTCTTCCGTCGGATTCACAACAAGATCTACATCGGCGCGGTCGACGACGAGCAGTTCGACTGGATCCTGGCGCGGGTGGCCCAAGCGAAGAAGTTCGATCTCGACGCCAGCGCATCTGCCTACCTCCGGCGCATCGCTCGCGCCCGTGG
>JBBRSC010000028.1:0-20240 GCA_038245795.1 Acidimicrobiales bacterium
GTCCGAGGATGCGTTCGCCGATGAGGTTCCGCTGCACCTGTGAGGTGCCACCCGCGATCTTGGCTCCGGGCGCCGTGAGAAGGTTGGCGGTAGACCCACCACCGAGCATCCCCTCGGCACCCTGGAGGTCGCAGAGGAAACACGCGACATCGAACATCAATTCGGTGGTCCCGAGTTTGGTGATTGATCCAAGAATCGACGCAACCGGGCCCTGTCGCTGACCCATCATCCACAAGGCCTTGCCACGGATCCAGAGTGCGGCGAGTCGGTCACGTTGCACGGCGTCAAGGTTTCCAGCCGAGGCAATGAGCTGATCGAGCCGCCGGTTCAGGGAGATTCCCGCCGCACCGATGAAGCCGCGCTCATTGGTCAGCGTGGCCATGCCGACGCCCCATCCGCCATCGAGTGGACCCAGGAGGCAGTTCGTGGGAATCGCGACATCGGTCAGGAAGACCTCGTCGAACTCGGCGTCTCCACTCATCTGACGGAGAGGGCGCGTCTCGACTCCCGCCACCGTCATATCCATCAGGAAGAACGAGATGCCCTGATGTGGTGGCGCCTCCGGGTTCGTGCGAGCCATGAGGATGCCCCAGTCGGCAACCCGACCGTTGCTGCACCAGACCTTCTGCCCGTTCACGATGAAACGGTCGCCGTCGCGGACTGCGGTCGTCCGGAGAGCGGCAAGGTCACTGCCGGCTTCGGGCTCGCTGAACAGCTGGCACCAGACCCGCGCCCCGGTGATGATCGGGCGAAGGTGTTCGGCCTTCTGCTCGTCGGTACCGAACAGCTGGAGTGATCCGCCGGTCAACACCATGCCCACCATGTTGACGAACGGCGGGATCTGGGCGAACGCACATTCGGTGACCCATGCAGCGTGGAATTCGGGACCCAGGCCTCGACCGCCGTACTCGGTAGGCCACGACAGCCCGGCGTAACCGGCATCGAAGAGCACGCGTTGCCATGCCGTTGCCTCGTCGCGAAGCTCCGGCGGGAGGATGGGGCCATAGTCGCGGGGTGCGAGATGTGCGTTGGCGTTGATCCAGGTCTTCGCGTCGGCAGTGAACGCAGTGAGTTCCATTGACGGTCACCGTATCGAAGCCGTGCCAATGACACAGGCAACGTCCTCCGACGCAGATAGGTGAGACGTGCCGGCTCGGCTGTTGATGTTCGACCGGGGAGGGCCCAGTGCGTAACGTCTGTTCTCGTGCGCGGCTGTTGGCCGCCAATCCAGGAGGGGCGCTACGTGAAGTTGATCGACCGCGAGTGGGTGTCGAAGGCACCGAAGCTGAGCCATGTCGCGCCGTTCGACGGGATGCGCGGTTTCGGGATTCTGGGTGTGCTGATTGGTCACAGCTTCCCGCTGGAGACACTCAGCTGGGCGGGGATCGTCGACTGCTTTTTTGTGATCTCAGGTTTCCTGATCACTTCGCTCCTGCTCCAAGAACAACGCAACCACGGTCGAATCGACCTCAAGAAATTCTACGCTCGCCGTTCCCTGCGACTCCTGCCACTGTTGTATGTCTTGTTGGCGGTCGTGGGCGTTGCTGCGCTGATCGCCAAGGCGTCAGGGCTGTTGGACGGGACCGTGTACACCCTCAGCGGGCTGGCGAAGGAGTCCGTCACCGCAGGGCTGTACGTGCACAACATCTTCTATCCTGCCCTCACGGGAGCCTGGCACGCGCACCTCTGGACCCTCTCGGTCGAGGAACAGTTCTATCTGGTCGTGGGCATCTTCATGCTCGTGGGGCTCAAGCGTGGGGCCATCCGCGTTGTCACCGGACTCCTCGTCTTCTTCATCGCTGCGATCCAGATCAGTCGTGGCTTCGGGATCACCGGCCCGTTTCCTGGTCCGGTGATCGCAGTCTGGTTGCAGCGACCTGACTCGCTCATGGTCGGCATGCTCTGCGCCATCGTGAACGCCAACCTCCAAGGTCCTCTGACCGAGCGGACCAAGCGGATCCTCAAGCTGGGCGGATACATCGGGGTCGTCGGCATCTTTTCGGCCGTCTGGGCGTCGACCGCCTTCACTCGCAACCAGCTCGGCGTGCAGATCAAGTTCTGGCCAGCGGATCCCAACTACGTGAAGGACACCGAGGCGGCCGTCCAAGGCCTCCTCAACCAACGCGGTTGGCGTCTGTCGATGCCGGGCGGCCCGTACTGGTTGCAGTGGGGGTTCACCATGTCGAGCTGGTCATTTTTCTTGATCACGCTTCCGGCGTTTCGCGTGAAGGAATGGTGGCCAAATCGCGTGATGAGCATGAAGTGGCTCGTGCGGATCGGCGCGATGCTGTCCTATGGGTTGTACGTCTGGCACTACCCAGTGCAGCAGTTCACGCATCTCATCGTGGGCACAACGAATACCGGCGTCGCCGGCGATCACTCTCGGATGAACGTGCATCCGCTCGTTCAGCTCGTTCTTGACGTGGGCCTGCCGTTCATCTTTGCGATCGCGACCTACTCTCTAGTGGAGAAAAAGGCGCTGCAGTTGAAGGACCGGTTCCAGGTCGATCGCGCCGCCAAGGCGGTCGCACGTTCGGAAGACTCCGCACTCGGTCCGGTCACTCCATGAAGATCATCGATCGAGAGTGGGTCTCGAAGGCCCCCAAACTGAGCCACGTTGCTCCATTTGACGGGATCCGCGGGTTGGGAATTCTCGGGGTGATGATTGGTCACAGCTACCCGTTGGACACCCTCAGTTTCGCCGGAATCGTCGACATCTTCTTCGTCATTTCCGGTTTCCTCATCACGTCGTTGCTGCTCCAGGAGCAACGCACGCATGGCAGAATCGACCTCAAGAAGTTCTATGCCCGACGCTCGATTCGCCTCCTCCCG
The DNA here is from genome assembly GCA_038245795.1 of Acidimicrobiales bacterium. Lineage (GTDB taxonomy): Bacteria > Actinomycetota > Acidimicrobiia > Acidimicrobiales > Microtrichaceae > JBBRSC01. The sequence goes on from JBBRSC010000028.1 coordinate 2,833, forward strand.
CTGTTGTACGTGCTGCTCCTCGTTGTTGGGGTCGGTGGGATCCTGGCGAAATACGCAGGCCTCCTGGACGGAACGATTTTCACGATCGGCGAGCTGTTCAAGGAGAGCGTCACCGCTGGGCTCTACGTGCACAACATCTTCTTCCCGACACTCGGGGGAGCCTGGCATGCGCATCTCTGGACCCTGTCAGTCGAGGAGCAGTTCTACCTCGTGGTCGGCATCTTCATGCTGGTGGGCCTGAAGCGAGGTGGGATCCGGGTCGTCACGGCGATCCTGATCGTGCTCATCGCCGCAATCCAGTTCAGCAGGGCGTTCGGCATCACTGGATCACTGCCGGGCCCGGCGCTCGCCGTGTGGCTGCAGCGACCAGATTCACTCATGGTCGGGATGCTCTGCGCGATTGTCAATGCGCATCTCGCCGGCCCGTTGACCGAGCGAACAAAACGGGTACTCAAACTCGGTGGCTACATCGGGGTCGTCGGGATCTTCGTTGCGGTGTGGGCGTCGACCAGCTTCGCCCGCAATCGGCTGGGCGTTCACGTTCCCTTCTGGCCGGGCGACGCCAACTACGTGAAGGACCCGGAAGGCGTCGTTCAACGGATGCTCGACGAAGGTGGCTGGCGATTGAACATGGCGGGAGGGCCATACTGGCTCCAATGGGGCTTCACCCTGTCGAGCTGGTCCTTCTTCCTCATCACCCTGCCCGCCTTCCGTGTGCCGGAATGGGGACCGAACCGGTTCTTGAGCATCAAGTGGCTGGTTCGCATGGGCGGCTTGCTCTCGTACGGGTTGTACCTGTGGCACTACCCGGTGCAGCACTTCACCCGCCTGATCGTCGGCACGGTGGACACCGGTCGAGCGGGGGATTACACCCGGCTGAACCTCAATCCCATTGCTCAGCTCGTGCTGGACGTTCTCCTGCCGTTTGCGCTCGCCGTCCCGACGTACTTCTTCGTCGAGAAGAAGGCGTTGGAACTCAAGGATCGCTTCCAGGTGGACCGCTCGACGACGGTTGGCATCACCGACGCCGATGGTTCGGCCGGCTCCGACGAGCCGGCCGACGCTGTCACTCTGCCGACAGCAGACCCAGCAGCTTCTTGAGCTCGTCCTGGGGGCCTTCGGGCACCATGTAGCCAGCCTCGTCGCGAATCTTGTCGAAGTTGTCGCGAACGTCCTCGACCGAGTGGCCGTTCTTGTACCAGCCCTCGGTGAGCCCGATGAAGAAGCGTGCGACGACGCCGCCAGCTACTGAGTAGACCTCGCCCGTCACGGGGCAGTCCTCATGCGCCAGATAGGCCACGGTGGGAGTGATCTCCTCGGGCATCAGCTTGTCGCCGAACGTTCCGAGCAGTTCCTCCGTCATGCGAGTCTTGGCGACCGGCGCAATGGCATTCGCCTTGATGTTGAATCGGGCGCCTTCGTTGGCGAGCACACGGGTGAGTCCGACCAGCCCCATCTTGGCGGCGCCGTAGTTCGATTGGCCGAAGTTGCCGAGGATGCCCGAGTTCGAGCTGGTGTTCACGATGCGGCCGTAGCCCTTCTCGCGCATGATCAGCCATGCCGGCTGGGTCACGTAGAACGCACCGAGCAGGTGCACCTGGATGACCGGTTCCAACAGCTCGGGGGTCATGTTGTGGAAGGTCTTGTCTCGCAGAATGCCAGCGTTGTTGATAACGATGTCGACGGTGCCGAACGCGTCGACGGCGCTCTTGACGATGTCAGCGCCCCCCTCGGGTGTACCAACTGAGTTGGTGTCGGCAACCGCCTCGCCGCCAGCGGCGACGATTTCATCGACGACGAGCTGCGCAGCGCCCTTGTTCTCACCGCTGCCATCGACCGCTCCGCCGAGGTCGTTGACCACCACACGGGCGCCGCGCCGAGCGAGTTCGAGTGCGTGGGAACGTCCGAGGCCGCCGCCGGCTCCGGTGATGATTGCGACCTTGCCGTCGAAACCGAGATCTGACATTTGACCCTCACTGTCCTTGGCCCGCAACAGCGAGCGGTTCGTGCCAGGAGAATAGCGATGCGCCGCAACACGGGATAAACCGGCCCCGTCCGGGCCGGTCGTTCGAGTGCTCAAACCCCTCCACCGTCTACGATCCGAGTCGTGAGCGAGCGAACACCCTTCCCGCAGGCCGATTGTCCAGGGAACGGTCCCGGTGAGGACGGGATGCATGGTCGCCCCGTCTGAGCCGCCGACATCTTCTGCCTCGCCAGCGTCGACAGGGGCGGGACCAACGACACGCCTGCTCGTCCTGGACTCGCTTCGAGGGATCGCTGCCCTGTCGGTCGTGCTGTTCCATCTGACGACCGACTTCGACTCGGAGGCCTTCTTTCCTGGCTACCCGAAGGCGATCTACTCCTTCAGTGCTGGTCGGTATGGGGTTCAACTCTTCTTTGTGATCAGTGGTTTCGTGATCCTCTGGACGATCGGCCGGGCGGCGCGTCTGCGTGATTTCGCCATCGGCCGTTTCGCCCGCCTGTATCCCCCCTTCTGGGCGTCGATGATCCTCGTGGCAGTCTGGGTCGAGGTGTCCGGAGCACGCACCCTCGGAGCGACGCGCCCATTCGATTTCACGGTGACGGAGTTCCTCGCCAGCATCACGATGGTGCCGCAATGGCTCGGCTCCAAACCCATCGATGGCGTGTACTGGACGTTGACCATCGAGATGGGTTTTTACCTGCTCATCTCGGCCATGTTCCTGACGAAGTTGCTCCGTCGAGACCGCGTCGTGTGGACCCTGGCCATTTTCTGGTTCGTCGACATCGTCGTCGGCTCGGCGGTCGTGAAGGCCTCCGGCGCGTCCCTGCACAACGTCAACGACTACGCCTACCTTTTTCTGGCGGGGATGGCGTGCTTTCTTCTCTGGGAAGGAGTTGCTCAACCGAGGTGGCTGTTGTGGGTGCTCTTCTTGCAGCCGCCCTTCGTCGACATCTTGCGCTCCAACTTCGTGCCCGCCGTCATCGATGTCGCGATCATTGCCCTGCTCCACTTGGCCGTCACACAACGAGCGTCGATCCTCGAACGAAAACCGTTCGTCTTCCTCGGCACGATCAGCTACTCGTTGTATCTGGTCCATGCCACCGTTGGGTATCTCACGCTGCGGTGGCTGCTCGAACATCACGTTGAGCGAAACCTCGCGGTGTTGCTGACCGTCGGTGTGGCGATCGGTCTCGCGGTGGTTCTGAACCGCGTAGTGGAACGTCGCATCAGCCCGTGGGTTCGCTCAGCGATGTCCCGTTCCTGACCGACCGTCAGAGGCAGAACACTCAGGCTCCGTCGAAACCGGGCGGGGGCGGCGGCGGGGGCGCGATTCCTGGTGCCGGAGGCGGAGGTGTGGCGGGCGCTGGAGGATTGGCTGAGGCGGGTGCCATTGGAGTCACCGGGGGCGCCATCGGCGGTGCAGGCGCTGGCGGCGGTGCCGCAGCCATGCCGGGAGGTGGTGGTGGCGGCGGAGGCGACGCGGGCGCCGGTCCGGCGGACGGCATCGGTGGAGGCGGGGCCGCCTGGCCCGAAGCAATGGCACCCGGGGACGGTGGGGTGGCGGTTGCCATGGCGAACGTGCGCAGTTCGCCCTGTTGCTCCTGGGCTGACAGCGCAGCGACGAGCCGTTCCTCTTCTTCCGGGGGTACGGCTCGTCCGGTGGCAGTGAGGTATGCGATCACGCCGAGGTCGCGCAGCTGAGATTCGGCCATCTTGGAGTTCGTGGCTGTGTTGCCGGCGAACCCTGACTGGTTGAGCGCCGTATCGGCCTTTGCGGCCAGGTCGGTTGCGGCGGCCTTGGCCTTGTCGAGGAAACCCATGTTCGCTCCTTGAGGTGATCGTCCAACGTGCGCGAACCCTATCGGTTGGCGCAAGAACTTCGTCCCGCACCGCTAGCGTTCCCCTCAACGAAACCTGTACGCGGTGTGCGGGAAATCTCGTCGAGGAGCGCGCAATGCCCATCCATGGATCGATGTTCGAGACCTACAAGGAGAACCCGTCCACGGACCCGTTCGTCCTCCAGAACAAGAAGATGTTGAAGATCTCCATGGCCTACGGGCCCGTGAACGCTCGTACCGGATCGATGGTCGCCTATCAGGGCGACGTGCGCTTCGAGAACACCGGTTCCGGTGGATTGAACAAGATGATGAAATCGAAGCTGACCGGCGAGGGCGTCAACGTGATGCAGTGCACCGGTTCGGGCGAACTGTTTGTTGCCGACATGGCCAGTGAGATCCAGGTCTTCTACATCGAGAACGACATGGTCTCCGTCAACGGCAACAACGTGCTGGCATTCTCGGGCTCCATCGAGTGGGACATTCATCGCATCCAGGCCCGCGGCGGCATGATGGCGGGCGGACTGTTCAACGTGTCGCTGAAGGGCACGGGATATGTCGCCATCACCACCAAGGGCGATCCGGTGGTGTTCGACGTGGCGTTGGCGCCGACGTTTGCTGACGCTCAAGCCGTGGTGCTCTGGACATCCGGTGTCAGCATGGACATCAAAGTCGATACCGGAGGGCTGAAGTCGATGCTTCGCGGAGGCACCGGGGAGCTGACCCAGATGGCATTCGGGGGCCAGGGTTCGGTGATGGTTCAGCCATCGGAGTCCGTGATCGCCGGGGGGGCACAGGCTGCGCCCCAGCAGAGTGGTGGTCTCCTCGGCAACCTGATGGGCTGAGCGGAGGTTCGTTGAGCCACTCGGGTCAGCTGGCCGTTCAGTTGATCAGCGCCAACGAATAGGTGGCGACAACGTGGGCGACGCGGTGGTCGGGGTCGCCGTCGTGAAGCGAGACTTCGGCGAGCGCCAAACTGCGTCCGATCTTGAGGATCGATGCTTCGGCAACCAGCTCGCCCGGCGCGGCGCGGCGAAGAAAATTGATCGACAGGTGTGTCGTGACCGCCAGTTCCTGGAGACCGATGCGCGACAGGATCACGGCGTAGGCGGCGCTGTCGGCGAGCATCATCATCGTGGGACCCGACACGCTGCCCCCGGGTCGGAGATGCAGGTCGCCAGTGACGAGCGTGAGATCCACGCCGCGGTCGTCCATCCGGCTGATCGTCCACGGCACGCCGCCGGGAAAGGCGCCGTGCATGAAGTTGGTCAGCTCGGCGATCTCCACCCGCAGACCCATTGGCTGATCGATCAGCCCGCCTGGTCGAGCGCGTAGGTCTTCCAGCGGGCGTAGTCCACCTTGGCGTTGGGTGCTCGACCGATCGAGTCCACGGCCAGCACACGCTTGGGCGCCTTGTAGGACGCCAGCCGACCCTTGACGTGCTCGATCAGATCAGCTTCGTTCAGCGTGACTCCTGGCTTGGCCTCGACCACAGCAGTGATTGCTTCTCCGAACTTCTCATCGGGCACACCCACTACGACGGCGTCGTACACCGTGGCGTGCTCCTTGAGGGCCTCTTCGACCTCCTCGGGGAAGACCTTCTCGCCGCCGGTATTGATGCACACCGACCCACGACCCAACAAGTTGATGGTCCCGTCGGGATCGACCGTCGCCCAGTCGCCCGGCATCGAATACCGTGAACCGTCGATGGTCAGGAATGTCGCGGCTGACTTCACTGGATCCTTGTAGTACCCGATCGGCGTGAATCCGCGTACCGCCACCCGGCCCTTTTCGCCCGTTCCGGGTACGACATCGTGGCCTTCCTCGGTGATGACGCGTGCGTTCTCACCCAAGGCGAAACGGGCAGTCTTGGCTTCATTGCCCGCCGCGGACACCGACTGGCCCATACCGATCGCCTCGGAGGAACTGAATGCGTCGATCAGGAACATCCCGGGGTGATGGCGCAACATGGCTTCCTTGACCGGCTCGGACCACATGACGCCCGAGCTCGACACGATCACCAGCGAGGTCAGATCCCAGCGTCCCGGTTCGGCATCCAACACGTTCACGATCGGCTTGGCGAACGCGTCGCCGACAATGGTCATGGCGCCGACCCTGCGCTTCTCAATCGTGTCCAACAGCTCGATCACGTTGAGCTTGCGGTCCTGCAACGTGACCACGGACCCGGCCTGGGTCAGATAGATGTTGGCCGTAAACCAGCCGGTGCCGTGCATGAGCGGACACGCCGGCAATCCGGGGGCACCCGCAGTAACGAGTGCTTCGAGCAACGCGTCGTAGCCGCCGACGTCTTCGGGATCCTGCACGATCAGTGGCAGGCCAGTGGCACACGTGGCACGGATCAGATCGTCCTGGCGCCACATCACGCCCTTGGGCATGCCGGTGGTACCGCCGGTATAGATCATGACGATGTCGTCGCCGTCGCGTGGACCATCGCCGGTCGCGCGATCGGCCGTGGGCGCAGCGGCGGCCTCGTACGGTGTGGCCCACGTGGGGCAGTCGGCTTCGCCGTCGTCGACCCACAGCCACGTCTTGACGCCTGGCACACGATCACGAATTTTGTCGACCAGGTTGGTGAAGCATCCGTGGAAGATGACGGCCACTGCGTCGGCGTTCTCCCACAGGTAGATCAGCTCGTCCTCGACGTATCGGTAATTGGTGTTCACGGGCACCAACGACGCTTTGTAACAGGCGAACGTTGCCTCCATGTACTCGGGGCCGTTGTACAGGTAGAGCGCCACTTTGTCCTGGCGCGTGGCACCCTGCGCGACCAGCGTCGAGGCCAGACCGTTGGCGCGATGGTCCATCTGCGACCACGACACCTGCCGATCGCCGTGCATGAGCGCTGGTGCGTCGGGGAACTTCTCCGCGATTCGCTCCCAGATCTCTGCAAAATTCCAACCGCTCATCAAGGGCCCCCTCGGCGCTGAACTGTGCGGCGAAGTGTACTCAGATGTGTGCTGGTGTCGTTCTGCGCTCGGCGTTGGCAAGTACCCACCGGGAACGGCCGGAGCGCTTGGCGCTGTACATCGCCTCGTCGGCCTCCTGCATGAGGTTCGAAATCTCGATGCCTTCACTCGAGCGGAGCGCAATGCCGATGCTCGCTCCAACCCGCGCTCCGTCGGGAAGCCCGGGAATCGGTCGTGCCAACTCCTCGAGAATCGTCTCGCTCAGGACGATGGCCTCGTTGTCGTCGACCAGGCCGATGAGGATCGCGAATTCGTCGCCACCGAGCCGGGCGAGCGTCTCGGCGGGGCTGATGCAACGGGCGAGTCGTTTCGACGTCTCGATCAGGACCTGATCGCCCATGTCGTGGCCGAACGAATCGTTGATCTCCTTGAAGCCGTCGAGATCGATGTAGAGCATACCGACCGTCCGTTGGTGTTTCGCCGCTCGAGCGCAGGCATACTCCGAGGCCTCGCCGAACGCCTTCCGGTTCAGGAGGCCGGTCAACGCGTCGTGGCGCGCGTCGTGACGGAGGCGCTCCTCCAGCTCGCGCTGAGTGGTGATGTCGTGGAGGTTGATAGCGATCTCGTCGCGCCAGGCGGCCGATGGCTTGGACAGCGTGGCGATGACGAGCCGCTCGCTGCCATCGCGGTGGCGCAGTCGTGCCTCGAAGGTGGTGGCGCGGCCGACGTCGCCAGCGATACCTGCGAGGATGCTGTGGACGTCGAAGTCTTCGTTGGCCAAGACCATCGACACCGGTCGGCCCGTCAGCTCCTCTGGCGGGAACCCCAGCATTGATTCGGTTGCCGGGCTCACGGCCACGATCGTTCCGTTGACGGTCACGACTCCGATGACGTCGGCGGCGTGCTCGACCAGACTCTCGAACCTCGCAGCTCGTTCGCGGACGATGGTCTCAGCTGTCTCGGTTGCTTCGGCGGACTGGCCAAGGACCTTGGTGACGAGGGCCAGGCAGATGGCGCCGGCGATGGCCACAGCGTGCGACACGCGTACTTCCACGGTGCTCGGCGCCCAGCCGATGTGGACGGCGAACTCGCCAGCGCCGATGGCCAAGAAGTTCCAGAGCAGGTTCGGACGGGAAATTGCTGGACCGACGGTTCGGAGCAGCTCGGCCGATCCAAGGGCAAAGGCGACGATGAGCAACGCGCCCCAACCGGCGGCGTAGATGATGGCGGCGGTCGAGAGTGTGGACGCTGCTGCTCGGGCGTGCAGGCGGACCTGCGATGCGGGTTCCCCTTTGACCCAGAGCGCGGTTCCAAGGTTGGCCACAATGGTGAAGGCGAGGAGGCCAGCCAGCAACAGCAGGGAGATGTTCGCGATCATCCCAGCCTGTCGGAGGTACCACACCGCCAGCAGCGCGAACGGCCCGATCCCGTAGGAGGCCAGCGACACGATTCGCTGCGTCGAGCGGGCTCGTGGGATCTCTCCGACCGATGTCACATGTCTCTCATCGGTCCGCTTGATATGGACCTTGAAGACATTTCAGCCGAGTACTCAGGGCCAGGGGACGGCAGCAAACCTCTCACGGAGCTGATACTTCAGGACCTTGCGGAGCGTCTCGTTGCGGGGGAGCGCATCGACGACTTCGAGCTGCTCGGGTGTCTTGAATCGGGTGAGGCCCTGTTCGGCGAGAAAGCTCACCATGTCGTCAAAGCTGATGGCCTGGCCGTCGGGCGTCCGCTCGACGACTGCACACACTCGTTCGCCTCGCTCGCGATCCGGCAGCCCGATCACCGCGACGTCTCCCACGTGGGGATGGGCATACAAAAGATCCTCGATCTCCTTGGCCGCGATGTTCTCGCCCTTGCGGATGATGATGTCCTTCATTCGACCCGTGAGTACCAGGTGGCCGTCTGCCCGAAGATGGCCGAGGTCGCCGGTTCGAAAATATCCGTCGCCATCGAACGCTTCTGCGGTGAGCGTGGAGTCGGTGTACCCCTTGGTGACCATCGGGCCGATCACCCTGACCTCGCCATCGGTTCCTGCGGGAGCGATGGATCCGTCTTCGGCCACGATCCGGATCGTCACGCCGGTCACCGGTCGGCCAGTGGTGTGGGCAAGTTGGTCCTCGGAATCGGTCGGGGAGCCCTGGGTGATCATGGGGATCTCGGTCATCCCGTAGCCATGGCAGATCTTGATCAGCATCTCATCTGCCACCTCGCGGTAGAGCTCGGGGGGCAACGGGGCACCGCCGCCCGAGAGGGCACGCAGCGTGGGGATGATGGGATCGTCGGGCTGTTGGCGCTGCTCGGCCAGAAACATCTGATAAAAGGCCGTCGCCCCGCCGGCCATGGTGACGCCATGGCGCCGATACGTCTCGATGGCCTGGGCGGGGACAAACGCCTCGACGATGACCGCCGACATCCCGGCGATCAACATCATCACGAGGTAATCCGGGCCGGCGATGTGTGCAAAGGGGAAGGCGATCGAGCCGACGTCGGCGGCCGTCATCTGCAAGGCGTCGGCCAAACCCTGTCCGCCAGCGATGAGGGTGGCGTCAGTGTGCATCACACCCTTGGGGTCTGACGTGGTTCCCGATGTCGAGTAGATCCATCGGATCGGCTCCTCACCCTCGGCGAACGATAGCGCTGGGGCGAGCGTTGAGGGGTCACCGTCACCAACGGTTCCAAGGGTCACGACTTTCGGCGACGGCGTGATGTCGGCCGCAAGCGCTGTTGCCATTGCGGTGTAGTCGAACCCCCGCCACTCGCCAGGCATCAGGCAGAACTCCGCTGATGTATGACGAAGAACGAAACCGACCTCCTTCTCGCGGTAAAGGTGCAACACCGGGCATTGGACTGCGTCGAGTCGCGCCAGCGCCGCAGATGCCACGACCGTGTCGATGCAGGACGGAAGTTGCCACGTCACCAGCGTGCCTGACCCGATGCCCAACGCTGCGAAACCAGCGGCCAGACGTTCGGCGCGGTCTCTGAACTCGCCGAAAGTGATCCTCGAGTCATCCTCGGCGATCAACATCACATGGTCGGGAGTCGAGTCGGCTCGTTGGTCGATCAGCTGCCAGATAGTTGTCACGTCGAAACGGTATCCGGAAGGACGCTTCGAACCATCTCAGCGATCCGCTCGTGAATTGATTCCCATCGGTACCGCTCCTCCCACAACGCCTCGCCGTTCCTCGCGAGCGACTGACTGAGAGACGGCGAACGAAGGACCTCGACGCACGCCTCCGCGATCTCGGATTCGCTATTGGCGAGCATGGCGTGTTCCCGGTGCCGGACGTCGATGCCCTCGGAGCCCAGCGTCGTGCTCACGATCGGCAATCGATTCGCCATCGCTTCCAGCACTTTGAGCCGCGTTCCTGCGCCGAAGCGAAGGGGAACGACAGCGAGATCGGATCGGTCGAGCTCGGCGTCGAGATCGTCGACGCCGCCCACCAGCGTGACGCCCGCGAGCAGGTTGAGATCGGCGAGGTCGTCGCCATTCCGACCGACGATTCGGAAGACCGCGCCAGGAATCTGCTCCCGCACCAGCGGGAAGATGTCCTCTGCGAACCATCGGGCGGCGTCAGCATTCGGCGCATACCCCAGCTGGCCGACGAAGACGATCTCCGGATGGGAACCTGGTTCCGCTCTCGGCGGGATCGGGCGCCGACGCGTATACCCGTTGGGGATGGACACAGCGTTGGTCAGATTCGACCGGCGAACGTCGAGTTCGCTGCACACGGCCACGGCGTCCGCAGCGGCGGCGCAGAGATGCTCGAGCCGCTCCATGCGGCGGGCGTCGATGACATCGAGCCGCCGTCGCAATCGTTCCCTGACGGATCGCGGGTGGGACTGTTCGGCGTAGGCGCGCAGGAGCATGGAGCTGAGATCGTTGATATCGACGATCATCGGCGACGTCGTCAGTGACTTGAAGTCGAACCATGGGCTGGGATTGCCGATCAGCGTCACGTCGTATGGCCCACGCAACTCGGTGCGGAGCCGATCCAGGATCGGGGCAGGGTCGGTGACCGTCGCCATTCGAGGGAGTCCGGTCGTGGCCCAGACTCTCATTCGTTGCACCAGAGTTCTTCCGACCCAGGGGGCGAAGACCACGCGGACGCCGGGGGGCGCCATACTCAGGGCTTCTTTGGTGGCCGCCTCTGACATGTCGGCCTCGATGCAGAAGACGTCGACGTCGCCCATCTTGGACAGGGCTTCGATGAAGTTGGCGTTGCGCTGGCGGTACCCATCGATCGATGGCCACGGGCAACCGCCGACGACGATCAGGGATCGAATGGCGTCGGGTTGGGTCATTCGACCACCGACCTGACCCGAACGGGCACGATTGTTTCGATGTGCACACTGCCCCCGTTGTGACTCCGCAAGGTAACAAGCGACCTCTGCGAGCCGCAACACATCGAGTCGTCGGACGCAGGATCGAGGCAGCCGCTCTACGCTGCACCCGTGGATTTCGACATGCCAGCTCAGGATGACCCGCGACGGATCGAGGTCCGCCTCTGGCTGGAACAGCATCCTGCTCCGGGCGGGCGTGAGCTGGCCGAGCGGGGACTCGTGGCCCCCCATTGGCCGGCCCCGTGGGGGCTCGGAGCTGATCCGATCCATCAGATCATGATCGATGAGGAATTGAAGCGCGCCAGGGTGCGCCGTCCCGACAACATGATCGGGATCGGCTGGGCTGGGCCCACGATTCTTCATGCCGGAACGGACGAGCAGAAGGACCGCTACCTCATGCCGTTACTGGCCGGTGAGGAGTTCTGGTGCCAGCTGTTCAGCGAGCCCGGCGCCGGATCCGACCTCGCCAATCTTGGTACCCGAGCGGTCCGCGACGGTGACGAGTGGATTGTCAACGGCCAGAAGATCTGGAACTCAGGAGCCGAGATGGCCGATCTTGGAATACTCATTGCGCGGACTGATCCCGATGTCCCCAAACATCAAGGGGTCAGCTATTTCATCTGCCCGATGGATCTGCCGGGGATCGAGGTGCGGCCCATCAGGGAGATGACCGGCGTCGCGCTGTTCAACGAAGTGTTCTTCACCGACGTCCGAATTCCCCACGAGCTGTTGGTCGGCGACGTGAACCGAGGTTGGGGTCTTGCCAAGGTCACGCTCGGCAATGAGCGGGTGTCGTTGTCGGGGGGTGGTGCCCTCTGGGGAATGGGACCCGATGCCTACGACCTGCTCGACGTGGTACGGGGGCAGGGCGGCACCGTGGACGCCGAGCTGCGCGAGCGGCTCGTGGCGCTCTACATCGAGGCGGAGATTCTCCGATTGATCCGGCTGCGGACCGTGTCGGCCGCCATCAAGGGTACCCAACCCGGGCCCGAGGCCTCGATCCGCAAACTGCTGGCTGATGAGCACGGCCAGACCATCATGGGTCTGGCGAAGGACCTGGCCGGGTCAGCCGGAATGCTCACCGACGTCGGTCCGCTGGGCGCCGACCCTGCGTTGTGGCATCACGGATTCCTGTTCGCTCGCGCCCTCACGATCGGCGGTGGGACCACGGAAGTGCAGCGCAACATCATCGCCGAGCGGGTCCTGGGTTTGCCCCACGACCTTGACCCCGAGGATGGCCAGAGCTGGGCGAATGCTCGCCGAACGACGTCAGCAGTGTGAGGCAACCCAGCGCGATCGGCTGGTCGTGATCGGATCGCACGTCCTGATCACCGGCGCTGGCGGATTTCTCGGCGGTGCCCTGTGCCAATCGGTGCCTGCTGACTGGCGCGTTACCGGCGCGATCCGCAGCGCGCCTGCCCCGATGGGCGTTGCAGCAATCGCGTGCGAACTGACCGACCCGAGGGCCGTGAGAACGATGTTGGTGACGGCGCAACCGTCGCTGGTGATCCATTGCGCGTACTCACACGATCGGGCCGACATCGTGGATGCCACAGCGGTCCTGGCGACAGCGTGCGCCGCCGCAGGCATCGGCTTGATCGCCATGTCGACCGATGTGGTTTTCGGCGGTGACCGAGCGCCCTACGGCGAATCCGATCTCCCCGATCCGATCATCGACTACGGACGCGCCAAGCGCGACGCCGAGGGACTGGTGACGTCCCTTCATCATGACGCAACGATCGTTCGGACATCCCTCATCATCGGACGGGACGTGATCGATCCCGCGTCTCGTTGGCTTGTTGAGGCCAATCGTCGAGGGGAGATGGTCACGATGTTCTCCGACGAAGTGCGCACCCCGATCCTGGTCGAGGACCTTTGCGTCGGGATCTGGGAGCTTGCCTCGATGCCTGCCAGCGAACGCGCTGGGATCTGGCATCTCGTCGGCCCGGACCGACTGTCGCGGACCGGACTCGGGTCGCTCATCGCCAGATGGTTCGACCTGGATGCGACCTTGATTCGCGCTGCCACGCAGTCGTCCGCTGGGGTATGTCGACCCCGTGACGTCTCGCTCGTGTCGTCTCGCTCAAGTGGGCTGTCTTCGTTCCGTCCTCGGTCGCTCGATACAGTGCAGGCCCATGGCTCGGACTCGTGAAGGTCAACTGCTCGAACGCGATGATCGCGTGGTCACTGCCGTCGACATTCCCGGCGTTCCTGCTGGAACTCGGGGTCGCGTCAAGCTCGTCAACGGCTTCACTTGGATGCGTTACTGGGTGATGTTCGACAATGGTCGCGATGTGGGTTCGTTGGATCGCAGCGTTCTCACTCTGGTCGACAAGTCCGGCGAGCCCATCGAAATCGTCTGAGGCGACTCAGACACCGTTCATCCCAGGGGGATCAGATGAAGATCAGCATGCAGATGCCGTATTCCGGCCGTTTCGAGAAGTCAGTCGAGCAGACCGTGGCCCTCGAGAAGGCGGGCCTCGACATTGTCTATGTCGCCGAGGCGTACAGCTTCGATGCCGTGTCGGCGATGGGCTACGTGGCGGCCAAGACGTCGACCGTGCAGATTGCGTCGGGAATTTTGCCGATCTATACCCGGACGCCGACGCTTCTGGGCATGACGGCCGCCGGGCTGGACTTCATCTCGAATGGTCGTTGCATCCTCGGCCTCGGCGCCTCGGGCCCGCAGGTCATCGAGGGCTTCCACGGTGTGCATTACGACGCACCCTTGGGCCGGACCCGCGAGATCATCGAGATCTGTCGGAAGCTCTGGGCCCGCGAAGAGAAGCTGACCTTCGACGGCAAGTACTACCAACTGCCGCTTCCGGTCGAGGAGTCGAAGACCGGTGGGCTCGGTAAGCCACTGAAGATCATCAATCATCCGCTGCGACCGTCGATCCCAATCCATATTGCGTCGCTCGGACCCAAGAACATCGAGCTCACTGCGGAACTCGCTGATGGCTGGCTGCCCATTTTCTATGTTCCCGAGAAGGCCGAGCTGGCCTTCGGGGAGGGTCTGAAGAAGGGATTTGCCAAACGCAGCCCCGACCTCGGACCGTTGGACGTGGTGGCCGGCGGCACGGTCTGCATCGGTGATGATGTGAAAGGCGTGCTCGACTTCGCTCGACCAGGCGTTGCCCTCTATGTCGGTGGCATGGGCGCCCGTGACAAGAACTTCTACAACCAGCTCGTCTGCCGCTACGGCTACGAGGACGAGGCCAAGAACATCCAGGATCTCTACCTCGACGGCAAGAAGGACGAAGCCGCCGCGGCCATCCCGATGGAACTGCTCGAGGGCATCAACCTGGTTGGTCCCGAGGGCTACGTCCGCGAGCGCCTGGCGGCCTTCAAGGAGGCTGGCGTCACGGTGTTGAACGTCAACTTCCCGTTCACGATGTCATTCGATGATCAGATCACCCAGCTCGAGATGATCAAGGCCTGGGTCTGAGAAAGCCCCCCATTCTGGGGCGGGTCACCGAGTCGGGTCAGCGGAGCGCGCTGACCCGATCGAGGATGGCCTCGGCTTCGCTGACGAAGCGCCGCACCATCTCAGCGGCGGGGACCAGCGAATCGATCGCTCCGATGCCCTGGCCGGCGGGCATGAACTCGCGGTCCGGGTCGCCGATGGTCGACGAGTCGTCACCCAGATGGTTGGCACCGTCCTGCATGGATTTCACGACCTGCATCGGGAAGGGTTCAGGAACCCCGCCAGCCTGCTCGAATTCGGTCACGTAGTCGGTCCGAAGTACCCGGCATGTCTTGCCGGTGTAGGCCTTCGTCACGATGGTGTCGTCCTCTCGGGCGGCCAGGATGCGGTCCTTGTAGCCCATGACTGCCCGCGCCTCGGGCGTGGCGATGAACCGTGTCCCCACCCAGATGCCATCGGCGCCGAGGGCCAGAGCAGCGACCAGACCTCGGCCGTCGAAGATACCGCCAGCGGCCACGACGGGAACCCGACCGGCAATCGCGTCGACGATCTGTGGAACGAGGGCCATCGTGGCGATCTGCCCGGTGTGGCCGCCCGCCTCGGTTCCCTGAGCCACCACGAAATCACAGCCGGCCGCGAGGGCGGCCTCGGCGTGACGAACTTTGCCGCACATGTTGCCCACGAGAATGTTCCGCTCGTGGCACAGGTCGACGACCTCGCGGGGTACGCCTAGGCCAGCGACGAAGACAGTGGCGCCGCCGTCGATGATGTCGTTCACTTTGGCCACCATGTCCTGGGGGGCGGCGGTGAGAAGATCGACGCCGAACGGCTTCGCCGTGGCGGCGCGGGTGGCGGCGATCTCGACGTTCATTTCCTCGTGGCTCATGGTCGATGCCCCGAGGCAGCCGAAACCACCGCCTTCGCTGACCGCTGCTGCGACTTGGTGATACGACACCCCGCCCATCCCAGCGAGCATCACTGGGTGCTCGATCTCCAACATCTCGGTCAATCGGGTCTGCATGTGGCGAATGGTAGGCCGAGCGAGCGTTCGCGAACGGCGCATCCATCCCGGTACCATCAGTGACCGTGTCAGGGGCTACGAAGGGCGACGAGCAGACGGTGGTCGCGGAAGCGACCCCCGGCCAAGACCTGACGACCAAAGCCGCCCGCGGGTTTCTGTGGATGCTGATCGGCTTGGGGGTACTGCAGATCAGCACCTTCGCCACCTTCGTGGTCGCGGGACACTTCCTGACGCGTGAGGAAGTCGGCCTCGTCGGAGCGCTGCTGACCGTGGTGTTCTGGGTGGATGTTCTCCTCGATCTGGGGATGGGAGCGTCGCTCGTCTACGAACAGGAATCGGGTCAATCCGACCGAGTGAAGGTCGCCTTCACGGTGAACACCGCAGCTGCCGTCGTCGTGTCGCTCTTTGTGCTCCTCGGAGCGCCGGCGATTGCCGGGTTTTTCCAAGCGGAGTCCGATGTCAACCTGTTCCGCCTCATCGCTCTGCTGGTGTTGGGCAAGGGCCTCAATCAGATACCCGGAGCGCTCCTCCGGCGAGATATGCGCTTCAAGGTCAGCGCGTTCGTCGACCTGACACGGTCACTCGGCCGGGTCACGTTGGCCGTGATCCTGCTGTCCTCGGGATGGAAGGCCGAAGCGCTGATCGTCAGCGTGGTCATCTCGGAGTGGGTGGGCGTCGTGCTCACGTGGAGCTTCACCCGCTTCCGGCCTGCGCTGCGCTTCGATCGTCTGATTGCGGCGAGCATGTTGAAGTTCGGTGCGGCCGTCTTCGGGACGCGGCTCCTGGGCATGCTCTGGTCGAACGGCGACTACCTGATCATCGGCAACCGACTCGGCGGAAAGTCGAAGGCCTACGGCGACTACTACACCGCGTTCCGCCTGCCGGAGCTGGTACTCGGCGGCGTCTACAACATCTTCTCCGGGATTGCGTTTCCCATGTATTCGGCCGCCCGCGAGCTCGGTCCTGAGAAACTTCGCGGCGCCGCGTTGAAATCGCTCCGTTTGCTCTGTCTGTTCGGGTTCAGCGCCGGGGCGGGGATGTCGTTGATCGCTCGTGACTTCATCCTCACGGTCTGGGACGACAACGCTCGCGGCGCGATCATGCCGATGCAGATCCTGTGCGCCTCGGGGGCGCTCGTCGCCATCGGCTACGCCTCGGGGGACATTTTCAATGCCATCGGAAAACCTCGCCTCGGCCTCTACCTCAACATGGCCGGCACGCCCATCATCATGGGCGCATTCCTGGCGGTGGTGTCTCGCGGGATCGTGGCGGTCGCATTGGTGCACTTCTGCGTGTTGGTCCCGTACTCGCTGGTTCGCATCGAGGTCGCCAACCGGTTGATCGGCACGACCTGGGCCGAGAGCCTCCGGGCCCTCCGGCCGGGAGTGTGCGCAATGTTGGGAGTCTTGGCGTGCGCTCTGCCGTTGCGGCTCTTGGTGGGCCACGGATTCCTCACTGGTGTCAGCATCGCGGCGGCGGGACTCGTCGGGGCGATCGCTGGTCTCGCGATCGGCGATCGGGGCACGTTCAGTGAGCTCTCCACGCTCGCTCGCCAAGGGATCGGCCGCTAGACGATTGCTCGCCCGGCACCGGTCGGCCGTCCGGTCGTCGGCTTGCTACTGAGCGGTAGCTTGCGAAGCCCGCAGATCCGCGTACAGTTCAGCGCCATGGCATCACTCGAGGGACTCAAGCGGCGGGCGAAGACGTACAAGCCGCATATCCAATCAGCGTTCATCGTCTACCTCGTACCGAGGAAATCACCGGTCGACGCAATCGATGAACAATTCGACATCGTCCAGATGACCGAACCGGACGATCCGCTGCTCGATCAGATCACGCAGCCGTGGCAGCGCAAGGGCGCCCGCGA
>JBBRSC010000029.1:0-20021 GCA_038245795.1 Acidimicrobiales bacterium
CACCCAAGCTGACGCCGTACAACCCGCCGACGAGGGCGCCGTCATCATCCCAGGTCTCCACGCTGTGGGCGATCCCCAACTCGTGTAGCGCTGTATAGGCCGAGGTGATGTCCTTCGTGATCCACCCGTGCGGTCGGGGCATGGATGCACACATTCCGACGACGTCGGTGAAGCAGTGATCGATGGTGACGGTGTACCGACGGCGTGACCGACGGAGCGACTTCGAGATCACCAGGTCGTCGATCGGCAGGATCCCCCGTGGGTCGGGTGACCACCATCCCATCCGTCGGCGACTGACTGGCATTGGGAAGAGGCCCGAGGCATAGGCCGTAACCAGGGTTTCGGGTCGGAGGTCGGCGCCGATGGCGACCAGGTCGCCGCCGTCGATGTCGTTGGCGGTCGGCAACTCCCAGGTGCAGGGCGGGAGTCCGAGCCGGGCGACCAGCTCAGCGGCTGTAGTCGTAGAAGCCCTTGCCGGACTTTCGACCGAGCTGGCCGGCGGCAACCATGCGGCGAAGGATCGGCACCGCCGAGTAATTCGGATCGCGGAACTCGTCGTAGAGGGCGTCGAGGATGGCGACGGAAGTGTCGAGCCCGACGAGGTCGAGCAGCGCCAGCGGACCCATCGGGAAGTTGCAGCCGCCCTTCATGGCGGTGTCGATGTCGTCCCGGCTGGCAGTACCGTTCTCCATCAGCCGCACAGCGTTGTTGAGGTAGGGGAACAGCAGGGCGTTGACGATGAATCCGGCGCGGTCAGCGACCTCGACGGGGCTCTTGCCGCATTTGGTGGCGAACTCACGCACTTCGTTGATGGTGTCGTCGGACGCGGTGATGGGCCGTACGATCTCGACAAGCGACATGGCGGGTGCCGGATTGAAAAAGTGGACCCCGCACACTCGATCAGCGCGGCCAGTCTCGACGGCCATCTCGACCACCGGCAGGGTCGACGTGTTGGTTGCGATGATGGCGCCATCCTTGAGGATCCGGTCGAGTTCGTTGAACAGGGCCTTCTTCACGGTGAGGTCTTCGAGCACCGATTCGAGCACGAAATCGCAGTCAGCGAGATCGGCGAGACGCTCGGTGGCCGACACCCGCGCGAGCACGGCGTCAGACTCGGCTTGTTCGAGTCGGCCTTTCTCGACCTGCTTGGCCAGCGACTTCTCGAGCGAGGCGACCATGGCGTCAGCGGTCTCCTGCTTGCGGGAACGGAGAACGACGTCGTAGCCGGCCTTCGCCGCCACCTCGGCAATGCCCGAGCCCATGATTCCGGAACCAACGATGCCAATACGAGAGATCATGTGTCTAAGTTACCGCTCGGTAGCATCTCGGTTTCAAGTCCACGAGCCGGTGATGGGCGAATGGTTGATGGAACCGACATGACAAGATCGCACCCATGAGTGGCACGTTGGCGTTGGTCGGAGGAGCAGAGTGGACAGCTGGGTGCGACTTCGATTCGGAGTTGTTGGCGGCGTCGGGCGGGAATCGAGTGACGGTGCTACCGACCGCCGCCGCATTCGAGCGGGCGGATCTCGTGGTCGAGCGGGCGAGGTCGTGGTTCGGGGGGTTGGGTGCAGAGGTCGATGTTGTCGACGTGCTGGGCCGATCTGACGCGCTCAATCCGGAGTGGGTCGCGCAGATCGACGCGTCGTCGTTGATCTATCTCGCGAGCGGTTCGCCCATGCACCTTCGCTCGGTATTGCTCGGGACGCCGCTGTGGGATGCCGTCGTCCGTCGATGGAAGGACGGAGCAGTGCTGGCGGCAGCCGGGGAGTCGGCAGCGGCGCTCAGCACTCACATGGTTGATCCGCGCGGCGGCGCTTTCACCGTCGGGCTTGATCTCCTTCAGACATTGACTGTGGTGCCGAGATGGTCCGACTGGTCCGAAGACAAATGGCATCGGACCGTACAGCTTGCACCCAAGGGAATGGCCGTCATCGGGATCGACGAGGCCACCGCCGTCATTCACGCCGACGCAGCCGGTTGGTCGGTTTCAGGAGCAGGGTCGGTCACCGTACGCGTCGATGGACATCTCTCGGACATCTCATCGCTGGCAGGCCTCAGCTCTCGGTGACGGTGACCTTGGTGAACGTGACCTGCTCTGAGGGAGCGCCGTCGTTTCCTGTGATCTGCGTGCTCGGCACAGCGTTGATGGCAGCGATCGTCTCGAGACCCTCGGTGGTGTCGCCGAAGAGTGAGTAGCTCGGGGGAAGACCGACGCCCTGAGCTCCGAGCACGAAGAACATCTGCGCTCCGCCGGAATTGGGCGACCCGGTGTTCGCCATGACCAGCGAGCCGACCTTGTAGGCGCCCTTGGCGGGGAGCTCATCGGGGATGGTGTAGCCGAACTTGGCGCTGTTCGACGGTGTCGCCGAGGGATCTCCGAACTGACCTGCGAAGTCTTTCACCAGACGGAAGATCGGTTGACCGTCGAAGAAGTGATAGCGAGCCAACACCACGAAGTTGTTGACGGTCTTCGGTGCCGCGTTGGCGTCGAGCGCCACCACGATCTTGCCCTTGGTGCTCTCGAATGTGGCGGTGTACTTCTTGCCCTTGGTCAAGCAGTCCGGTGGGGCCTTGGCGAAACCGGTGCTCCGCGGTGACGATCCGTCGGCCTTCGGACATGGAGTGTCTCCGGTGATCGATGCGCCGGGCCCGGGCCCGGCGAGCACGGCCGGGGTGACGGCGCCGGGGGCCACAGTGGTGGACGCAGCATTCGGATCCGGAGGGATGGTGCTGCTCGGGAGACCGCTGATGGTGGTGGTGGGCTTAGCGGCAGCGTTGTCGTTGCTTCGGCCGGTGAAGAACGCAATCGCCACAACGGCAACGACCACGACTGCGACGATCGTTCCCAAGCGGGTCACTCGTGCGCGGCGGGCGTCTTTCACCGCCTGCAGACGCGCGTCTTCAAGTCGTGAACGGTGAAGTTCTTTTTGCCGGGCTCGTTTGTCGGTTCCCACGAAGCGGAGACGTTACCAATCCTCGGGGTCACTGGTAACTTCGCCAGTCGTGGCCCTGCTTGTCCAGAAGTTCGGTGGAACCTCCGTCGGAGATCCCGAACGCATCCGTAACGTTGCCGATCACGTGGCGCGTTGTCGTCGACGCGGGGATCAGGTGGTCTTGGTGGTGTCTGCCATGGGCAAGGAGACCGACGACCTGCTTCGTCTCGCGCGGGAGGTGTCGGGCACCCGGCCTGGTCGCGAGATGGACATGTTGATCACCGCCGGCGAGCGCAAGGCCATTGCGCTGGTGTGCATGGCGATCGCAGATCTGGGCATCGAAGCAGAGTCGTATACCGGGAGCCAGGCGGGCTTCGTCACCGACACCAATCACACCGACGCGAAGATTCTCGAGGTGCGACCGGATCGAATTGCCGCGTCGCTGGCTGCTGGGCGGGTGCCCGTCGTGGCTGGCGCCCAGGGAGTGTCGACGGCCTTCGATGTGACGTTCCTGGGCCGCGGCGGATCTGATACCACCGCGGTTGCGCTGGCCAAGGCCCTCAATGCCGATGTGTGCGAGCTGTATACCGACGTCTCGGGGGTCTTCACCACCGATCCGCGATTGGTGCCCGAGGCACGGAAGATGAGCCACATCAGCTTCGACGAACTGCTGGAGATGACGGCAACCGGATGCCCGAAGCCGGCCATGCGATCGGTCGAATATGCACGCCGGCACGGCGTCACACTGCACGTTCGATCAGCGTTCACGTGGGAGACAGGCACCATCGTCTCGGAAGAGGACGCCGACCAAAAGGAGCAACCCATGGAACACGCCGTTGTCTCGGCCATCACCCACGACCTCAGCGAGGCGAAAGTTACCGTTGGCGGGGTCCCTGATCGCCCGGGTGTGGCGGCGCAGCTGTTCCGGTCATTGGCCGATCGCAACGTCAACGTCGACATGATCGTTCAGAACACGTCCGCACAGGGCGTGACCGACATCTCGTTCACGGTGCCGCTGGCAGATCTCGAGACGGCAGTGGCGGTGGCCGGCGACATGCAGGCGGAACTGGGAGCGTTGTCGATCACGGGAGATCCTGACATCGCTCGGGTGTCGGTGATCGGCTCGGGAATGAAGACCAACCCGGGCGTGGCAGCCACCATGTTCGAGACGCTCGCCCAGGCCGGCATCAACATTGACATGATCTCGACCTCGGCGATCCGTACGTCGTGTGTCGTGCGTCAGGATGATGCCGAGCGGGCCGTAGGGATCCTCCACGCGGCGTACGAACTCGATCGTGGCGGCTACTGACACTCGCGTAGAATTCGGGCATGGAACGAGAATCCGTGAACGTCGGGGTCTATGGCGCCACTGGCCAGGTCGGCGCCGTGATGCGCCAGTTGCTCTTGGAGCGATCATTTCCCGTTGGCCAGCTCCGCTTCTTTGCGAGTGCCCGCAGCGCCGGGACCAGTCTCACCTGGGGCGATCGCGACATCGTGGTCGAGGACGCGTCGACGGCCGATCCGACCGGTCTCGACATAGCGCTGTTCTCCGCCGGAGGCGCCGCGTCTCGGGCACTTGCGCCAATCGTGGCGGCGGCCGGGGTGATCGTCATCGACAACTCTTCGGCGTGGCGGATGGACTCGGAGGTGCCGTTGGTCGTCCCTGAGGTCAACGCTCAGGAGCTCGACAACCTAACGAAGGGAATTGTTGCCAACCCGAACTGCACGACGATGGCGGCGATGGCCGTTCTCAAGCCGCTGGCAGACGAGGCGCGTCTGGAGCGGTTGATCGTCTCGACCTATCAGGCGGTATCGGGCGCTGGATTGGCGGGTGTGTCGGAATTGGCCGATCAGGTACGCGACGCAGTGGGTGCCGCCGACCTGGAGGGGCTGACCCACGACGGGAGTGCCATCAAGCTGACCTCTGGCCCGAAGTTTCCCGACACCATTGCGTTCAACGTGCTGCCCCGAGCCGGGTCGATCGTCGACGACGGCTCCGAGGAGACCGACGAGGAACAGAAGCTTCGCAACGAGAGCCGCAAGATCTTGGGGCTTCCCGATCTGTTGGTGTCAGGAACGTGCGTTCGGGTTCCGGTCTTCACTGGCCATTCGTTGTCGATCAACGCGTCGTTCGCCCGTCCCATCAGTCCCGACCGAGCGCGGGAGCTCCTCTCGGTTGCGCCCGGGGTCGTCCTCGACGATCTGCCCACGCCATTACGTGCGGCAGGGACCGATCCGTCACGGGTGGGCCGGATCCGGGTCGATTCGACGGTGCCGAATGGGTTGGCGATGTTCGTGGTGGGCGACAATCTGCGCAAGGGCGCCGCGCTCAATGCCCTCCAGATCGCCGAGGCGATCGTCGCCCGAAGCTGAACGACTCGTGTGCCGACACGCCGTCAGGGCGGATCGGTCACGTAACGATTGGCGGCATCCTCGAGCGACAGGTCGAGTTGTTGCGCCAACGAGGCCAACCACGCCAGGACGTCACCGAGTTCGTGAAGTTGCTGATCACGCGTTCCTTTGCGGACGGCCTGTGCCAGCTCGCCGACTTCTTCGCACAACCACGCCACCGTCGAAGGGATGCCCCGCTCGACATCAGCGTCGCCGTAGAGCGTGCCCATGAGTTGTTGGAAGTCGGCGATCTGCATCGCCGGACTGTAGGCCTCGACGCAGGGACTCGGCGCCGATCAGCTCTTCATGAACTCGTGCACCGTGAAGACCCGTCGGTACCCGTCGCACGTTCCCCAGACAGCAGCCGTTCCCATCTGGCTGAAGGACGGATCCATGATGTTGGCGCGGTGGCCGGGGGAGTTGAGATATGCCTCGTGCACCTGGGCGATCGATCCGCCGTAGCCGACGTTCTCGCCAAGCTTGAGCCACTCGTTCGGTGCGTTGTCGCTGAGCTTCGAGTGCTCGAGATCGCAGATGTCCCGAAGATGCTTGGCCCAGTTGTCAGCCTTGATGTCCAAGATCCAATTGTCTCGGAGAGCGGGGAGTCCGGCCTTGGTCCGCGAGTCATTGACCATCTGCAGGACGCTGAGCCGTTCGGTCACGTTCGACTCGCAGCCCGCGACCAACGCAATCATCGTTGCGAGCCCAACAAGAAGAACTCTGGGACGTCGTCGCTGTGAGTTTCCGCCTGCCGGGCTGTCGGAGTGTTGTCCTCGGGCCACGAAGAAGTCTTCGGCGAATATGGTCCCACTACTTGAACGTTTGACGAATCAGCCGATCATGCGGGGCCGAACGGCCCAGGAGGCGGAGTTCGGACGTGCCCGCTTCCCCGAAGCGGTGTGGTCGGGTAGGCGGGATTTGAACCCACGACCTCCTCGTCCCGAACGAGGCGCGCTACCAAGCTGCGCCACTACCCGTGTAAGTGGCACACCATACCGGCCCCGGCATCGTCCGACGAAAAGAGAACCCCCAGGCGCTCAGCCGAGGGCTGTGCGGGCGGTTTCCTCGTACGTCTCGCCAGCCAACACTGCTTGGGCGGCCATCACCAGGCGCACGGGATCGGCCGGCTTGATGACCCACCCATCAGCGCCCGACCGTCGGGCCAGGAACACATCGGCGTCCCGATCCAACAGCAACAGGATCGCCTTGGAGGGGACACGATCGGCGCTTTCCTCGAGCCGAAGATCCAGACACGCCGCGATCCCGCCCATCGACCCGATCTGCAGATCGAGGATCACCAGGTCGGGATCGTTGTCGAGCACTCCCTGGCGTACCTCCCGACCAGTGCGGAGCCGGATGATCTCTGACCCAGCCCCTCCGAGCGCCGCGTCCACATCCGCCTCGACCGTGTCGGAATCGGTGGCGATCAAGATCTTGGGCACGTCGTGAACCGTATCGCGACGTCGATGTCGGCTCGAAACCTGAAGCCGCGTCCCGGCGGGGGTTCGCTACGCTCGGGCAATGAGACATGGGTCGTGATCGATATCGAAACAACGCAAGACGATGGCATAACGGTGTGTCGCCCGTCGGGCGACCTCGACGCTGAGACCGTTGTGTTGTTCCGCGAGCAACTCGCTGAGCTGGCGACTGGCCAACTGGTCGTCGTTGATTTGTGTGATGTGCCGTTCATGGATTCGACGGGTCTGGGAGCGCTGATCGGGGGGATCCGGAGGATCCGCGAAGCTGGCGGCGAAGTGGGTGTTGTCTGTGATCGTCCCGCTGTCCAACGGTTGCTCCACACGACAGGATTCGACCGTATGGTCACCGTCACCGCCACGGTGGCCGAGGCACTCGTCTCACTCAACGCCCTTCGTTAACGAAACGTCCAGTGTCGGCTCACGACGTGCGGCCGACCAAGATGTCGCCGACCAGTGTCAGCGACGCAAGATCGTGCACCTCGACCGTGAGATATGGAACGCGCACCACCGGTGCGGGAGAGATCCGTTCGGTCAGTTCCCGAAGATGGCCCTCCTCGCCGGAAGAGATCTGATCCAGATCCGCCAGCGCCTGGTAGTGGCGGCCGAGGGTCGTTCCTGACAGCTCCAGGGCGCGAGACCGATCAGCCTCGAGATCGCGATCGACGGGTTGCGGATGGACCCGATTGACGATCAGCGCCCGGACCTCCAGCTGTGACGAACGGAGTTCGTCGGCGAAGAACATCGCCTCCGCCACGGTGTCGGCCCTCGGCGACGCCACCAGTACGAACGCGGTCTCCTCGGCCGCGAGGAGTTGTTCGACCCGTCGTGCTCGCTCCTTGAAACCCTGCTCCATGCCATCGAACGCCGCAAAGAACTCGATGGCATCGGCGATCACGTCGCCGCCGACCACCTTTCCGATCGAGCGGAAGAAACCTTGCGCTGCGACGTTGACCGCACGGACGATTCCGCGGGTGGGAGCGGTGACCAATCGGTAGAGCTTGTGATCCAGGAATCGCGCCAGTCGATTCGGTGCCTCCAGGAAATCGAGGGCGTTGCGGGTAGGCGGCGTATCGACCACGATCAGGTCATACCCGCTCTCCGCATACAACTCGTAGAGCTTCTCCGACGCCATGTATTCCTGCGTGCCGCTCATGGCGCCGGCAATATTCTTGTAGAAGCGGTTCGCCAGAATCCGCTCAGCCTGCTCGCGCGTTTTCGCATATTTCTCGACGAGACCGTTGAAGGTCCCTTCGGTGTCCAACATGAGCGCCGCCAGCTCGCCGGGCCATTCACCCTCGATGAGCGCAGGTTGATTGGTGAGGCCCTCGATTCCGAGCGCGTCAGCGAGCCGTCGCGCCGGATCGATCGTGACCACAACGGCCCGTCGTCCGGCGCGGGCCGCCTCGATCGCCAACACCGCCGCGGTCGTGGTTTTGCCGACCCCGCCAGATCCACAACAGACGATCACTGATTTGGTGGCGATCAGATCGGCGAGATTCATGCCTGATCCGCCAACTGCGAAACCTGCTCGAGCCAGACGTCTGCGAGAGCGTCGATGTCGACGAGCGTCAGATCGGCGGTGAAACGAAAGGGCAGGACGATCTGGGGGAGCGGCAGTTCGCGGTTGAGTCGTTCGAGTTGTTCCGCTTGCAGTCGGGCGCGACCGCCGACGAACGTCGTGGCCATCCGCAGGGCTTTCAGGTCGTCGTCGCCCAGCTCCACGTCGATCTCAGCAGCGGCGTCGGCTGGGTCGATGTCGAAGGGTGCCGGATCGCCCAGCGAACCGTTGATGACGACCGGGGCCAGCTTGATGCCGACGAGTTCTTCGAGACTGAAGGCTGTCTCCACCATCTCATTGACGGGAGTTTCTTCGGGCAGCGTGACCAGGACGATCTCGCAGCGATCGGGATCCGACAACAGCTCCATGACTTCGCGCGCCTGCGTTTCGATCGGTCCAACGTTGACGGCGTTGAGGAGCCCGGAGGCGCTCCGGAGAAACGAAATGGCGTGACCAGCGGCGGGAGCGTCAACGATGATCACGTCGGCGGCCCCGGAACGTTCGAGCTGTTTTACCTTGCCCAGGATCAGTACATCGCGAATTCCGGGCGTGGCGGTCGCCACCATGTCTAGGGCGCCTGACGATGCCAGACGGTTCGAAATACGCTTCAGATTGTGATCGCGGAGATATTCCAGCAGCGCATCATCGGGAGTCAACGCCCGAGCGGTGAGCGAACCCCGACCCGACGACTGGTCGGCTCCAAAGAGTTCGGTTCCGTCGTAGCTCACGTCGTCCCGCCCGAAGAGCGACGCGATGGCGGACTTGCCCTCGATCTCGATCAACAACGCCGAGAGTCCGATCTTGGTGGCCGCCATGGCCATGGTCAGCGCCACCGTCGTTTTGCCGACACCGCCCTTGCCCGCAACGATGGTGACCCGCGGCGCGGTCAGGAACTGTGCCGGATCCACGATCTGCTTTCGGAGGCCATCGAATGCGCAGACTAGCCACCCTCGGGTTGTTGGCCCTCTCGGGCATGGCGGTCACCCTCGCTGCCATGGCCGGACCGGCTGGCGCTGCGCCATCATGCATCCCCGACGGATGCGTTCGGGTGGTGCAGATTTCGGGGTTGATCGACCCCATCCTCGTCGACTTCATGCAGACCGCGGTGGGCGAAGCCAACGCGACGCCGGGAACGATCGGCGTGGTCCTCCAACTCGACAGCGACGGCGTGGTCCTCGACAACGCCGAGTTCGATCGATTCATGCTGCGGATGCGGGATTCGACAGTTCCGGTGACGGCGTGGGTCGGCACCGGAGCGCACGCCTACGGAGGTGCCGCCGAGCTCGTGGCAGTACTCCGTGGCTCCACGATGGCTCCGGGCGCGCGTCTCGGGAACGTCGGCTCGCAACGCCTCTCGATCGACACGTTCGGCGACCTGTTCGCCGGTGAGCGCGCTGGTCTCCGGAGCGCTGACGTCAACGAGAATCGCGCCAAGGAGCTGGGCGTGATCGATCGGATCTCGCTGACGGCTGGCGACCATCTCGTTGGGTTGGCGGGGGTGACGACGCGCCAGGTGACCGACAAGGACGGAAATCCGAAGCTCGAACCGAAGACGGTCGCGGTGATCGCCAAGCTCGGGCTGTGGAACCAGCTCCTACATACCGCTGCCAGCCCGGCGGTGTCGTATCTGTTGTTGAGCGTCGGCGTCGGGTTGCTCATTTTCGAGTTCTTCACGGCTGGTATCGGGATTGCCGGGGTTGTCGGCGCTGGTTCATTTGCATTGGCAGGATACGGACTCGGCGTGTTGCCCACTCGACCGTGGGCGTTGGTGATCCTGGGGCTGTCGGCGATTGCGTATGCCATCGACACCCAAGCCGGTATCCCGCGTTTCTGGGCCGGAATCGGCACCGTCGGGTGGGTCGCAGGATCAGTGTTCCTGTTCGACGGCGTGGATCTGCCGTGGCTGTCGTTGGTGGTGGGCGTCGGTGGGCTGGCAATCGCAATGGTGTCGGGGATGCCCGCCATGATCCGTTCCCGTTTCGGCACGCCGACCATCGGTCGGGAGTGGATCATCGGCGCCGAAGGCGTGGTCATCGATTCGGTGAGCCCTGACGGCGTGGTCGAGATCGACGGGGCCACGTGGCGCGCTCGTACAAATCGAGCGACCCCACTGGCGGTCGGGGACCGGATGAAAGTGGCGGCGATCGATGGTCTGACGCTCGAAGTGGAACCACTCGAGGGCGCCGCCCAGGACTATCGCGAGAAGCGCCACTGACGTAGATTTTGTGTCCGCTCACGATGGTGAGCGCATTGCTTGCAAATTCATCCTTGTCGGATCGTGTCAACACTTCTATCGTGCGCCCCACTTCACATAGGGGGTCTCTGTGAGTGCACAACCATCATTCGAGTCATGGCAACACCGCGGCGCCTGCCGCGGCCCGCAGGCGGCAGTTTTCTTTCCACCGCCGCAATTCGAACGGAAATCCGAGCGTCTCGAACGTGAGCGACGGGCGAAGGACATCTGCGCCAGCTGCGCAGTGACCGCTGACTGCCTGGAGTACGCGATGCAGATTCGTGAACCTCATGGCATCTGGGGTGGACTGAACGAGGCGGAGCGGCGTGAAATTGCCGAGTCCGCCGTTGCCATCCGCCAGTAAGTGATCCGTGGGGATCTGTTCGTTCTGATATGAAGCTGGTCAACTGATGGTGCTGATCCTCACGGTCCTGTTTGTGGCCGTCCCGATTGCCGAGATCGTCGTCATCCTCAAGGTGTCGTCGATCATCGGCAACGAGGGCACGATCCTGATCATGATCCTCTTCAGCGCCGCAGGTGCATGGTTGGTGAAACGGGAAGGGCTCGAGGCTGTCCATCGGATCCGCGGCGGCCTGAAAGCCGGCCGCATGCCGACGGCTGATGTGGTCGACGGCTTCCTGATTCTGGCCGCCGGGGTGCTGATGCTCACGCCGGGGTTCGTCACTGATGTCTGTGGGTTACTGCTGGTCTGCCCGCCCGTGCGGAGTTCAGCGCGCCGATTGGTCATTCGGCTGCTCCGGAACCGACTCGATCGCGTCGGGCAGTCGGCGACGTTCGATACCTCACGATTCGGGGGTTCCGGGTTCGGCTCCAACTCGGGTTCGCAGACATTCCATACCGGTGCCCAACCCACCAGTCGCTGGTCGACGAACTCCGACCCCTTTGGGTTCTCGACGACGTCAGACACTTCTCGTGCCTATCAACGGCCCGGCGAGGCGTGGCGTACGGGACCCGATCCGGTCGTTGTCAACGACGACGACGTGATCGACATCGACGGCGAGGAGATCATTTTCCCTGCCCGCATCGACGGCCCGGAGCTCGGTCCGATCCATTGAGTTCCGCCTCGGGGCCTCCAACAAGGCCGACCTCGATGAACCTCGAGACACCAGACCCCGATCTGGTGGTCGTTCGTGACGCCGCGACGGTGATGTTGCTCCGGGACGCTGGGTCGGGTTTCGAGGTCGCCATGCTTCGGCGGAACCTCCAGTCGGATTTCGTGGGCGGTGCCTACGTCTTTCCTGGCGGCGGGGTGGATCCGGGCGACAGCTCCGTCGACTACGAGGCCCTCTGTGTCGGGCGCATTGATGCCGATGCGAGCGCACAGGTCGAGGTGGGCGCCGGCGGCCTGGCCTTCTGGGTGGCAGCGATCCGGGAAAGCTTCGAGGAAGCGGGCGTCCTCCTGGCGGTCCATCGAGATGGCAGCGACGTCGACCTCTCTGACACCGTGGTGGCGGAACGATTCGTGGAACATCGGCGCGCCGTCGACAGTGGGGACCGATCGCTCGGAGACATCTGTGCGGAGGAATCGTTGCTCTTGGCCACCGATCGGATGCACTACTTCAGTCGATGGATCACGCCCCTCGGCGCGCCGCGTCGCTACGACACTCGGTTCTTCGTGGCGCACGCTCCCGAGGGACAGGAGCCGGTCCACGACGATCGCGAAGTCATCTCCTCGGTCTGGATCAGTCCCGAACGGGCCCTCGAACAGCATGCTGCCGGTGAATTCGAGCTGATCTTTCCGACCGTCCGGACCCTGGAGTCGCTGTTGCAGTTCAATTCGGCTGACGAGGTGATCGATCATGCGGCGTCGGTGGGTCGTATCGAGCCGGTCCTGCCCCGTGTCACCGTTCACGAGTCTGGCTTGCGAATCGTGCTCCCCGACGACGTGGAATTCGACGCCCTGACCTCTCGTCGTATCGACGACTGACCGGCGGCGGTTTCACCGAGTGCGGCTGAGGCTCAGCCGATCCAGCACCGTTGCCTGTGACACACACGACTGCCCTGGGGAGGGATTGGGGCCCTACACTGAGGAAGTCCGTTCGACGAGGAGTCTCCGCCATGATCACGATCACCGACGCTGCCGCTGTCAAAGTCCGCACCCTGATCGAAGCTGAAGGCGACGACTCCCTTGCTCTGCGGGTCGCAGTCCGTCCCGGCGGCTGTTCCGGGTTTGCGTACGAGATGTTCTTCGACACCGACATCTCGGCCGATGATGTGACATCCGAGAAGGGCGGGATCCGCGTTGTCGTCGACCCGTCGAGCGCACAGCTGCTCACCGGAGCCGAGTTGGACTACAAGGACGGCCTCGATCAGTCCGGGTTCAACATCACCAACCCCAACGCCAACAAGACGTGTGGGTGCGGCCAGTCCTTCAGCTGATTCCGTCAGCAACCGAACCCGCTGTCCTATCAGGTAGATCACCGCACATGGCTGACTTCGAGATGGTCGTGGAGATTCCGCGGGGCTCGCGCAACAAGTACGAGATCGATCACGGGACGGGCCACGTTTGGTTGGATCGTCGGCTCTTCACCGCTATGGCGTACCCGGCGGACTACGGGTACATCGCAGGCACCCTGGGTGAGGACAGCGATCCCCTCGACGTGTTGGTGCTCCTCGACGAGCCGACGTTCCCAGGCTGCCGCGTGAAGGCCCGCGCTGTTGGCGTCTTCTGGATGCGAGATGATGCCGGCCCTGACGCAAAGGTCCTGGCAGTTCCCGCCAACGACTCACGGTGGGCTGATGTCAAGGACCTCGAGGACCTTCCCGATCATCTGCTCGATGAGATCAAGCACTTCTTCGAGGCGTACAAGGATCTCGAACCAGGCAAGTTCTCCGAGGTTCGCGAGTGGCAGGGTCGTGAGGCCGCCGAGCTGGAGATCACGGAGGCGTACCAGCGCGCCAAGCTGGCTGGCTACTGAGCGAACTGCTCAGGATGGATCACGCCAACGACGAGAAGGCATTGTCGAGTTCGTCTGCGTCAAAAATGGTGTCGAGTCGGTCGAGAATCTTGCCCGAGCTGCCGACCACGATCAGCGTCGGCTCGTAGGAGAACTTGGCTGCCGTCACGAAAGGCGAGGGGGTGGCCAATCCGATCGACGGCACGTCGTTGGGGTTGGCGTAGGGCTCGACATGGATGACCCGAACATCCGGGTGCTGGCCCGCGGCCGTGATCATGAGCTCCAGAACCGGACCGCAGATCGCCGACGAGCAGAAGAGCGGGGTCGACAGCAACACCATCATCGGCACTCCGGCGGTGAGCGAGGTGACGAGGTCGGCTTCGTGGAACGGGCACGCCGGCACGCGGGTACAGATCGGCGAGACGCCCGCTGGGTTGGTGATGGTCGGTGTCGCAATCGATGGGAGGGACCCACCGATCTGAGGAATCACGACGTCGGCGGCGGTTGCGACGCCGACGGTGACGGCCTCGAGGTCGATCCCTTCGTAGGTGGCGGAGACGTCGTGGTACCCGGGCTGGTCGAAGGTGGTGCGGAGCGGGAGGAACGCCTTGGGGATCCCCCGCCCGTGGGGAGCGACCACGATGGGATCGCCGATGGGTTGACTGTTGCGCAGAATCCGGAACGTCACCGGGCCGCTCAACGTGTCGAGTGGAGCTCCGCCGGGTCCGGTGATCAGGAATGGGAGACGCGAGGGTTGGCCGGCGGCGACAAAGCCCTCCTGGGGGAAGTTGGCGATCAGCTGCCCGGTCTGCGAGGCCGTCGAGCCCCCAGAGTTGTTCCCTCCGGCCGACCGATCCGAATCGTCCCCGCACGCCGCAAGTCCGAAGGCACCGGCGGCGGAGGCCGCTGCGCCGCTCAGGAACTGCCGTCGGGAATGCTGGTTCATACTGGGAAGCTATCGTTCCGGTCCCGTGGTCAGCTTTCGCCTCAATGGTCAGGACGTCAGCGTCGACAGCGACGAGGGCTCGTTGCTCGATGTCCTGCGCGACCAGTTCGCGCTGGTAGGAGCCAAGGACGGGTGTGCGCCACAGGGGCAGTGCGGATGTTGCACCGTCTGGGTTGACGGCGATCCTCGGGTGTCCTGTGTGACACCGGTGCGCCGCGTTGCCGGACGGGAGATCCTCACCGTCGAGGGTCTCGACGGTGAGGTTGCTGAGCTGTGGTCGGCGGCAATGTGTGCGACCGGGGCCACGCAATGCGGGTTCTGCACGCCCGGGATCGTCATGAGGCTCGAAGCGTTGCGGGTGCGCTCCGACCTGGGCGACGAAGCTGCTGTCGGTCGAGCATTGGCGGCGCATCTCTGTCGGTGCACGGGCTGGCGACCTATCTATGACGCCGCGGCGCTGGTCGCCGGTTCGGGGGACCCGCCCGTCGGGAATCGAGCCATCGAGACCCCCGATCGAAACCTCACCGCCGCCGGCGAACGCGCCACGCTCGAGGGCCACGCACCCCAGCGGGTCGCGCCCGAGATCGCGCTGGGTCGCGGCGGCTTCTCCGCAGATACGGCGCCGCGCGATTCGCTCGTTGCGATGCTCGATGCGACCGGCAATTGGTTGACAGCAGAGACGATGGTCGAACTCCGGGGTCGGACCCAGCGCGTGCAGGGCCGTCGCACCACCTTGGCCGCCGCGACGCCGCTGGCGGTACCCGAAGGCGAATGGGCCGTCGAGCTGACGACGTCCTGGCTGGAGCCCGGCTACCTCGAATGCGATGCCGCGTGGTGCGAACCTGGAGGAACGCCGTCTACGGCGTTGGCGAATGGCGGCGCCTTTGGAGCGAAGCGCCATTCGCCGGTCGGTGTCGCAGCGTCGCAACTCGCCGAGGCAACCGGACGGTCCGTTTTGGCGCTGTATACCCGCGAAGACGTCGTCCGCCTTGGGCCGAAACGCCCTCCGATGGCGCTCGGTGTGCGTGCCGACGGAACCGGAATCGTCCGAGTGGCACGAACCGCTGGTGTCCGGAAGGCGATAGCGACGGTGGCGCCAGCCATCGAGGTCATCGAGGTTGACGTGTTGGGCCCCCCTACGTCGGTCGATCTCCGCGGCGCGGGGTGGATTGAAGTCGTCGTAGCGGTAGCAGCGGCGACCGGCGCCGCGCACGTCATCAGCCCCGAAGGTGCCGTTGCGTCGGCTCAGATCCTTGCCCCCCAGATCGGCGTCCCCTCGAGCGGATCGGGCCCAGCCGGCGCCGAATCATTGGCGTCCCGCCGTCCATCGATCGCCGTACGGGTCGAGTGCGGACGGGTACTTGACGAGATGGCGCTGCGAAGCGCCTGTATGGGCGCGGCGCATCAGGCGCTCGGATGGGTGACCAGCGAAGCCCTGACGCTCGACGAGACGGGCGAGCCTGTGGACCTCACCATTCGGAGCTTTGGCATCGTTCGGCCGGGCGATATGCCGCGTGTTGACGTCGAGATCGTCGCCGGTACCGGTCCACCGGTCAACGGCTCCGACGTCGTCTTGGCAGCAGTGGCCCTGGCGATCTGGAAGCATCAGGGGTTCCCGCCCGCGTGGCCCACTGGTCGGGCTCTGGAATCGATTGGGCACATCGAGGAGTCGTCGACATGAGCACACCTGTTGGTCCCTACACACCGATTCTTCGCGCTGGCGAGTGGCTGGTGGTGTCGGGTCAGGTCGGACTGGGCTCAGCCGGCTTAGCGGACGGTTTCGCGGCGCAGCTCACTCAAGCTCTCGACAACCTCCGGGGACTCGTCGAGGGGGCTGGAGCTTCGCTGTCCGACGTCATCAAGACCACCGTGTTCTTGGTCGACATGGCCGACTACGTGGCGCTCAACGAGATCTACGTCGGGTACTTCGACACTCACGCCGCGGGCCATCGACCGGCCCGATCGGCCGTCGCGGTAGCGGCGCTTCCCATTGGTGCGGTCGTCGAGATCGAGGCGTGGGTCCACGCGCCGATACACTGACGAGATGGCCGGAGCAATCGCAGTCGTCATCGCCCTGATCCTCGTGATACCTGTGGCGGTCATCATTTCCGGCGGAATCCTGGCGGCCGTC
Source organism: Acidimicrobiales bacterium (assembly GCA_038245795.1). GTDB lineage: Bacteria > Actinomycetota > Acidimicrobiia > Acidimicrobiales > Microtrichaceae > JBBRSC01. The sequence goes on from JBBRSC010000029.1 coordinate 16,592, forward strand.
ATGGGAACGTTGTTGAAAATCGACGCCGAGAAGCGCAACGAGGGCTCCGAGCTCATCGACCTCAACGTCTGAACGGGAATTCGGTCAGCTGTTCCAGCGGCTCTCGCCGAATTTGTAGCCGACGCTTCGTACCGTTTGGATGAGCGCGGCATGTTCCTCGCCAAGCTTGGCGCGTAGCCGCCTGATGTGAACGTCGACGGTTCGGGCCCCGCCGTAGTACTCGTAGCCCCACACCCGAGACAGCAGGGTTTCGCGTGTGAACACGCGACCCGGGTTCGAGGAGAGGAACTTCAACAGCTCGTACTCCATGTACGTGAGGTCGAGCGGTCGTCCGCCGATGATCGCCTGATACGTCTCCAGATTCAGGACGAGCGCGTCGTACATGACGATCTCCTCGGTCAGATCGCTGAATCCACCTCGCACGAGAAGATGTTTGAGACGTGCCTCGAACTCCACTGGATGGAAGGGCGTGACGCAGAAGTCGTCGAAGCTCTCGTGGCGACCTTCGAGGTCCGCGAGCTGAGTACCACGGATCAACAGGAGCAACGGAGCGATGTTGGCGTCGCCTCCCCGGATCACGCGAGCAAAGGCGAAGGCCTGATCACCGTTTTCTTCGGCAGATATGATGGCTCCACCCCAGCTGCCAGCGGTGGCCGAGGCTTCATCGCTGATGGCCTTCCACGAGAAGCCAGCAAGGTCGAGGGCGCGGACGACATCGGCCGGGGGAGGATCGGGGTAGAGCAGGAGGGGTTCCATTGGATCACCAGACGCCGAGGTAGCGGTCGAGTTCGAACTGCGTGACGTGTGCTTTGTAGTCGTTCCACTCGGATCGCTTGTTCCGAAGAAACCACTCGAAGATGTGTTCGCCGAGAGCTTCGCGGACCAACTCTGATGTTTCCATCTGATCGAGTGCGTCGCTTAGCGATGTTGGCAGCAGGCGGATGCCCTTCGCCTTCCGCTCGGCGTCGGTCAGCTCGAAGATGTTCGCCTCGGCTTCCTCCTCGAGGCGGTATCCCCGCTCGATGCCGGCGAGCCCGGCCGCCAGCAGTACCGAGAATGCCAGGTACGGATTGCACGCCGGATCGAGCGCCCGGTATTCGAGCCGGGTACCCGAGGCCTCCTTGCCCCGCTTCGAGATGGGGAGCCGGACGAGTGCCGACCGATTCGATCGCGCCCAACTCACGTGGACGGGTGCCTCGAACCCCAGCACCAACCGCTTGTACGAGTTCACCAGCTGATTCGTGACGGCGGTCATCTCTGGAGCGTGCGTGAGCAGTCCCGCGATGAAGGAGCGACCGGTGCCGGACAACGTGTACGGGTCGTCGGCATCGAAGAAGGCATTCCCGTGCTCGTTCCAGAGCGAGAGATGGGTGTGCATGCCGGAGCCTTGAACTCCGCCGAGCGGTTTGGGCATGAACGTTGCGTGCACCCCGTGCTCGAGGGCGACCTCTCGAACGACCAGCCGCAACGTCATCAGGTTGTCAGCGGTGGACAATCCGTCGGTATAGCGCAGATCTATCTCGTGCTGTGATGGTGCGTCTTCGTGGAACGAGTACTCGACGGGAATGCCGGTTGCTTCGAGTCGCTGGATGGTGGCCCGACGGATGTCCGACGACGCGTCGAACGTGGTCAGATCGAAATAGCCGGCTCGATCGAGCGGCTTGGGGGTGCCCTCAGCTGCCGCCTCCGCGTCGAAGTAGAAGAACTCGACCTCGGGCGAACACATGAAACTGAAACCTGCTTCTCGTGCCTTGGCGAGATTTCGCTTGAGCACCTGGCGAGGATCCCCCTCGAATGGGGTTCCATCGAGATTCACCAGGTCGCAGAACATGCGGGCCGACAGATCTCCACCGTCGCCCCAGCCCATGAGCTGAAAGCTCCCAGCGTCGGGGATTGCGAGGACGTCGGTCTCCTGGACGCGACTGAACCCATCGATCGCCGAGCCGTCGAACTGCACACCGTCCTCGAACGCGGTCTCGAGTTCGACGGGCGAAATAGCGACCGACTTCAGTTGACCGAGGACGTCGGTGAACCACAGGCGGACAAGTCGAACCCGACGCTCCTCAATGGTCCGGAGTACATAGGACTGCTGTTGTTCCATCGACGTAGGTTGGCTCATGGTGGCTCCGAGCGGAGGGGACAGGCGACCGCTTCACACAGCGTTCACATTCGGGCAACGACCAGGAAATGGCCTAGGTTGAGCCTACCCACCGGCCCGAACGCCTCCGCTTGCGGCGTACCGTGCGTGCCATTCAAACCAGACTGGGCCACCCACGGTGTGGTCCCCGAACAAAAGGTGATGTCTGTGCCATTCAGGGCTGAATACATCTGGATCGACGGTACCGAGCCGACGCCGCTCATGCGATCGAAGACCAGGATCGTCGATGACGGCGCCGATCTCCCCATCTGGGGTTTCGACGGTTCGTCCACCAATCAGGCGCCGGGGTCCAACTCCGATTGCGTGCTCCGACCCGTCTTCAACTGCCCGGATCCCATCCGTGGTGGCGAGGACCTTCTCGTACTTTGCGACGTACTCATTCCTGACACGATGGAGCCGCATCCGACCAATACGCGCGCACCGCTCGTCGCTGTCGCCGAGAAGTTCGCCGACCAGGAGATGTGGTTCGGTATGGAGCAGGAGTACACGTTCTTCAAGGCTGGTCGTCCCTTGGGTTGGCCCGAACCGCTGTTCCACTACCCGGCGCCCCAGGGCCCGTACTACTGCGGCGTCGGCGCCACCGAGATCGCCGGACGCGACATTGTTGAAGCCCACACCGAGGCGTGCCTCGATGCGGGCCTGAAGATTGCCGGCACCAATGCCGAGGTGATGTTGGGCCAATGGGAATTCCAGATCGGTCCGTCCAGCCCGATGGAGATCGGCGACCACATGTGGATGGCCCGCTACCTGCTCTATCGCATCTCCGAGGACTACGGGGTCGACGCGTCCATCTCCGCGAAGCCCATCAAGGGCGACTGGAACGGTGCAGGGTGTCACACCAACTTTTCCACCAAGGCCATGCGTGAGGGCTACGACGCCATCGTCGCGGCGTGTGAGTCGATCGGTGCTCCGGGCAAGGTCGAGGAGCATCTTGCCGTCTATGGCTTCGGGTACGAGGACCGCCTCACTGGCATGCACGAGACGGCGCACTTTTCGCAGTTCCGGTACGGGGTGTCCGACCGAGGGGCATCAATCCGAATCCCGTGGCAGGTGGCCAAGGATCAGAAGGGGTACGCCGAGGATCGTCGGCCGAACGCCAACTGCGATCCGTACGAAGTGGCCCGCGTCATCACCAACACCGTCTGCTCTGCCGCCGGCTGAGCCAGTTCATCATCGCGGCGGGGGGTCCTTCGGGGCTCCCCGCCGTGTTCTTTTTTTGGCGGCCGTCGCGCTGAGAGATTGGTTGACAGGGAGCGACTCGGTAGCTTCTGG
>JBBRSC010000030.1:0-19576 GCA_038245795.1 Acidimicrobiales bacterium
AATAGAAGATGACCGGCAGGCTCAGCAGGAGTTGCCACACATCGATCCGGAGGCCGAACGGGATGGGGAGGTTCAGCTTCAGGATGTCCATCCCGATGTGGGAGTACATCGTGATGATGAGCGCGACCACCAAGGCGACCACGAACCGGTTTCGCATGTCGCTGGCCATGTGGCCCATCGATTCGTGATCCATCGTCGAGTCGTCCATTCCGCCGTGGCCAGGAGTCGGGTGCTCCGTCGGGATCTCGGGGTCGCGCCCGGGTTGATCGGCAGGCGGAGGCCCAGTGTCCCCACTGCGCTGGTAGGAAGCGTTCGGCTCGTCGTGGATCAAGACTCGGCCGGCCGTTGGGTCAGATGTGATGCTTCGCTTTCAGATCTGGGAAGCCGTTGCAACCACGCCCATCCCACCGCAAGAGTTCTTGGCGTTCTTGGCGTTCTTGGGTTCATGAATGACGCTCGAGTTCACTGCGGAGAGTTCGGTACTGGTCCACGTCGATATCGCCATCGGCGAGCCGACCGTCCAGGCGATCCAGAGGCGTGAGTGGTCCCCTCCGTCCTTGACGAGCCGCTGGCAGCACGACCCACGCGAGCAGTGCCCAGACGAGGAGAAGTCCGGGCAGCATCATCAGCCACATCCACGCTGAATATCCGTTCCACATGATGCTTTCCTCCGAGTCGGTTCTTCGTCGACGACCAGCATCACCTGCTACAGGTTGTCGTACTAGGGCCGAACGTCCCACAACTGCATGTGGCGACCCGACGATCTCGAAACTCTCGACGGCGTTGATCGGGCGCATGCAGTCGAAGCGACGCCGATCACGCCTCCGAGCGATCAAGAATTTTCGATGACAGGCTCAAATACTACTTGAAGTAGTCGTTAGGTCCTCATCAGAACGGGCACACGTGCACCAGCAACTCGAGGAGCTGATGGAACTGCAGTCCGGTGCCAACGACATTCACGGCAGCGGTCGCTAGCCCGACGACGATCAGCGCTTCGCCAGCCACGCTGTGGTGGCCCCGCGGCGCAGGCAGGTCGAGCGCGTCGAGTCGAGCGAGCACCTCCGAATGACCCATCCCAGACCCGAGCGTCGGCAAACCAAGTGTGGACCTGGCGGCAATCTCGAGCGCCCGCGCCACGACGGTTCGGTCACCGACTGCCTCGGCTGCGTTCTCGTCAGCCCACCGCTCCAATGAGCGACGCAACAATCGATTGAGCGGCGCGACCAGCGGGTTGGCGATCGCTGCGAGCTCAGACCACAACAGATATCGGTCGTGACGGTGGTCCAAATGTGTGAGTTCATGGGCAAACACCGAGCGCTGTTCGAGCGGCGTGAGTGCGTCCAGCATGCCCGTCGAGACAATGATTCGCCCTGTTCGGCCGGAGGTCGTCATCGCGAGGGGCTCATCCTGATCAACGATGGTGATCCGCTCGCCCACGGGGATGTGGCGACTGGATCGATGAAGCACCCGCCACCGCCTGACCAGTCGCAGGAGGATCGTTGCCAAGAGAATCGCTGAAGGAAGTCCGAGCCATGACGGGACCTGGCTGTTGCCAAGTAGAGATCGACACCACCCAGCAAGTCCGTCGGAGGTCGAGTGGAACAGATAGGCAAAAGTGGGAACCGACAGTGCCCACAAACCTGCCGTGGCAGCGGCAAGCGATCCGAGCAACAGGGCGATGGCTGCGATCCGAGGATGAAGCCGGGGGAGTGCGATCAACGTCACGGCAATCACTGCGGCCGAGAGAACGGAACACGTTGCGAGAACGGTCATTTCTGCCGGCCTCGTTCATCAAGGGCAGCGCGAAGTTGCCGAGCTTCTGCCCCGCTGAGTGTCCCGACGAACCGGGAGAGGGCGGCAGGTCGGTCTTGCACCTTTGACAGCGCCTCGGCGAGCTGAGCTGCTCCGAACTCGCCTTCGGAGAGCTTGGGCGCGTATCCAAAGGCTCGACCACGCTGGGTGCGGGTCACGTGTCCCTTCTGCCACAACCTGGAGAGGACGGTCATGACCGTCGTGTAGGCCAGGTTCGAGCCATGCTGCTCCAAGACTTCGGACGGCGTCAGAGGGATCCCAGCCGACCACAGGATCGTCAGGACGTCGTTTTCCAACTCACCAACTGCGCGCCTGGGCATCGGACTCCCCTTTCTCAGCATCGGCACAATATCGCTCGTCCCCGTCGACTCTCACCACAAACTACGAGCCAGCGGATGCTGCGCTGCGACAACACGTACCGCTTGGAGTCCGTCATGACGACCTCCTGCCCCTATTCCCTCACGGACTCCCAACGTTCCGTCGGTCGTCCCTATTGGTCCGGTCGCCGGAGTTCAGTAGGACGGTCGCGCAGCGGCTCGCCAACCGATCGAGCGTACCGGGCGAGAGCGCCGAGGTAGCGGTTGACCGCCGCGTGTTGGAAGGCGATCACCGCTGGGGATACGAGCTTCGCCGCCCACGTGGCCGCCGATGCATCGACCCGGATGGTCGCAGTGACGACGCCCTGGGCGTCTATCTCGACGAGGTACGACTCCTCGCCGCGCTCCTGATGACCCTCGATGGTTCCGTAGGCAAAGCCGAACGTGCGATGCGTGCCTTCGGCACTCTGGGTGGTGACATCGACAACGGCAACGATCCGATCGGGAACGATGATGCTGACGGGCCCCAGTCGTAAGGTCACCAGCAGTGTCGTTCCGAGCGTGAGGGGGGCCGAGTCGGGAACGACGAACGCACCAATACCCCGATGGCACTCCCAGCGTCGGAGTCCCTCGCAGGCTGCCTCGAACATTGCCTGCCCGTGGCCAATGGTGATCGAACGCGAGTGGTTCGTTCGAAGTGGCCATCGCTCGGGTTCGATGGTGGAGCCGACGTGGTCGTAGGTGACGGCTCGCATCGTTGCGGCGTCGAGTTCCTTCGCCAACAGTGCAGGAGATGGTCGGCCCCAGACCAGGCCCAGCGAGTTCATACCGGCGCCGGAACTGGGTCGACCATGGCGGGTGTCGTGCGGAGAACGAGGAGCCGGCCGACGAGTCCGGCGATGATGAACCCAGTGGAGTTGGCGGCGCCATGGGTTCGGATCATGGCGTCGATCGAGAGGGCACGCACGTCCCAATGCTGCCCTGCTGCCCACGAGACTGCCAACACCATCGGGACCCACGGAACGAGTGCCGCGACACCGAATGCGAGTCGGGCCGGCAGCGGCGGAGTGGGATGGATGGCGATCTGGCCCAAGATGATGCTCGTGCACCACACGCCGATGGTCATCGTTATCGCGCCGCCCACCTGGATCGGGCCGACCTTCGACACGAATCCGAGCGCAACGATGGGGGGCGATCCCGTGGTCGCCAGAAGCGCCCACCACCCGAGACGTCCAGCGTGCTGGCGTTGAGCGAAATCGGCGAGGGCCGTGGCTCCGATGCCGGCGTATAGGAAGTGGACGGCGGTGAGCTCCACGATCGGCTCCTCGATGCCGAACATCGTCCACCCGCTCGCCGACGTGATCAATGCTCCGATGGCGACTGCGCCGTAGCACCCAACGGCGAGTTGGGCGAGCGGGCTCAGCGACCGACGCTGCGCAGAGCGTGCACGACCGATGGCCAGAGGAACCACGATGAGCCATCCTGCGGCGACAGCGAGGTGGATGTACCAAGTGGTGGTCATGACCATACGATAACATTTGATATGATAGTAATCAATAGCAGATATAGAGGGAGAGGTCGACACGACTGCGACGTTGCATCTCTCACCGCCGATACGATCCGGCGATGCCGAACGACCCACTGTCTGATTTCACGACCGAGAACTTCACCGATACGTCGGTGACCCATCGCGTCTACCGAAGTGGTTCCGGCCCTGCGGTGATCGTGCTGGCCGAAATGCCCGGCATCACGCCAAAGGTTGCTGAGTTCGCCCGCATGGTCCGGGACCGCGGGTTCTCGGTGTGGATGCCGTATCTCTTCGGCGTGCCCGGCGCTCCTCCTGGAATCGGGGTGTACGCGAAGACGATTCCCGCCGCGTGTGTCTCCAAGGAGTTCGCGGCATTTGCCACCGGCGTGACCGCACCTATATCGACCTGGTTGCGGGCGCTGGGCCGTCATGCTCACGCTGAGTGCGGTGGGCCCGGGATCGGCGCGCTGGGGATGTGTTGGACCGGTGGATTCGCGCTGGGGATGATGGCGGAACCGGAGATGCTTGCGCCGGTCCTCTCGCAGCCGTCGCTGCCGATCAACCTCAACAAGAAGCACAAAGCCGATCTTCACCTGTCGCCAGGAGACCTCGCCAAGGTGAAACAGCGCGCCGTTGAGGGGCAATGCATCATCGGGATGCGGTTTACCGGTGACAAGTTGGCCCCGCCGGAACGATTCGCGTCGCTACGACGCGAACTCGGCGATGCCTTCATCGGCATCGAGATCGACTCCTCACCCGGCAACCCGTGGGGCATCCGTCGTCTGGCGCACTCGGTGGTCACCGAGGATCTCTTGCTGGATGTGCCGGATCATCCGACGGCTGTCGCGCTCGAACGGGTGCTGCAGTTTTTCGAGGAACGGTTGCTGACCGCCTGACCAGCACCGTTCCGGGCACCGAAACGTGCGCCCGGCGCACGCAACGGTGCCTGATTCGCGCGACTCTCGCTCGCGAACTCGTTCGAATCATTTCGCTGGGCAGGGGTACCGTGAGGCGTGCGCCCGCCTGATCAGATGCCGACGCAAGCCGGCGCTGCTCGCAGGGCGCGGCCGCGATCGCTGGCGATGGGCGCCGCCTGCACCGCCACGCTGTTCTGGGGCTTCGGCAACGTCATCGTTCGCGGATCAGGCATCCCCGGACCGCAATTGGCACTGTGGCGGACCCTCTGCGGCGCATCGATCTACACCGTCATCTTTGTTGCCGGAGGCGGTCGGTTGACCCGCCGAACCCTGCGGATCGCCGCGCTCGGCGGCATAGGTTTCGGTGTGCAGGCATCGCTCTACTTCACAGCGCTGCAGGAAACGACGACTGCGAGCGCGGCGGTCATCGCCACGCTCCAGCCGGTGATGCTCGCTCCCGTTGCGTGGAAGCTCTACGGCGATCGACTCGACGCCCGCCGGGCGGGGCTGATGGTGCTCGCCGTCGTCGGGGCTGTCGTGACGGTCGCGGGCTCGACGTCGAGCGGCCAGTGGAGCCTGCACGGCGACCTTCTCGCGCTCGGTGCAACAGCCATCGGGTGCCTGTATTTCGTGGGCACGAAATCCGCTCGTGAACATCTCGGGACCATCGAATACCAGGCCGCCGGTCTCTGGATCGCCGCGCTCACGACCCTGCCAGGCGCACTACTGCTGGGATCAGGATGGTCACTTCCCTCGGCCGGGCAGTTCTTCTGGCCCGTGCTCCTCGTGGCCATTCCTGGCACCGGTCATCTCCTGATGACGTGGTCCCAACGCAGCCTGTCCGTCGCCTATACATCGACGGTCTCGCTGAATGTCCTGGTGACGACGACCGTCGCCTCGGCGGTGATCTTCGGTGACACGATCTCGACGATCCAACTCCTCGGAATGGGCATCGTCCTGTGTTCGCTCGCCATGTTTGTTGCCGTGAGCGGAAGTCGTCTCCCGGCACCAACCGGGGAGCTATGACGGGCGGTACGTCCAGTGCCACGGCTCGCGGGGAACGTCCTCGACGAATCCAAATCTCGCCCCGTTGGCCCGGAGCCACGCTTGACCGGTCGGATTGACGTCAACGTCCACGGCAAGACCCCACCCGTGATTGCTCGTCCCTGGCTCCGCTGCCAGGCCCCCTTGCGAATACAGCCCCTTGCGTTGAGCAAGGTTGACCTGTTGGTCGAGACTTCGATACGAGTCCGTGACGCCGATGTCGACCCCGGCTGCTGAGGCGGCCACCCGCATCTGTTTGAACGCGGCGGCGGCATCAGCGGACAGGCGATGTTGCCCAACACCGATCTCGGTCAGCTGACTCGCCGGGATCTGTCCATTGCCGAACGATCGCAACTCGTCGGGCGGGGTCAACGCCCCGTAGCTGCCTGGCGACAGTTGAGTCGCTGGTGTCGTTCCCAGCGCGCCCGTCAGGAACTGATCGAAGGTGCCCGATGCCCCACCACCCAGCCCCACTCGACTCGATGCGCTCGGCGAACCGAGCGGCGTCGACGTCGTCGGAGTCGGTTCGAACTTCTGTGTGATCGTCGCAATGCGTGCTTGGACAAACCGCAGGCCTTCCATGACGAACCAATCGGCACATCAACGACAGTCGTAAGCGCTACCGAGTGGTGTGTTTCGACTCGTTCGATTCAGCGCCGCTCCTGCGTCGACCGACAGTGCAGTCGATCGACGCAGGCGCGGTGACCTTACGAGGACGTGAGTGTTGGAAGGAGCTGGTTCATGGTCGAGATTTCTCCTTGCTGGGCGACGATGATCGCCTTGGCCAGAGCGATGGCTCCCGGATCCTTCCCGTCCGCAACCTGCTTCTCCGCCATGGTGATGGCTCCTTGGTGATGTTTGATCATCAGCTCGACGTAGAGCGCGTCGAGCTTGGCGCCCGACTCGGCGCCGAGCATCGTCATCTCGTCGCTGGACATCATTCCGACCATCGTCTCGTCCGTCGAGTGATCCATGCCGTCCATGCCATCCATGCCGTCGTTCTTGCCAGCAGCTTCGGGTTGGCCCCACGTCGTGAGCCATCCCTTCATGGTCGTGATCTCTGGATCCTGAGCGCCCGAGATCTGCTCGGCCAGCGAACGGACCTCCGAGTTCTGACCCCGGTCGAGAACGGCCTTCGACATTTCGACGGCCTGCTGATGATGAGGAATCATCTGCTGAGCGAAGATGACATCGGCGGCGTTCACTCCGCTGGGGAGCGCGGCTGATGACACCGTCGTTGGGGTTGCGGCGGTGTGAGTCGTGCTGTCGTTCGAGCATGCCGTGGCACCGAACGTCAGGAGCAATGCGGCAGCGAGAGCTGCGCGGGTCGTATTCATGAGTACTTCTCCTTGTTGGTTGATCTGGGTGTGAGGTCGGGCGCAGGCGCCGAACTCAGCAGCGGATCACCAAGAGGGAGAAGACATCTGGAGGGCGTGCCGGGACCCAGTCGAGCAGTCGCCGCAAGGTCTTGGCGGGTTCGATCGCCGGTACGCGGGTGGTTGAGCGAGATCGCTGGGTGCGGGCTGCGAGTGCGATACCAGCGGTCACCACGAGTGCCATGGCGCACATCGCGCCGAGATGACCAGCGTGATGGTCGGATTCGTGGGGGCAGTGGTCGTCGCACCCCGACGCCACCTGGCTCGGGGACACAGCCATCGGCTGGAGGGGCTCAGCCATCGCCTGCGACGGCACAGCCATCGGAGTGGAGTGATGGTCGGCAGGGATATCGGGAGTTGCGCCAGCGGTGTGCATCGCGAGGATGCCACCAGCGACGGCCATCAAGATGATGGCGACACACCCGCGAAACCGACCCATGCGATAACGGTACCCGGCTGCCCTCGGGACCCATGGTCACCCGCCACGCTGTCCTCCGGCCGTGGCTGTCGCAGCGCCCGAGTAGTTTTGGATTGGCCATGTCCCATGATTCCTCCGATCCGTTCGACGACGACGATGAGCTGACCGCCGGGCTGAATCCGTCACAACGCGAGGCCGTCGTGCACGGCGACGGACCGCTCCTGATCATCGCCGGTGCTGGTTCGGGAAAAACGCGGGTCCTCACCCATCGGATCGCCCATCTCATCGAGCGGCGCGGCGTGTCACCCTTCGAGATCCTTGCCATCACCTTCACCAACAAAGCCGCGGATGAGATGAAGAGCCGGGTGGCGGCGTTGGTTGGCCCAGTGGCGCAGAAGATGTGGGTGTCCACGTTTCACTCGGCGTGCGTTCGCATCCTTCGGCGGGACGCGTCAGTGCTCGGCTACCCGTCGCAGTTCTCGATCTACGACCAGGCCGACGCTGTTCGGCTCATGTCCTACGTGATGCGTGACCTTGGGATCGACCCCAAGAAGATGACCCCGCGGTCCGTGCAGGCGGCGGTCTCGGCTGCGAAGAACCGTGGCATCGGCGTCGAGGAACTGGCCGCCTCGGCGACGGTCATCATCGAACGCAAGATCGCCGATGCCTACCGCGAGTACCAGGCTCGCCTGAAGACGGCGGGCGCCATGGACTTCGATGACCTGTTGTCAGTGACGGTTGAATTGCTCGATACCCACCCGGAGGTCCGCTCCCACTATCAGCAGCGCTTCCGCCACGTGCTGGTCGACGAGTTCCAAGACACGAACCCTGTGCAGAACCGGTTGGTCACCCTGCTGGCGGGCGAACATCGAAACGTCTGTGTCGTCGGTGATGGGGATCAATCGATCTACCGATTCCGCGGCGCGGACATCTCCAACATCTTGGAGTTCGAGCAAGCGTTCCCCGACGCCACGGTGATTCTGTTGGAACAGAACTACCGGTCGTCGCAGACCATCCTGGATGCAGCCAACGCGGTCATCAGCCTCAACTCCTCGCGGAAGCCCAAGGAGCTCTGGACCGATGCCGGACTGGGCGTCAAAATCCGACGTTTCAGCGCCGACGATGAAAGCGACGAATCCAGTTGGGTGGCATCGGAGACGGCGAGCTTCCACGACTCAGGTCACTACCGGTGGGGTGACGTCGCGATCTTTTATCGGACCAACGCGCAGTCGCGGGTCATTGAAGAACAGCTGATGCGCTCTGGCATCCCCTACAAGGTCATCGGCGGTACCCGTTTCTATGATCGTCGCGAGATCAAGGACGCCATGGCGTATCTGCGGGTGGTGCTCAATCCGGACGATGAGGTCAGCGTGAAACGTGTCCTCAATCTGCCCAAACGCGGGGTGGGGGATTCGTCGGTTGGCCGACTTGATGCGTACGCCCGGTCACGAGGGATTCCCTTTTTCTCGGCGTTACATCGTGCGGACGAAGCGGGCGTCACGGGGCGGGCGGTGCGCGGGATCGAGTCGTTCACAACGCTCATCGAATCCCTGACCGACGAAGTCTCCAAGGGCCCGGCGGTGCTCCTGGAGCGCATCCTCGAGTGGTCCGGATATGTGGCCGAGCTCGAAGCGGAACGCAGCATCGAGAACGAGTCGCGCATCGAGAACCTTCACGAACTCGTGGGGGTGGCGAGAGATTTCGAAACGGTCGAGGAGTTCCTGGAGCGAATCAGCCTCGTGGCCGACACCGATCAGTTGGAGACCGACGACGACTCGTCGGTGCTCCTCATGACGCTGCATGCCGCCAAGGGGCTCGAGTTCCCGATCGTGTTCCTGGTGGGCATGGAAGAGGGGATCTTCCCGCACATGCGCACCATTGGTGAGCCCGACGAGATGGAGGAGGAGCGCCGTCTTGCCTACGTCGGCATCACGCGGGCCCGTGAGCGACTTCACATGTCGTCCGCCTGGAGCCGGATGCTGCATGGCACCACGCAGTACAACCCGCCATCACGCTTCCTCGACGAGATCCCAGCTGAGCTGGTCGAACACCTTGGCGAGGGGAAGCGTCGCCGGAAGAGTTCCTATGGCGAGGGTTCGACGTGGGGCGGAGGCGGCGGATCGAAGTGGGGCGCAAGCTCCGGGTCGGAGAGCGACTGGGAAGGCCGAACTTTCGGCGGCGGTGGCTACTCGACGTCGAGCACTGAGCGTCGACCGCAGGACAAGGCGGTGTCCTCGACCGGGTCAGGCGCGGAGCGGATCGGGCTGAAGATCGGCGATGACGTGCGGCATGCCAAGTGGGGCGAGGGCGTCATCCTCAACATGCGTGGCGAGGGCGACAAGACCGAAGCCACCGTGCGATTCCCCGAGGTGGGCGAGAAGGTACTGCTGCTCGCCTGGGCACCTCTGGACAAGGTGTGATCCCCATGTACCGACACCCGCTTCGCCGACTCGACATGGCGCTCCGACGCGATATCCCGTTGGGTTCACTCCTCGATCGACTTGCCGCTATTCACGGTGATCGAGTCATGGCGACTGAGCACATTGCCGGACGCGTTGTGACCTATTCGTCGGCGGCCGAGTTGGTGGCGCGGTGGTCTGATGCGATTGCCAAGCGGGCGAGCCCTGGTGATCCGGTGGTCGTCGCGACTCCCAATGGGTACGAACAGTTCCTGTTGTGTCTCGCAGTGGCCCGCGCCGGATGCCTTCCTGCGCCTGTCAACGACCAGATGCGAACCGCCGAAATCGACCACGTCGTCGCCGACGCGGGAGCGACGTTCGTCCTCCGGTCAGTCCGCCAACTCCGCGGATCGGCGCCGGTCATCGCTGCGGCGACCCCGGCCATGTCCGACGTTGCAGCGCTGTTCTACACCTCGGGTACAACCGGCAGCCCCAAGGGTGCTGCCCTGACGCACCGGTCGTTGGTATCGCCGCCAGCGGCCGCAGTGCTGTGGCCAGCGAACCTCCGGTCCGACGAGGTGCTGTCAGCCCTGCCGGTGGCCCACATCATGGGATTCATGACCTACGTAGGTCTGGCGACCGCCGGGATCAGCTGCTATCTCATGGAGCGATTCGCGGCGGATGAGGTCCTCGAGGTGATCGAGGCCCGATCCTGCACCGGCTTCATCGGGGTCCCAACGATGTATCGCAAGCTCGCCGAGGCGGGCGCTGCCAACCGGAATCTCTCTTCAATCCGGATCTGGGGGTCCGGCGCGGACGTCATCGCTCCTGAATTGGTGTCGCTGTTCAAGAAGCTTGGCTCGAGTGCGCAGTTGCCGGTCGTCGGGGCAGTGGGCGAGGCGGCGTTCGTCGAGGGCTACGGCATGGTCGAGGTCGGCGGCGGAGTCGCAGCGAAGATCTCGCCGCCCATGATCCCGGCGAGGCTCGCGTCCTCGGTGGGGTTCAAGCTGCCCGGCTACTCGTTTCGCATTGTCGATCCCGAAGAACGGCAGGTGGGTCTCGGTGGCATCGGCGAGCTGTGGGTCAAGGGCCCAGGCGTCCTACGCGAGTACTGGCACGCACCGGATGCGACCGCCGATGCGCTGACCCCCGATGGGTGGCTGAGAACGGGCGACCTCGTCCGACGAGGACCTCTCGGAACCATCATGTTCCAGGGTCGGAGCAAGCATGTCATCAAATCAGGGGGCTTCTCGGTGTATCCGCTCGAGATCGAAACAGCCCTGGGTGAGCATCCGGATGTTCTCGAGTCGTCCGTTGTCGGGCTGGCTGATGAGTCGCTGGGTGAGTTCCCCGTTGCTGCCGTCCGGTTGCGACCCAAGGCGCGGGTCACCGCCGCAGAGCTGGTGACGTGGAGCCAAGAACGTCTGGCGCGCTACAAGGCACCGCGTCAGGTGATCCTCGTGGACGATTTCGAGCGCACCGGCACCGGCAAGATCCAGAAGGATCGTGTCGTCGCGCTGTTCGGTGATTCGTCGACCGATGAGGGTTCGGGGTGACACTCCACGACATTGGCGAGCCCGAAATGATCTCGGTGATCGTGCCAGCGTTCAATGCCGAGGCAACGCTGGCGGCGACACTCGCGTCGATCGCGCATCAGACCCATCGGCAGCTCGAGATCCTGGTCGTTGACGATGGTTCGACGGACGGAACCGCTGGGATCATCGCTGAGGCCGTTGCCACTGACGGCCGCATCATCGGCGTGTCCTACGGCCGAAATCGCGGTCGTTCCGCCGCCCGGAACGCTGGCATCGAACGAGCCACGGGGGCGTGGTTGGCATTCGTCGACGCTGATGATCTGCTTCACGAGCGCCGCTTCGAGGCCATGTTGGACGCCGCTGCAGCCGAGCCCGGCTGTCGAATCGTGACCGATGATCGATGGGGCTTCACGGTCGATTCGTCCGGGTCAGTGGCGATGCAACACAGGTTTCCCGCCCGCCATACCTGGCGGGTCGGCGGGTCTGCGCCGCTTGATCGGGCTCGTCATTTCACCGACCGGTTCGGGCATCTCGATGTGTTGGTGGAACGCTCGTATGTCGCGGAACTCGGGGTGACCTTCCCAGAGGATCTCGCCATCGGGGAGGACCTGGCGTTCTATCTGACGTTGTTGTTCTCGTCACCGGATCCGCACCCGGCACGGGTAGCAGCCGGGTCATATTTCTATCGTCTGGCGCCGACGGGTCGGGATGCGGGCGCTGCCGACACCTGGCAACACATCATTGATCTGGTCGTTGAGCGAACCGGTTCCAATGAGCTCCGGGAGCTGGCCACCGACTGGCAGCCCATCCACAGCTATCTGTTCGAGCGAGGCGACAGGACCCTCGCCGCCGAGGGTCGTCTGGGTGAACGGAGGGTTCCCCGGGATCCACGGGTGACGCCGTCGACGAGTCGAGGTCTGGCATGGCTGATCAGCGTCAAGGGGCTGCAATGGTTGGGCCGCTTCGTCGATCGTCGGGTCGTCGGAGCAACGGCGGCCGACATCGAACAGCAACTGCAACGAACACTGGGTTGACAGACGCCACTGGCACGACGCGGTCCAACCAGCCGGCCGCTCGTCTACTTGCCGTCCTTGGGTTTCAGATCGACCTCGACCTGACCAGATGGCAAAGCCTGCGCCGGGTAGGTAGTGAGCCCGGTCCCATCGGCCGGGAACGTTCGCGGATCGCAGCCGTCGACGCTCACGAACGTCGCTGTCGGGCGGTCCCACCGGAGAAAACATCCGGGCGCACCGTCTGGGGGCCGAGCATCGAAGGCCACCCATCCCTTCGTTGAGTCGTCGCCGATGTGGTTCACGAAGATCGGTCGTTTCTGGCCGTTGCCCGAGGCATCAGAGAACAACAACGGGCCGTCCCGTTCGATCAGTGCGCGTTGCTCGGTGGCGTCGCCAACGGTGAAGCGGTCCACGCCGAGGTTGAGGGCCACGCCCTTTCCACCGCTGGCCGCCTGGATCAACAGGTACACCAACAGCACGATGACCCCAACGGTGCACACCATGATGATCGTCGTTGTCATCTGGTTGCGGGCGTTTCGGCGTTCGATCGGCATGAGGTATGGACCAATGCGGGTTGAGGGCCGCGGGTTGTGGGGCAGCGCAGGTGGTCACTTAGTATCGCCGGTTCGTCCCCGGCGTTCACAACGCGCTTGGGACACACCAGGGCACCGGCCGTGGTGAACATCGATCGGGAGTCAACGGATGGATCTGTTCGAGTACCAGGGCAAGCAGTTCTTCGCATCGTTCGACATCCCGGTGTCCCCTGGCGGCGTGGCTCGGACGGTGGACGAAGCAGTCGCTGCCGCCGACGCGGCGGGCTACCCAGTCGTCGTCAAAGCGCAGGTCCAAGTCGGTGGTCGTGGCAAGGCCGGCGGCATCAAGTTGGCCGACAACGCCGATGAGGTGCGGCTCCACGCTGGCAACATCCTGGGCATGGACATCAAGGGCCACACCGTCAACGTGTTGTGGGTGGAGAACGCCTCCGACATCGCCGAGGAGTACTACGCCAGCTTCACGCTCGATCGTTCGGCCAAGAAGCATCTCGGGATGCTCTCCGCTCAAGGCGGGGTCGAGATCGAAACGGTTGCCGAGGAGAATCCCGACGCCATCGCCAAGATCTGGATCGACCCGGTCGACGGGCTGACCGAAGTCGTGTGCCGCGAGTGGGTAGCCGCTGCGGCGCTCAACCCCGATGCCACCGAAGGCGCGGTCTCGATTCTCCTGAAGCTCTACCGGGCCTATGTCGAGGGCGACGCGGACCTGTGCGAAATCAATCCGCTGATCCTCAAGCCCACGGGCGAGGTGCACGCGCTCGACGCCAAGGTCACCCTCGACGCAAACGCTCTGTTCCGCCACGATTGGGCCGAGTACGAGGCCACCCAGGAACGCGACTCGCGTGAACAGGCGGCCTACGAGGCCGACCTCCAATACGTCGGCCTCGAAGGGTCCGTCGGGATCATCGCCAATGGCGCCGGCCTGGCGATGAGCACCCTCGACGTGGTCAATCAGGCCGGCGGCGAACCGGCCAACTTCTTGGACGTCGGTGGAGGAGCGTCAGCGGAGAAGTTTGTTGCAGCGCTCACCATCATCGACAACGACCCGCGAGTGAAGTCCATCTTCATCAACATCTTCGGCGGCATCACCCGGGGCGAAGAGGTCGCCAACGGCATCGTGACCGCCTTGGGGCAGATCGACATCTCGAGTCCCATCGTGATCCGCCTCGACGGCACCAACGCCGATGAGGGTCGAGCCATTCTCGAGCCACATCTGTCGGAGACGCTCAAGATGGAGCCGACCATGTTGGACGCCGCCCGTACCGCTGTGGCCCTCGCCGCACGCTGACCCGAACGAAACAACAGGACGATTCGACATGAGCATTTTCGTAGACGAGAACACCAAGGTCATCTTCCAGGGCCTGACGGGCAGCCAGGGTCGCTACTACGGCCTGCTGAACCGTGAGTACGGCACCAAGGTGGTTGGTGGCACGAACCCCAAGAAGGCCGGCACCGATGTGGACGGCATTCCTGTCTTCGCATCGGTGGTCGATGCTGTTGCGGCCACCGGCGCCACGGCCAGCTGCATCTTCATCCCCGCCGCTGGCGTGCGCGCCGCCATTCTGGAGGCCGCCGAGGGTGGCATCGAATTCATCGTCTGCATCACCGAAGGCGTACCCGCCCAGGACGAGGCGTGGTTCTACAACAAGCTGAAGCGCGATTTCCCAGGGGTCCGGCTCCTGGGCCCCAACTGCCCGGGCATCATCAGCCCCGGGAAGTGCAACATCGGCATCACTGCCGGGCACATCGCCAAGTCGGCCGAGCCGGGCGCCCGCAATGTGGGCATCGTGAGCCGGTCGGGCACGCTGACCTACCAGGCGTTGTACGAACTGCAGGCGCAGGGCATCGGTGTCACCACCTGTGTCGGGATCGGCGGCGATCCTGTCCCGGGGACGAGTTTCATCGACTGCCTCACCGCCTTCGAGGCTGACGAAGAGACGCATGCGGTCATGATGATCGGCGAGATCGGCGGATCGGCCGAGGAAGAGGCCGCTGAATACATTTCCTCGAGCATGCAGAAGCCCGTCAGCGCCTACATCGCGGGCCAGACTGCGCCGGCCGGTAAGAAGATGGGCCATGCTGGCGCCATCGTCTCCGGCGGCAAGGGCACAGCGGCCGCCAAGATGGAAGCCCTCACCCGTGCCGGGGTCCGCGTGGGTGCCAATCCGACCGAGGCCGGCCAGCTCATGGTGGAGATCATCGCCGGGCTCTGATCGGTAACGCCTCGTGGTGGCAGGTGCCCCGTACCGTCCTGCGCACCGTACGGGGAATTCGAACGACGTCGAGGTTTCGAGTCCGTCAGCCGACGTCGAGCAGGTCCACCACGAAGACGAGGGTCTCGTTCGGGCCGATGGCCGGCGTCGGTGAGCGGTGTCCGTAGGCCAGCTCACCGGGGATGGTCAGCTGGCGACGTCCGCCGATTTTCATGCCGATGAGGCCCTGGGTCCACCCGGCAATCACGCCGTTGAGTGGGAACGAAATTGATTCGTTGCGTTCGAACGACGAATCGAAAACGGCCTTCGAGGCCTGACCCATGCCGACATAGTGCACGGTCACGTGGGTGCCGGTGCGGGCGTGGTCATCGGTGACCTCGTGGCCGTCGCCCAGCGTGATGTCTTCAATGATCAATTCGGTGACGGGTTCGTCCGGCAACGTGACGTCGGGGTTCTGCATGGTCGGTCTCCAGTGGGATGTGAGGTGTGCGAGTGATCGATCGTGTCGGCTCAGCCGACCGTGACGAGGTCGATCACGAAGATCAAGGTATCGTCCGCCGCGATTCCTGACCCCTTCGGAGGCGTGGCGCCGTAGCCCAGGCTGCCGGGGATGGTCAGCTGCCGCCGGCCACCGACCTTCATGCCGACGAGGCCTTTGGTCCATCCGGGGATGACCCCGTTGAGTGGAAAGCTTGTGGGCTGGCCGGAGGAGAATGACTCGTCGAACGTTTTCCCAGTCGACTGACTCACTCCCACGTAGAACGCCGAGACCTTCACCCCGCTGGCGGCACCCTCGGCGGTGACCTCGGCGCCGGTGCCGACCTTGATGTCCTTGATTCCGAGTTCGGTGACGGGCGAGGCTGGCACATCGACCTTGGGTACTTCGAGGGGCTTCGGTGTGTCAGGGGCGGACACCAGGTCGACCACGAAGATGAGGGTTTCGTTGGCGGTGATGTCGGCACTCGGCGGATTGGCGCCATATGCAAGCTCCCCGGGGATGATCATCTGACGTCGTCCGCCGATCTTCATTCCAACCATGCCCTGGGTCCAGCCCTTGATCACTCGATTGAGGGGGAACTCAGCGGTGGAACCGCGCTCGAACGAGGAATCGAAGACCTTCCCGCTCTTCTGTCCCATGCCCACGTAGTTGACCGTGACCTTGGTGCCCGTGGCGGCGTCAGCGTCGGTGATCTCCCGGCCGGTGCCGACCACGATGTCGGTCGTACACAGTTCGGTGGTGGCGCTCTTGGGCGGTGTGATGGTTGGGGTTCCGGTGGCGGCGACGCCGGTCTCGGCTGCAGTTGCGGGACACACGAATGCTGCGTCGGTCGGCGTCCCCGAGGATCCGGTGTTGATCTTCACGGTCTCCTGACCGCAGCCGACAGCGATGATGGCGACGGCAGCGAGCAGAGAAACGGGGGACACGGTGAGGCGTTTGGGCATTCGGTCAGGATAGAGGTCGGCGCTGCACTGCTAGGTTCGCCCGGTGCGCATAGCCGTTTTGGCGTCCGGATCGGGGACGTTGCTCGAAGCGATTCTCGAAGCGGAGCTCCCGGTGGGCATGGTGCTCGCCGACCGACCGTGTCGGGCCGTAGGTATCGCCGAAGCCGCCGGGATCCGTGCTGTCACCATCGAACGCACCGAGTTCGGGCACTCGTTCGATCGCGATTCCTACACCGCACAGGTCGTTACCGAGCTGGCTGACTTCCACCCGGAACTGGTCGTGATGGCAGGGTACGGAACCATCCTCGGTGCCGCGATGCATGCTGCCTACCCGGGTCGGATCCTCAACACCCATCCTGCGCTGCTTCCGTCGTTCATCGGGTGGCACGCCGTACGCGACGCGCTGGCGTACGGCGTGAAGATCACCGGATGCACGGTGCACATCGCCACGCTCGAGGTTGATGCAGGGCCAATCCTCGCCCAGGAAGCGGTGCCAGTTCTGCCCGGCGATGACGAATCGACGTTGCACGAACGGATCAAGATCGTGGAACGTCGGTTGTACATCGAGACCATTTCCGCCATCGTCGCAGACCGATTGTTGCTGGACGGAGTGGCTGGCGCCGTTCCCGCTGCCGTCTCTCAGGATCTCGGAGCGAAAACTTCTGACGAAACCATCGAAAGTGAGTGACATGCGAGCTCTTCTGTCCGTCTACGACAAGACCGGTATCGCCGATCTGGCGCGGCGCCTCCAGGAGCTGGGGGTGGAACTCATCTCGAGCGGCGGGACCGCACGGGAGATCGCCGCTGCGGGAATCCCGGTCGTTGATGTCGCGGAGTTCACGGGCTACCCGGCCATGCTCGGCCATCGTGTCGTCACGCTCCATCCCTTGGTCCACGGCGGAATCCTGGCGGACCGAAACGACCCGGCCCACCGGGTAGATCTCGAGAAGTACGGCATCGCCACGATCGATCTGGTGGTTGGGAATCTCTATCCGTTCGGTTCTGATCCGTCGATCGAGCAGATCGATATCGGTGGACCGGCCATGATTCGCGCTGCGGCCAAGAACCACCAGTTCGTCGGTGTGCTCGTGGATCCCCACGACTATGACGCCGTGCTCGGCGAGCTGGCGTTGCACGGAAGTCTCAGCGACGAGCTGCGCCGACGACTGGCCCGAAAGGCGTTCGCTCATACTGCTGCGTACGACGCCTCAATTGTTGCGTGGTTCGACGAGCCTGGTGCGAAGCTCGGTGAACTTCCCGACACGATCCATCTGTCAGCCAGCTTGGCCCAGACCCTTCGTTACGGCGAGAACCCACACCAGGTCGGTGCCCGGTACAGCAACGGATCATCTTGTTGGGATGACGCCATCCAGCACGGCGGCAAGGAGATGTCGTACCTGAACGTCTACGACGCAGATGCAGCGTGGCGGCTGGTCTGGTCGCTGGGCGATGAACCAGCGGCGGTGGTCATCAAGCATGCCAACCCGTGCGGCGCCGCCGTCCACGACGACATCACCACCGCGTATCGGTTGGCGCACGAGGGGGATCCCGTGTCGGCGTTCGGGGGCATCGTTGCTGTCAATCGCCCGGTGCCTGTAGCTCTGGCCGAGGCGTTGGCGCCGGTGTTCACCGAGGTCGTGATTGCGCCGTCCTATGAGCCGGGCGCGCTCGAGGTGTTGTTGGCGAAGAAGAACCTGCGGGTGCTCACTGCCCGACCCCCGGTGGTGCCGCCTCTCGATGTCCGCACGATCGATGGTGGCCTCCTGGTCCAGACCGCCGATCTGGTGAGCGTCGACCGGATCAACTGGACCATTGCGACCGAGCGAGCTCCGAGCGACAGTGAATGGGCCGATCTCGAGCTGGCATGGCGACTCGCGGCCCGTGTCACGTCGAACACGATCGTGTTGGTCAAGGACGGTCAGGCAGTGGGCATCGGAGCCGGTCAGCAGAATCGCCGCGACGCCGGACGAATCGCGGCGGAGAAGGCCGACGGTCGGGCGGCCGGAGGCGCCTGCGCGTCAGACGCATTCTTCCCGTTCCGCGATGGTCTCGATGCGGCGATCGACGCGGGCGCAACAGCGGTGATCCAACCGGGTGGCTCGATCCGCGATCAGGAAGTGATCGACGCTGCCAACGAGGCCGGCATGGCCATGGTCTTCACCGGTGAACGCCACTTCAAACACTGACCAACTCTTCTGGCTCCGAAACACCGGCGAAAACGCACCCCCGAAAACGCGAGGGTTCTCGCAGCCAGTTCAGGAGTCTTGGGAGGGGAGCAGGTTGCGGACGAGGAGGTCCTGCCGCAGTGACACGCTGTCGGTGAAGGTGACCACGTCGAACCCGAGTGCGGCGGCCGCCAGCGTGTTCGTTTGAACGTCGTCGACGAAGAGACACTCGGCGGGCGCGACCTGATTGCGGCTGCACAACAGCTCGAAGATCTCGGGATCCGGTTTGGCGATGCCGTGTTCGCCCGAGAGCACGATGTCGGCGAAGTGGTCGAAGACCCCATGGAGATTGCGAATCAGCGCGAAGGTCTCCGTGGAGAAGTTCGACAATGCCAGCAATCGAACGCCGCGATCGCGCAGCTCGTCGACGATCTCGAAGGAGCCCTCGATGTCACCTGGCACCATCTCGATCCATCGGTCCCATGCCATGGCTATCTGATCGGCCCACTGTGGCGAGCGGGCCTGCGCCTCGGCGATCACGTGTCCGAAGGGTTCGCCACGATCGCAGCGGTCGTTGTCGTCCGGGGTCCAGCCGTCGCTGAGAAAGCGATCCAGCTCGTTGGCGTCGTCGAAGACATTCGAGAACAAGGCGCGTACATCCCATCGGATCAGCACGTTGCCAATGTCGAACACCACCGTTGTGATGGCCGGTTCCGCGTGCAGTGTGAGGTGGAGGTCGCTCGGGGGGTCGGTTGCCACCAATTGTTCCGGTCAGACGAGGACGCGTCGGGTGACGAACCGGATGCCGATGGCACTGAATCCAACGGCCATCCCGATCGTGA
>JBBRSC010000031.1:0-19385 GCA_038245795.1 Acidimicrobiales bacterium
ACGCGCTCGAGGCCTACCGGTCCCATAGCCGCCCGGATTTCCTGGCAGTGGCGACGCCCGGTGCCGGCAAGACCACATTCGCGCTGACGGCGGCGGCCCAGGCGCTCGCGGCCCGAGACGCCTCGGGCGTGGTCGTCGTGGCGCCGACGCAGCATCTGAAGCTCCAGTGGTCCCAGGCTGCCGCACGGCTGGGGATGCACCTCGATCCGAACTGGTCGGCCCGCGACGGGGTGCTCCCGGCCGACATGCACGGTGTTGTCACCACGTACCAACAGGTGGCCACCTCGGCCGTGCCGCTTCGATCGCTATCCTCGGGGGCATTCGTGGTGCTCGACGAGATCCACCACGCCGGCGACGATCGGGCGTGGGGTGAGAGCGTGCTGACCGCCTTCGAGCCGGCGGCACGAAGGCTCTCGCTGTCCGGTACGCCCTTCCGCTCGGATACGTCGTCGATCCCGTTCGTCGATTACCACTTCGACGAAGCGCGCGCTGACTACGAGTACGGCTACGGCGAGGCACTCACCGATGGCGGCGTCGTCCGCCCCGTGTTCTTTCCTCGTATCGGTGGTCACATGGAGTGGACAAGTGCCGACGGGTCCGATCAGGCGGCGAGCTTCGAGGATGAGCTGACGAGCGATCTGGCCAACCAACGGCTTCGCACTGCGCTGTCGTTGGAAGGCGAGTGGTTGCCATCGGTGCTTGCCGACGCCAACGCGCAATTGATGACGATGCGCCGGAAGCACCCAGAGGCGGGTGGTCTCGTGATCGCCATGGATCAAGCGCACGCGATCGGAATCGCGGAACTGATCCGTCGACGCCATCGGGTCGACGTCACCGTTGCCACATCGGACGACCCAATGGCGTCGGAGAAGATCGCCCGCTTCGCTCACGGCACTGACCCCTGGATCGTTGCTGTGCGGATGGTGTCCGAGGGAGTCGACATTCCTCGTCTCCGACTCGGGGTCTTCGCCACCAACACGACGACCGAGCTGTTCTTCCGGCAAGCGGTCGGGAGGCTGGTGCGATGGACATCGGGGCTCCGTTCTCAGAAGGCCTTCCTGTACATCCCCGACGATCCCCGCCTGCGGCGCAGCGCGGACGGGATTGTCGAACAGCGCCGCCATTCGCGGGCCAAGCGCGAGGAGGACGGCTTCGATGATCCGTCAGCACTCGACGATCGTGACTCCATGCGCGATGCCGATGACGACGGCCAGATGTCACTGTTCGCGGTGATTTCAGCGGTGGCAGGAGAACGGACCGGCGCCACCGACGAGGTGGTCGACGACGGGGTCTTCACGGCCGACGACCAGGTCTGGGACACCGGGAGCAATGCCGAACCCGAGGGGTTCGACATCGATCTGGACATCCCGCCGCCGCGAGGCGGGGTCCGGAGCGATACGGCGGGGGGTGTGCCGGGCGAGACCTTGTCGCAACGAAAAGCGCGTCTGCGGAGAGCCAACGCCGAGGCCGCTCAGGAATTGGTGCGAAATACACGACTCGATCATCGGGCGGTCAACGCCGAGTTGAATCGGTTGTCAGGAATCCGCCGGGTCACCGAGGCCACGAGCGACGAGCTCGATCGCCGACTCGACGCCGCCAACAAATGGCTCCGCCGACTCCGCTGAGCGGTGGTCGCAGGGGTCAGTTGGCGGGGAGGTTGGCAAGCAGGATCTGCATCTCTTTGATCTCTCGTTCCTGCGTGGCCTTGACGTCTGTGGCGAGCTTGGTGACCTCGCTATTTGCCCCCGCCGGGATCTGCTCCTCGGCCATCGAGACCGCGCCCGTATGATGCGCGATCATCAGCTCCAAGAAGAGCCGGTCGAGCACCACGCCAGAGGCAGCATCGAATTCCTCCTGCTGCGGCGTCGTCATCATTCCTGACATGGGTGGCGCGGCCGATCCCGTCGGAGCGCCACCCGGGGCACCATCAACGATCGTTGAATCGGTCGCCATGGAGTGATCGTCGCCGGCGTTCCCCATTGGCTGATCCAATGAAGCCGGATCGATGTTCCATTGCTGCAGCCACGTGGTCATCAGGCGCATCTCGGGGTCCTGAGCGGCCTTGATCCTCTGCGCCAGCGATCGCACCTGCGGTGTCGTGCCACGGATGATGACGGCTCCCGACATGTCGATGGCCTCCTGATGATGGGCGATCATCGACTGCGTGAAGGCCACGTCAGCGTCGTTGTGAGTGGAGGCTGGTACCGCGGCTTTTGCGGCGGTGCTGTCCTTGCCGCATCCAGCGACCGTGAGACCAAGCGAACCAACGAGACCAACGACGACCACGGTGATGAGCAAGGTGCGATGTCGACGCGAACGCAGATCCATGGGCGCAACGCTATTGCACGGCTGGGTTGTCCCTTGCACGGTTGGGTTATTGATGCGCCGGCTCGACGAGAACGCATCGGGTGCCCGTGAAGATCGTCGGCATGCACTTGTTGCAATGGATACAGAGCGATCGGCGGGTCGGATCTCCGGCCATGTCGTTGACGAGGTTCGGTTCGCGGAGCAGCGCCCGTCCCATGGCGACGAGGTCGAAGCCCGCGTCCATGGCGGCGGTCACGGTGGCCAACGAGGTGACGCCACCCAACAGGATCAGCGGGATGGTGAGCTCGGAGCGGAACTGTCGGGCGAAGGGGCGGAAGTAGGCCTCCTCGAAGGGGTACGTCTTCAGGAAGCGCTTGCCGAGGAGCTTGAAGCCGGCGCGGATCGGAGCGGGGAGCGTGGCGGCCATCTCGGCGATGGGCGCATCACCCCGGAAGAGATACATCGGATTGGCGAGCGAGCTTCCGCCGGTGAGCTCAATGGCGTCAAGGTGTCCGTCGGCTTCCAACATCTTGGCAATGGCGAGCGATTCATCCACCCAGAGCCCCCCGGCGACACCGTCCGCCATGTTGAGTTTGGCGTAGACAGCGAGGTCGGGTCCCGCCGATTCCCGGACCTGAGCCACCACTTGGCGGGCAAAGCGTGCCCGGTTCTCGACGGACCCACCCCAGGAGTCCTTTCGCCGATTCAGTTTGGGGCTCATGAAGGAGCTGAGCAGATAGTTGTGCCCGAGATGGATCTCGATCGCATCGAAGCCGGCGTCACGAAGCACGGCTGCACCGTTGGCGTAATCCTTGCTGACCCTCGCGATGTCGGACTCGTTGCAGGCGCGGGTCAGCCGCATGGCGCCCGGGCTCAGAAATCGTGACGGGGCAAGCGCTGGGCTTTTCGTGCCGACAGGATTGGCGACAGGGCCAGCATGGCCGATCTGCGCAGAGATGGCCGCGCCCTCGGCGTGCACAGCGTCTGCCAATGCCGCCAGGCCATCCTGCGAATCGGGTCCCAGAACGATCTGGCGCCCGTCAGTTGATCCCTCACGCGACACCGCGCAGTAAGCGACTGTGGTCATGGCTACGCCACCCGCCGCGACGGCCCGGTGGAACTCGATCAGTTCGTCGGTAACGACACGTCTGGGGGAGCGACCTTCGAAGGTGGCGGCCTTGATGATGTGATTCCGCAGTGTCAGCGGTCCGAGCCGGGTCGCGCTGAACGGATCGGCAACCGTTGTGTTCTGGGATCCCGTCATAGCGGTGAGTTTGGCACTTCCGCCCTGTTCGCGCCTCCACGGAGCCAGCCGATGGATGCTTACTGGTAGGCGGCGTCCGCCATGGCGCCGAGCGAGCGGGACCTGACGGGCGTCGGGAGTACCGGCGCCAACGTATGCGGCAGGTCCGGACCCCAATTGACCGGGGTTCCCGTCATCTCGATCTTGGCGTCGTTGGTGTACCAGTCGACCAAGTCGCCATCGCACCGCACCAGCCAGGTACAGCCAACGCCGTCGGCGGCGGTGAAGTCGCCGTGACGAATCAGCGGCGGTCGGAAGAAGTAGGTGCCTTCCCACATGGTGCCGAAGTTGTAGTCGAATCCACCCTCGAGGCAGTACGCCTCCTCGTACACCGGGTGATGCGCGAGCGGGTGTTCCTGCCAACCGCCCTGCGCCTTGATGAGACGCGAATAGAACCCGGTCTCGGCGTCACGATGCAGCATCTTGATGAAGAGTCCCGGCACGGGAGTTCCGCCCAGGTCGAAGCGCATCGGGCTGCCGAGCTCGACCGTGATCCAGTCCATCTCGGCGCTGCGGACGACGACCAGCACCTGATCGGGTCGAACGCCGCCGGCGTTCCCGATCGCGAGGTCGAACTGCCAGTCTCCGTACTCACGGAAGAGCAGTATCACCGTTCCAGCAGTCACCTCGATGGCTGGTGTCCAGACACCGATTGGCGCCTGCCAGTACCCACCCTCGTTGAGCGTCTCATCGCCCAGGCGAACCTGGCCCGACAGTACGAACCACTCGGTTTCGGCGTGATGGACGCCTGCCGGGCGCGACCAGTCCGAGACGAACTCGACCTTGGCGGACAACGAGCCATCTTCTTCGTCGTAGGACAGATGGCGCTGGCGGGCGCTGCCCGTCGACTCCGGGAATTCGGCCGGATGCCAGATCAGGTCCTTCTCATCGACGATCTCGACGTGTGGGCGCACGATGCCTCCAATTGTGGCTCGACGGACCGAAGGGTCCGTTGAGCGGAACAGTGTTCCGCAATTGTGTTGCTTCAGCGACGTCGGGGCAAGTGCAGGGACGTCGTCGGTCGGTCGTAGTGTCATTCAGATGTCCGATGCCGCTGTTCCGACGAGGCCTGTCCGATTGGCGCTCAATCTGCCGGGCTTCGGCACCTTCTACCGATCCGATGAGCTGCATCGGGTGATCGAAGCGGCGAAGATCATCGAGTCAGCCGGTGCCGACGAACTCGTCATGCCCGACCACGTGGTCATGGGTGGCCGTACCGATCGCTACCCCTACGGGACGTTTCCCTACCCATCTGACCTGCCGTGGCTCGAAGCGCTGACCACACTCGCGGCGATCGCAGGAGCAACCACCACTGTTGGATTGCACACCGGCATCCTGGTTGCCCCGCTGCGACCGGCGCCCCTGTTGGCGAAGACCGCAGCCACGATCGACGTGGTCTCCCGCGGACGCTTGTCGCTCGGTGTCGGCGCTGGATGGCAGATCGAGGAATTCGACGCCAGCGGGATCTCGTTCACGGAGCGGGGCCAGATCCTCAACGACACCATCGGCGCCTGCCGTTCGTTGTGGGGTCCGTCGCCGTCGAGTTTTGCGTCGCCCACCGTGAACTTCGAGAACATCTTCTGTGAGCCGTCGCCCGTTCGACCCGGGGGGATTCCCGTCCTCTTTGCGGGTGTCCTCAACGGTCGCACGGTTCGACGGATCGTCGAGATGGGCGACGGATGGCATCCGCCGGTGGGCATGGCACCCGATGACATTGCACAGGGAGTCGAGCAGCTCCGCGTGGCCTACGACGCGTCGAACAGATCGTCGTCGGGAGTGATGGTGCACTATTCGTTGGCGCCGGTCCGCGTCGACGGAGCCGTCGATATCGACGAGACGATGGTGTCGGCCCGCGCCCTGGCGGCAGCGGGCGTCACGACGTTGTCGATGGGCGTTGCGCCGATCGCGGGGACCCCCGATCATCTCGAGATGGCAGCGCGCCGAGTCGTTGACTCGTTCCATTCAGCCGTCGATTGAGCTGGGTTCCGGTTGGCGGGATCAGTGGTCCCGCTCCAGATCCTCAGGCGTCGATCGGAGCGGTCGCGGTTGCTGTCTTTTCAGCTCGGCGACGTCGGCGATCCAGCTTGGCGACCTCAGCGGCCGCCGCGTTGGCCTGGCCGAGAGCGCCTTCGAGCGCCGTCTTGGCCTCATCGAGCTCGGCATCGCACAGATCGACGTCAGCAATTCGACTCTTGGCCACCACCGTGGAGGCCATGCGAACGTGTTCCTTCAACATCCCGACATCGAGATTGCCGTCACGAACCCGCGAACTCCGGAGCTGTTCAGCGGTTGGTGTCTTGAGGTCGCTGACAAGGTGCACCGCAGCCATCGCGCGCAACACGTAGTACGAGACGTCGAACTCCCACCAGAAGAACCCTTGGCGGGCCGACGTCGGCAGATGATGATGGTTGTTGTGCCAGCCCTCGCCAAGCGTCAGGAACGCGACCACTGCGTTGTTGCGACTGGTGTCGGTGGTGACGTAGCGGCGGGTGCCGATCACATGGGAGATGGAATTCACCAGGAAGGTTCCGTGCCACAGCAACGCGGTGGACAGGAAGAATCCGATGAGGAGCGCTGACCAACCGCCGATCAGATAGCACGCCAGCCCGAGCGACCACGGGGCGATCCAGTCGTGCTTGGTGAGGAACCGGAGCTCCGGGTACTTGGCGAAGTCCTCGATGGCCTCGGTGGGAACCGTGGTGTGGGCGTCGGACACGATCCAGCCGATGTGACTCCACCAGAATCCTGCGATCGGCGAGTGCGCGTCGCGTTCGGTGTCGGAGTACCGATGGTGGAGGCGATGGTTCCCTGCCCACCACAATGGGCCCTTCTGCACTGCGGTGCCTCCACCGAAGGCAAACACGAACTGCATGGCTCGGCTGGTACGGAAGCTGCGGTGGGCGAAGTAGCGGTGGTAGCCCGCCGTGATGAAGAACATCCGGACGACGTAGAGCCCGCCCATGAGCACCCAGTTCCACCACGGCACGCCCGTCAGGAACGCCAGGAATGGCAGCACATGAACGAGCGCAATCGGGATGCAATCTCCCCATCTGATGCGCGGCGCACGAGTGTCGTCAGCGGTGTCGACAACATCGGCGGTTTGAACAGCGTCGGACTCTGGTGCGGCGGATTCAGTTGCGATGAATCGAGCGTATCCTCGGGTGTGCGGAACAGACCACACTGTCCTGTGAGCGACACACCATTTCATCAGGGGGAAACACATGACCGAGAACCACACCGGCCCATTTCGGGTGATCCAATGGGCAACAGGCACCGTTGGCATCCACGCGGTACCCGGAATCGTGGCCCATCCCGATCTCGAGCTGGCGGGTTTGTGGGTCCACTCGGATTCGAAGGCCGGTCGTGACGCCGGAGAGATCTGTGGCATTGCTCCGACCGGCGTGATCGCCACTCAGGACGTCGATCAGTTGCTGTACGAGACCGACGCTGACTGTGTGTGTTACACCGCGAGTTCGGACATTCGGCCTGATGCTGTCATCGACGACCTCTGCAAAATCCTCGCCGCCGGCAAGAACGTCGTGAACACCTCCTACGTGCCGCTGATCTTTCCGGCGACCGCGGGCCCAGGGATCCTCGACCGCTTCACTGCCGCGTGTGTCGAGGGCGGCACCTCGATTTACACCTCTGGCATCGACCCGGGGTACGGCAACGCCGGCGTCACCATCCCGGCGCTGTCGATGTGCAAAGAGATCGAGACGGTCCGGATGATGGAGATCGTCAACTACGCCACCTGGGACAACCCGTTCACGATGTTCGAGATCATGGGTTTCGGAAAGACCGATCCGACGCAATCACTGCTGCTCTCGCCGGGGTCGACGGCGTTGGCGTGGGGCCCGACCATTGAGATGGTGGCGGCGGCGCTCGACGTGAAACTCGACAGCATCGAGGAATGGCACGAGGTTCGCTACGCCGAGGAGGCGTTCGAGATCGCCTCCGGTCCCATCCCTGTTGGGGGTATCTCGGCGATGAGGTTCGAGATTCGCGGCATGCTCAATGGCGAGGCCCGGATCATCGTCGAGCACGTGACCCGGCTCCGCGACGAGGATGTGTTTGATTGGCCCACCGGACAGGGATATCGGATCCACGTCGAGGGCGAACCGTGCATCGACATCGAGCTGATGGTCTCGAGCCATCACGGCGATCACAATCATGCAGGATGTCTGGCCACCGCCATGGCTGTGCTCAACGCGGTGCCGTATGTGGTGGCGGCCGAGCCGGGGGTCCTGAGCTTCATCGACCTGCCCGTCCACTCAGGCCGCCACCTGCTCAGTTAACCAACTGAACGGGCGTTTGGGTTGGGTCAGGGGATGCCGATCACGGCGACCGCGCTGCTGGAGTTGGTCGTGGTGCCGTTGCCGAGTTGGCCGAAGACGTTGGCTCCCCAACATTTCACGGCGCCACCGGACAGCCCCGCACAGAAAAAATACTGGTTGCCGTCGAGGTTCAGAGCGTTCGCGACACCAGAGACCGCGACCGGGGTCAGCGACGGCGTAGTGGTTCCGTTGCCGAGCTGACCGTCGATGTTGTCTCCCCAACAGGTCACCGAGCCGCCGGTGAGCAGGGCGCAGGTGGTGGAGCCCGTCATGGCAAGCGACACGATCCCGTTGACGCCCGAAACGCTGACGGGTGTGGGCTCGTCGGTGCTGGCTGAGCCCTTGCCGGTTTGGCCGGCTCCATTGACCCCCCAACACTTGGCGACCCCGCCCGTCACGATCGCGCAGCCGCCGTAGTAGCCGACGGCCAGGCTGGTCGCGCCGGTCACCACGCTGACGGGAACCGGGGTCGTGCTGTCCGTGGTCGTGCCGTTGCCGAGTTGGCCGTAGTCGTTGGAACCCCAGCAGCTGACCGTACCGGTGCCCAGCAATGCGCACGAGAAGAATTCGCCGAGCGAGATCGACACGGCGTTTGTGAGGCCGATCACGGCGGTCGGGACAAGCTTGTTACCCGTGCTGTTGTCGCCGAGTTGTCCGGCGTTGTTTCGTCCCCAACACTTCACCGTGCCACCGGTCACCACTGCGCAGGCGTGTTGAAAGCCGATACCAACAGCGACCGCGCCGCTCAGGTTCGTGACGGTGACGGGGAGTGACGAATCTGCGAGGAGACCATTGCCGAGTTGGCCGTAGGTGTTCTGGCCCCAGCACCGAACGGTTGCATCAGGCATCGTTGCGCAGCTCTGTCGATCGCCCGAGACGAGGGCAGTGACCCCGCTCAGCCCGACGACTGCAACCGAAGGGGACGTGACGTCGGCGCCGGGGAGCACGGCTCCGTTTCCGAGTTGGCCGTAGGTGTTCTGGCCCCAGCATTTCACTGAGCCCGTCGTGAGCAGGCCGCACGAGTGGCCGTCGCCGACCGCAATCTTGGTCACGATGGTGGTGGTCGTAGTGGTCGTCGTGGTGGTGGTGCGCGCTCTCAAGATGGCGATGATCAGCTGCGCGACCTGTGCTTTGGTGGCGCTGCGGACCCATCGGCCGCCTTGGCATTTCAGGACGTAGGTGCCGTCGTCGCCGAAGTCTTTGGTTCGGCATCGGGCCCCGGCTCGGACTCCGGTGACACAACCGGAGGCGATGACGGCCACCACGACAAGGGCAAACAACCAGGCGACTCGACAACGTCTCATCAGGACCTCCAGCGGAAACACCCAACCATAGGGTTGCCCTCGGGGCGATGCCCCAAAAATCACGTTGCTGGTCGGCCCTCAGCTCATGAGGGCGACGCGGGTGGCGGTGATGACTGTCTTCCCGAGTTGGCCGCGGATCCAGCGCGGATCCCCGGCGCTGTCCGGCGAGGTGTAGTCGGCGACGATCAAGGAACCGTCGGCGTCCTCGATGACAGACGCGAACGAACAATCGCCCCGGGAAGGGAGATCCATGGCCCACGTCACCGTGTCGGCGTCGGGGTCGAACCGGTAGATGGCGCTGCGTTTGCGGGTCACGGACCACAGCGCCTGGTTGATGCGCATCCGTAAGCCATCAGGCAGCCATCGAGGCGCCACATCGAAGTTGCCGTCGAAGGACAGCGAGCGACGGGCGAACAGGAACAGTTCGTTGTTCCAGCGGACGAGATGCGGCGAGTCGAGTTTCGGCCCGATCGGGGTCGAGGACAATCGATCAAAGGATGAGCCGATGACGATGTCGGATCCCTGTCGCGACGGACCTTCGTTGCGGGTCACACCAGCGATGCGACCATCGTCGAGCAACGCCAGGTCCATCTCGCATCCGCCGATGTGGACATCCTGCGGCTCCGACCATGAACGGAGATCATCACTCCAGCGAATTTCGATGGTCGGGTCTGCGGGACGCGGTCCATACATCTGCTCGGCGCCGCGGTAGCCGAACATGATCCACCGCTCGACGCCGGAATCGTCCGGCCAGCGCCGCACCCGCCACGGCACGATCGGCTCGTCGATGATCACCTCGGGCGGGGACCAGCCCATGGGATCGAGAACGGACATCCATACACGACGTGGTTGGAACTTGAGTCGTTCGACGCCAAGTTGGAACCAGATCAGATGGAGTCGGCCGTCGTGGACGACGAACCGCGGCTCGCGAACGTCAGAGCCCATTCCGATGGTCGTGTCGTGTCGCCAGCGGGCCGTTGGGTCCCGGGCGAGATCGGCGATCGGTGCGGTGGCGATGGGCGAGGAGGTGATCGCCGCCGAGGTGACCTCGAGACGGACCTCGGGGGAAGCGAAATGCGAGGGCGCAGTGCGCCAGACCAGGTGCACACGCCCGTCGTGGACAACCCAGTCGAGGTTGTTGTTGGAGTGGAGGCAGTCGGTATCGGCAGCGGCCGGGCCGGGAACGAGTTGCCCGAGCAACTCGGCACCCAGGGGCGGCCCGACGCTCAGATCCATGCAGATCAGTCTGTCAGGCAATCTCCGTCAGAAGACCCGCTTGATCACCTTCACAGTACGGGGCCACGCCCAGCCATTCGGAACCAGCACCAGCACGTTCTTGCGGGCCTTTCCGATCTTGACGATCTGCCCGTGATAGCCACAGAAGTACCAGAGGATGAGGGCCACGAGGCTGTTGAACGTGGGGACCTGAAAGCTGGTCGTGGGGCAGACGATCTTCGGCGGTGGCGGCGGTGTCGGCGCGGGCGGCGGCGGCGGCGGAGGGGGAGGCGTCGGTGCCGGTGGCACCACCGGCGCCACATAGGGAACGACGCTGAGCGGTCGTGTCACGCCGGCGCTATTGACGCTTCCGTCGTTGACGAGCACGCGAATGGTTCGGGCCCCAGCGTTCGGGGCCGCCGACGCGTTGGAGTAGGTGACCGATCGGAGCGCGGCCTGCCATTGGGCGAGCGTGGCCCGCGTTGGCGTGGTCGAACTCGACATCGTCATCGTGCCGCTGATGGTGTTGAAGAAGGCGTTGATGTTGCCCATCGTCGAGCCGTCGTTCACGAACGACAGGACATCCTCGTCCACGGCGTATCCGGCGGAGATCGAAACGCTGGCCGTGTTGAGTACCGGGTCATCGCGGTCGGTCACGAGCACGCCCGAGTCGAGAACCACTGGTGGAGAACTCGAGGCACCCTGGGCCCACGTCACCGTGCCGCCGCTCATCGTAGCGATCGGCGTCTGGTTCACAGAGGCGACGGACACCGACTTGGTGACCGAGGCGCTGGCGGTCGACCCATCGTTGGCGATGAACTGTACGACTCTCGTGCCCGACGCTGGGATAGCTGCGGCGTTGGTGAACTTCACGGCTCGCAGCGCTGCCTGCCACTGCGCAGGTGTCGCCGTGGCGCCCGCCGATGTGAGGGTCAGGGTGGTGCCGGTGAAGACGCCGGCGACGTTGCCCATGGTCGGGCCGTCGTTGGCGAACGTCAGCGAGTCGTTGACGGAATCGGCACCGCTGGTGATGATCGCAGTGGCCGAGGCCATGCCGACCGAGTCCGGATCGGACAGCGTGAGGCCCGGGTCGATGGCAGTTGCCACGGTGACATTGTCGCCCTGGATCCACAGTGTGGTGCCACCCGAGGTTGCGGCAATGGGAGTGTCGTCGGTGGCGGTGACCGTGATGGTGCGCGTTTTGGGCAGGCTTCCGTCGGCGCCGTCGTTGGCGACGAACGTCACGGTCCGGGAGGTTCCCGCAGGCGTATTCGAGGTGTTGGTGAACGACACGGCACGCAGGGCGGCCTGCCAGTTGGCCAGTGTGGCCACCCCCCCGCTGGAGGTCAGTGACAGCACGCCGTTGGTCGCATTGAAGACGCCGGCGATGTTGCCCATGGTGGCACCGTTGGCGACGAACCCCAGAACGTCCGCTCCGCTCTGGAAGCCGCTGGTGATCGAGACGGTCCCTGTCGAGAGCGCCGTGTTATCGGGGTCGGTGACGGTCACGCCCGAATCGATGGTGATGACGGGGGAGGTGGTGTTGTTGGCTTCGGTCCACGAGGCGGCACCGGCGGTCGTGGTCACGATCGGAGGGTCGTTGGCGCCGGACAGCGAGACCAACTTTGTGGCCCCAGTGCTTGCGGTCGATCCGTCGTTGGCCACGAACGAGACCGTCCGATTGACGACATTCGGGTTGAGCGACGTGTTGTTGAAGGTCACCGAGCGAAGGGCGGCCTGCCACTGTGCGATGGTGGCGGTGGCACCGGCGGATGTCATGGTGAGCACACCGGTGCCGCCGACGTAGCTGCCAGCGATGTTGCCCATGGTGGTTCCGTTGTTGGTGAAGGCCAACACGTCCTGGCCAGCCGTGAAGCCCACGGTGATCGACACCGTGGCGCTCGCCAGGGTGGCCGAGTCGAGGTCGCTGACGGCCACGTTGGGATCCACAACGACGGGCGCAGCGCCCCCGCCGGGCACTTCGACCCAGGTGGCTTGCCCCCCCGAGGTCGTGGTGATCGGTGAGTCGTTGACGGCAGCCACGGTGACGTTTCGATTCGAGGCAACGCTGGCATCGGTGCCGTCGTTGATCACGAAACTGATCGTGCGGACGGCGGTACTGGGGGTGTCGGAACTGTTCGTGTACGCGACCGCCCGCAAGGCGGCCTGCCACTGGGCGGGGGTTGCCGTGGCGCTGGCCGATGTCATGGTGAGTACACCCGTTCCGCCGACGTAGCTGGCGGTGACGTTGCCCATGGTCGTTCCGTCATTCGTGAACGCCAGGGTGTCCTGACCGCTGGAGAAGTTGGTGATGATCGACACAGTTGCGCTTGCCAACGTGAGGCTGTCCGCATCGGTTGCGACGAGCGCCGGAGCGATCGCGACCGGGTTTGAGGCAACGTTGTTGCCTTCGGTGAAGGCAGCGGTGCCACTCCCGGCGGCCACGATCGGCACGTCGTTCACCGCAGCGACCGTCACGCTCACGGCTTCGGTGGCGCTGGAGGCAGCGCCGTCATTGACCGACCAGGTGACCGTGCGGGTCAAGGTCGTCGGGTTCTGTGAACTGTTGGTGTAGGTCACAGCGCGTATGGCGGCCTGCCACTGCGCGGTGGTCGCGGTGGCACCGGCGGACGTGAGTGCCATCACACCGGTCGTCGAATTGTAGGCGTCGGAGATGTTGCCCATCGTGGCGGGAACGGCCACCAGGTCGAGAGCGTCCTGGCCGCTGATGAAGTTGGCGGTGATGGCGATCGAGGCGCTTGCGAGGGTGCCGTTGTCGGCATCGGTGACCGTGGCCGAGGGAGCGATCGCCACTGGAACCGAGGTCACGTTGTTGCCCTCCACAAAGGCGACGGTCCCGCCTCCACCGGTGATGACAGGAGTGTCGTTGGTCGCAGCGACGGTGAGCCCGCGGGTGTCGCTACCGGAACTGGTTCCGTCGCTGACGGAGAACGTCAC
The DNA here is from genome assembly GCA_038245795.1 of Acidimicrobiales bacterium. Classification (GTDB taxonomy): domain Bacteria; phylum Actinomycetota; class Acidimicrobiia; order Acidimicrobiales; family Microtrichaceae; genus JBBRSC01. The sequence goes on from JBBRSC010000031.1 coordinate 13,422, forward strand.
GACCCGTGCGGTGGTGCTGGGCGTGTTCGACGAGTTCGTGAAGGTGACAGCGCGCAGCGCCGCCTGCCAGTTGGCGACCGTTGCGGACGACCCCGTGGAGTTCAGCGTGAGCGCACCGGTGCCGACATTGAACGCAGCGGTGATGTTGCCCATGCTGGCGCCGTCGTTGGTGAACGACAGCGTGTCGGATCCCGACGAGTACGCGGTCGAGATGGTCACAACGGCAGTGCCGAACGTGACCGTGTCGGCATCGGTCACCGTGATGTTGGCGTCAACAACGACCGGAGTGGACGTAGCGTTGTCCGCTTCGACCCATGCCGCTGAACCGTTGGCGGTAGTGACGATCGGGGTGTCGTCGGTGCTGTTGACGGTGAGTGGTCGCGTCGTGGTGGGACCGGGCCCAGCGCCGTCGTCGGCTGCGAACGAGAGCGTGCGCGATGCCCCCGTCGGGGTTTGCGAGCTGTTGTCGTACTTCACGACCCGCAACGCGGCCTGCCACTGGGCGATCGTCGCGGTGGCGCCCGCGGAGCTGAGCGACAGCACGCCGGTCCCAGCGGTGTAGGCGCCCACGATGTTGCCCATGGTGGTGCCGTTGTTGGTGAACGAGAGGCTGTCCTGCGCAGTCACCAATCCACTCGTGATGCTCACCGTTGCTGAGCTGTCGGTTGCGGAGTCGGGATCGGTCACGGTGAGCCCCGGGTCAACGGTCACCGGGGTGGAGGCAACATTGTTGCCTTCGGTCCAGGTGGCGGAGCCTCCGCTGGTCGTGACCACCGTGTCGTCGTTGGTGCTTGCGACCGTGACAGATTTCGTACCGGTCGGCGAGGATGCGCTGCCGTCAGAGACAACGAAGGACACAGTGCGGGTTGCGACCGACGGGGTGTTCGATGAGTTCGAGTAGGTGACCGCTCGGAGGGCTGTCTGCCATTGGGCGACGGTCGCGGTGGCGCCCGCCGAGGTGAGTGCCAACACCCCGGTTCCAGCGGTATAGCTGGCCGCGATATTGCCCATGGTGGCGGGGACTTCGATGAGGTCCAGCGCGTCCTCCGCAGTGGCGAGATTGGCACTGATGCTGACCGTGGCGCTGGCCAACGTGAGGTTGTCGGGATCGGTGACCGTGACTGCGCCGTCGACAGTGACCGGAGTCGGAGCAACGTTGTTCGGTTCGACGAACGACGCAGCGCCGCCCGAGGTCGTGACCACCGGCGCGTTGTTGGTGGCGGTCACGCTGACGGTCTTGTTGGTGGCACCGCTGGCAAGCGCTCCGTCGTTGATCACGACGGCAACTGCTCGCGACGCAGTGGTCGGAGCTTGGCTCGAGTTGTCGTAGGTCACGGACCGCAGCGCCGCCTGCCACTGGGCAACGGTCGCAGTGGTGCCAGCAGAACTCAGCGAGTACACACCGGTGCCACTGTTGTACGAACCGGCGATGTTGCCCATGGTCAGGCCGTCGTTGGTGAATGCCACAGCGTCTTCGGACGACACGAAATTGGTGACGATGGACATGGTCGCCGAGGCCAACGTGGCGGAGTCCGGGTCGGACACGGTGAGGCCCGCATCGATGATCACCGGCGTGGAACCCGACGTGGGCTCGGTCCAAGAGGTCGTTCCGCCGCTGGCGGTGGCAATCGGCGAATCGTTGGCGGCGGTCACGCTGATCGACTGGGTCGCAGCGGCGGAACTGTCGGTGCCGTCGTTCACGGCGAACTCGGCAGTTCGCGCAGCCACGGATGGAGCGTCGGACGAGTTGGTGTAGGTGACCGCTCGTAGCGCCGCCTGCCATTCAGCGAGCGTCGCGATGGCGCCGGCGGAAGCAAGGCTCAGGGCGCCGCCGGTATTCGACGTCGTGGCGATGTTGCCCATGGTCAGGCCATCGTTGGTGAAGGCCAGCGAGTCCTCGGCGGAGGCGTAGTTCGTGGTGAGGCTGATGGTGCCGGACGCGAGCGTCGTGCTGTCCGAATCGGTGACGGTGACGCCAGCATCGATGACCACCGGCGTCGATGCGACATTGGCGCCTTCAACGAAGGCCGCGGGGACACCCCCAGTGGTCACCACCGGCGGCGTCGAGGCCCCCGCTGGCTCAACGAACTGCGACATGAGACCGATCGACGTGACGATCGACGTCGCAACGATGAGCTTCAGTTTCGAGACCACGGACCATTATCGTCTATTTGGCCCATACCTTGAGTCGAAAGACCCAGGACCCGGGTGTCAGCGGGCGGTCAGATCGGTCGAGGAACCGTGAGAAATCGGGTGTTTTGTCCCATGATCAGATCAATCACGGCCGGATTCATTCCCTCGAGATCGTCCAGATAGTCGAGCGGCCGGGGCATTCCCTCGATATGGGGCCAATCGGAACCGAAGATCACACGATCAGGACCCATCAGATCCAGCAGATCATGGACGTCGTCCTCCCAGAAGGGATTGACCCAGACGTGCCGCCGGAACAGCTCCGCCGGGTGATCGCCCATCCAACCCCGCAACTTCCGCCCGGTGACGTCGAGCTTCTTGAGCAGCGATCGTAGGAAGCCCGAGCCGTTCTCGACCGACGCAAGCCGGAGGTTGGGGAAGCGTATGAACAGCCGGTCACAGATGACCGACGCCAGGAAGTCCTCGATCGGTCGTTCCAATTGCAGCATCCTGATCGGGTTCGGAACTCCACCGGCGAAGGACGTCTGGAAGCCGTCGGCGGCATACCCGTTGGAGGTGTAGCCGCTGTCCCCGGCATGAACCACCACGGTGATTCCCGCCTCGTTGACGCGTGCCCAGAACGGATCGAACATCGGGTCAGCGGGCGACCGGGGCCCCGACTCGGTGGTCGGCGCTGCCGGACGCATGACAACGATTCGGGCGCCACGATCGAGCGCCCACTCGAGCTCCGAGACCGCCCACGTGGGATCGGCGAGCGAGAGGTACGGCGCTGCATAGATCCGGCCGTCGCGCCCGAATCCCCAGTCCTCGTCGAGCCACCGATTGAAGGCCGTGAAGGTCGTCGTGACTGCTTCGACATCGTGTTTCAGGAGATCTTCATAGACCATGCCGAGGGTCGGAAAGAGCCACATGGCATCGAGCCCGTGGTCGTCCATGGTGGTGAGTCGCGCCTCCCGATCGCGGTATGCGGGATCGATCCGATCCCGTGCTCGCAACATCTCGAGTGGATCATCGCCTTGGGGGTTGCCGCGGAAGTACTCCTTCAGCACGCCTGGTTTGGCGACCGGATCGAAGGTGGGGTTCACGACAGCACGACTCACCGTGCCCCCGACCACGTGGTGCTGACGACCCCCGATCTCCGCCCACTGGATGCACCGAGTTGCCATGTCGGCGGGGAGGTACCTGGTGAAGGCATCGAGCGCTTCGTAGTAGTGGTTGTCGGCATCGAATGGTCGCTGGCCGGTCACGCTGTCGATCCTGTTCATGGCGTCAGTATGTATCGACTCCTGCGCGTGTGGCAGGCAGGGAACCTGCCACGGTCGGCAGCCGATCCACTCATCCCGGCCAGGTGGAGAGATCCACTCCCTTGGCGATGTCGAACTCGAACGGCGCCTCGCCGGTGAAGACGCCGGCGTCGGGAACGACAACGTCAACCACAGAACGGCCCAGCGTTCGGAAGAACTCATGGCGCCACGGCGATGCCCCGAAGAATCCGGTGCGGACCACCACCAGGTCGAGGCTCGGCACGACGAATACGTACTGATCCCCGAGACCGGACAGGGCGAACATGTCGGGCGGCGCTGATGCAACCCACCGACGATCGACCCGACGACGGACCAGGATCGAAGCGGAGTAGAACCACTCGCCGGCGTTGGTCCAGAAGAGGAACCCGTAGCCCGGGTTCGTCGGGCTTCCGGCAACTGCCTGGTCGAGGTAGCGACTGTCGATGAGCTGGGCGCCAGCCCAGCGTCCACGACGCAACAACAGCGAGCCGAACTTCGCGAGATCGAGCGGTCGCATCGAGAGTTGCGCATAGCCGATCGTGTGTCCTCCTCGATCACGAGCCCAAGACCAGTCGGCATCGACGATGCCCAACGGGCGGAACAACTGGTCTCGCGCAAAGGTCTGGATGTCGACCCCAACGGCGCGGGTCACGACCTCGGCCAGCACCGTGATGGGGGCCTGGGCGTATTCGAAGTACGTGCCCGGGGCATGATCGAACGGCAACGATCCGACGTAGGTCACGCTGTTGGGAATCGACGGTGTGACGTCATTGAGCCACGCGAAACGGAGCCCGGATGTCTGGCTGAGAAGCTGGCGAACGGTGATGGCGCCGTGGGCAGCGTCGTATTCGGGGAGGTAGCGGCCGATGGGGTCGTCGAGGCCGAGGGACCCGAGGGTGATCGCCCGGCCGACGAGGAGGCTCACGATCGCCTTCGTGCCCGACCACAGGTTCGATGGTGCTCCAGCTGATCGCCAGTCGTTGCCGCTGACGGCAACGAGGCAGTCGTGTCGGTAGACGCGGACCGACGCCGCCAGATTGAGCGAAGCCGCGCCCACGGCTTCGCTGAGCAGGGTCGAGTCCATCGATACATCGGCGGGAGACCTGGTCAAGAACTCCCCTGCGGTGCTTGGATCGGGACAGCGGTCGGAATCGGCCGCGTTGACCGTGGCGTCCGAGGCAAACGTGATCGGGGGAGCGCAGGCCGCGAGCAGTGCGCCCACGGCAATGATCCCGACACTCCAGCCCGAACGGCAACGCTGCACTCTCGCCTCCCCATCTGTTGAACGAACGTTCAATCACGGTACACTCGCTCCCATGTCGACGACCGAATCCCGCCCGAACTCGAGCCATGGCATCAACGGAACGGCCTTCGCGGCGGCCGACTTCTGCGATCCACGCACCTATGACGATCCCTGGGAGCTCTACGCCTGGATCCGTTCCCTCGACACGCTCCACCACGATGACGCCAACGACTTCTATGTGGCGGCACGGCACGAGGATGTCTTCGCGCTGAGTCGTGACGCCGAGCTGTACTGCTGCCGGTTCGGCGTCCGACCCAAAATCGCCGGTGACATGAGCCTCATCACGCTCGATGGCGACGAACACGTCCGCCAACGCCGGCTGATCAACAAGGGCTTCACCCCGCGCCGGGTCCGCGATCTCATTCCTCACGTCCGGGAACTGTCGAAGGAGATCCTCGATGACATCGCGACCCGATCCGACATCGATTTCGTCGAGGACTTCGCCATCCACGTGCCGCTCATCATCATCTGCGAGATGATGGGCCTCGATCCCGACCAGCGCCTCTCGATGTACCGATGGAGCGATGCGATGATGGCAGGCGACGGCCACACCGAAGCCGACGACCCAGTGCTCCACACCGCTGCGGAGGCCTTCGGAGAATTCGCCGTCATGTGTCTCGGACTCATTTCGGAACGTCGCGATCGCCCCCTCGACGACCTGATCAGCATCCTGACCGTCGCATCCGACGAAGGCGGGCTGACCAAGGAATTCAAGGCGCTCCAGGGTGTCGATATCGCGGACCACGATCTGCTCGGCAATGAGCCCCTCGATGACGAAGAGCTCCTCGGCTTCCTGACGATTCTGTTGGTGGCCGGCAACGAGACCACACGCAACGCCATCAGCGGCGGCCTGGTGGCGTTGAGTCGCTTCCCTGAACAACGCCGTCAGATGCTCGAACATCTCCAGGATGAGCAGTTCATGGATCTCGCGGTCGACGAGATCATCCGGTATGTGTCGCCGGTACTCGGCTTCATCCGAACGGTCACAGCACCTCATCACTACCGGGGGACCGACCTCGTCGAAGGCGACCGAATTCTCATGCTCTATCCCGGCGCCAATCGTGACGATTCCGTGTTCGATCGACCCGACGAGTTGGACCTGACCCGCAATCCCAATCCTCATCTGGCATTCGGCATCGGACCGCATTTCTGCCTCGGAGCAAACCTGGACCGCATGGAGGTCAAGGTAGTCTACCAGGAACTCCTCGCCCGGCTCCCCGAGATAAC
>JBBRSC010000032.1:0-19133 GCA_038245795.1 Acidimicrobiales bacterium
GCTGGCTCTCGTCGCCGCCGCCATCGAGAGCGCTCCACCGATCAGGAAGGCGGCGATCAGCCCGGAGGTGGCCGCCGAGGCGGCGGCACCGGAACGGGCACCGAGCGTCGCGCGTTCCGCGGAGATCGCGAACAGGATGAGGGCGCCGCCAACGCACCCCCACGTCGCGATGATCCCCACCTCGGTCGTGGACGCAGCACCGATTGCCATGAGCACCCCAATGACCACGGCAACCACCACAGCAACGTCGCTCGCGGCGAGTGGTGACCGCTTCGCGACCTTCGTGAACCAGTGCGCCAGGCCGCCGCCGAGCAGGGCACCGAGCGCAGCACAGATAATGACGCCTGCGGCTTCTGCGAGGTCGAACTTCCAGCGTCCGATCAGTCGATCGAGGGCGGTCGGCCCCATGCCGAGGGTGGCGATCCCCACGGCGAGCCCGGCCACCAGGACCGACACCATCGGTGCCGGTTGATCAGCAGCGGGCGGGGCCGGTGTCGAAGACACTGCCGAGGAGACGTGCACAGCGCTGCGCCCATCGGATGCCCGTGCCGGCGGAACGAGCGACGCTGCCAGAAACAGCACGACCCCGCTGGCGGCGAGGAGGTAGCCCCAGTTCTGACGATCCGCCATGAACTCAGCCGTCATGACCGCTCCGACGCCCGCTGCGGTGCCCAGCCACGGTGCCGCAATGACCCGCCATCCACCGCCGGGTCCCGTGATGTCCAGCGCGATCCTCCGCGCGAGCACCCAGACGGGCGCCGACAACACCGCGAGGCCGATCACCATGAGTCGTAGCGGTTGGGCCTGGTTCACCGCAGCCGTTGCGCCGAGCAGGCCACCGAGGCCGAGGGCACCGATCTGGAACACGAGCCGGGCCGCTCGGTTCGATCCGATGAACCCGACGAACAACGAAGCGAGTGCCGCGACCCCCAGGAGCGCGGCACCCCAGAGCTCGACGTCAGAGCGTCGGAGGGCGAGATCGATGGCGAGGTCGTCGCGGCGGAGCATCAACACGACCGGCCATGTCGACGCGCCAGCGCTGACGCCTGCGAGGATCAACAGTGGTCCGAAACCGCGGCCGCCGAGGTAAGGGAACAGGGCTGCTCGACGCTCGGGCACGGATGTCACTTCGTGAACCTGGTGATGTCGCCGGTGAGCTTCATGCACCGGCAGGACTCGTCGAACTGCATGGTCCGATACCCGTTGGCGCCGGCGAAATCGCCGGGTCCGAAGCTCGATGTGTACGTGGCTGCCGAGACATATTCGCTGCCCAACTGCTGGACCCGTTCTGCGAACACCTCGGCGCTGAAGGGCCCGTTGTACCCCTTGAAGGCCTGATAGAGCAGGTCGACGGCGTCGCAGTACTGAAGCGCTTGTCGGGCATTCAGCCGCGCCGCGAACTTCTGACCGGCATCCGCGAGACGGGTCATGCACGATGTTTCGCCGGGACCGGACGGAAAGGGCAATCCGTCTTCGGGAACCGAGTCGAATCCTGCTTGGACACTCACGCCGACCGCTCCTGCCATGGCATCGGGATAGTTCGAGATGTTGAACTCAGGGTTGTCCCACGTCGTCATGGCGTACTTGGGGAAGAACTTCTGTTTCTTGCCGGTCTCCATCATGAACGCCGCGAGACGCTGGCCCCCGACGACCACGAGCCGATCGACCGCCAGCCCCTTGAAACTCAGGATCGCCTGGTCCTGACCGGATTGCAGGCTCGCCGACGACGAGTTGTCGATCCAGCGGATGTCGGCGGGTTTGACGCCGAGACGCAGCAGTTCGGGGGCCAGCTCACGCTCGTACAGTCGACGATTCTCAGGGGAATCAATGCCAATGACCCCCGTGACCGCGTCGCTGAAGAACTTGTTCCGACCCAGCCCTTCGATGAGGCCGGTGAGGAGGGCGCCGTACTCCGGGAAGCTCGGCTGCCAGAGGTAGGGGGCGAGCTTCTCGAAATCCTGTTGGACCAACGGGAAGGTGGTCTGATCGAGCATGAGGGTCTTGGCTTTGGCGTAACACGGGCGAGCGTTCGATTGAAACTGGCCGACAAGCACCACGGCGAACACTTTTTCGTCCTGGGTGAAGGCCTTGCACAGCTGTTCTTCTTTGAGCTTGTTGTCACCGAATGCGTCATAGATCTTGATGACGGCTTCCAGGGGACGGCCACCGATGCCGCCCTTGGCATTCACGTCGGCGACCAGCGCCTGGATCTGGGCGGAGAGATCACCCGAGTCTGCGAAGACTCGACCGAGGGCAGATTCGAGCGAGGTCGTGTCGAGCACGACGAATCCCATACGGACGGTCTGCGATCGGGTGGTGGCAGCCTCGGCGGCGGCAGCCTGCTCGCTCGGCTTGATCCCACAGCCCGCGGCGGCGAGCACGACGACAGCTGCGATGGCCAACGTCAGGAGCCGGGTGCTCCGTCGGCGGGTCGTTACCAGCATGTAGGGCTCCTTGTTCCGCTCAACGGAACGACGTTACCAAAGAATTTTGACGGCTGGTATGTCGATTCTGACGCCGAATCAGCTACTACTTCCGTGCCGGATCGACGAACGCGTCGGGATCCTTCATCAAGACATCCAGTTCTGCCCAGGCACCGATGTCTCCTCGGAGCGTGGCTCGACAGAACGCCACGAATACCTCCGCGACGCTGTCGCGAACGGCGGCTTCGTCGCGACCCGATTCAGGATCAAGGAACCCGCGAGCGGTCGTGTCGTCGCGAGGGTGGATCAACGCGGTGTGAACCGCCCCTCGCACGACTGCGAACCGACAGTCGCCTCGGCCACCAGGGACGCCCTCGTCGAAGGTGCGTCGGACCGGATTGTGCGCAGACCCGGCCGTGACCGCATACCGATCGGCGCTGCGGGCCATCACCCCATCGAGTTCGCCAGCCAGGATCATCGTCGCAACATCGCCGCCCAACGGAAGGACCGTCGATGCCTCGTATCCCAACATCGTCGATGCCATGGTGTGGCTGGCGTAGGTCACACACGCCCGGAGCCCCGGGAACCAACCGGGGTTCGCGTTCTGCAACGCCACTGAGCCACCGCCGGAGTGGCCACACAGCGCCACGCGATCAAGATCCAACAGCCCGGCGAGCACGCTGGTGGCGCCGTCGCCCGGATCGTTGTGACGGGCGAGCGCCGCGAGGAGGGGCGCAATGGCGATACCGCTCGGTCGCGTGAGGTAGGCGCCGGGTCGCACGGCGTCGAGGTCGAGGCCGGGCGTGATGCCGACCGTTCCCGGGAGGGTCTCGCCCACGAGCGCCATCGTGACGAACGCGAACCCTGCGTCGGCGGCGCGAAGGGCGAGCCAGCGGTACCCCTCGGGGCCGATGTTGATGCCCGGAAGGAACAGGATGACCGGCCAGGGCGCGTCGGTGACGTCGGGTGGGACGGCACCCGTCAGTCGTTCGGTGTCATCACCCGAACGGCGGGCGGGATGATAGATCCGGTAATGGACGGTGTTGTAGGGCGCAACGAGGCCCGGCACTGTGCACGCACCGTGCACAGCGCGCACCATGTTCACGCCGGGCCCGCCACGTAAGCGTTGGCGACTGCGGTCGCGCTGCGGAGTTCGCGACGGCTCCGTCGGGAGATCAAGACAGCCGATGCGGCGACCGCTGCTACGGCACCGAGGAGGAGCACCAGTTGGATCACGGTCGACAGATCGCTGAGCCACCCCAACACGGGGCTCAAAACCACCTTTTGCAGGCCGGTGATCGCCAAGAGCACACCGATGAGTGCGACGACGAGTTCGGTGGCCGATCGTTTCCTGGTCTGGGCACTCATACGGCCGGATCGTAGCGGGAAACACGAGTGGGCTTCCGCTGGGATCGTCGCAACGAGTGGAACTCAGGCAGATCCGGCGAAGGTCAGGGTGATCACAGTGGCGTCCGCATCGATGTCGGCATCGTCGATCTCGAGGATCACTTCGCCGAGCGGATCACCGCCGAACACCTCGTCGATGGCCGAGATTCGCCGCGTCCAAGACAGCGATGTTCCCGTTCCCATCACCACTGCTGAGCGGAGTCGGGACGGGTGAACTCCACGTACGACGACATGTCGGTAGGGGCGCATGACGCAGATGAGATGGATGTGCTCCATCTCATCTGCCCCGTGGGTTCGGGTCGATGGGCCGTGCCATTGCCACGGCGCCAGGCCTGGCGTGGTCGCAACGATCGCCTCGTGATGACGGGACATCCACGAGCCGACCTCGCCGAGGATCCGACGTTGTGCCTCGACGATGTGTCCGTCGGGGCCTGGGCCGATGTTCAGCAGCAGGTTGCCGCCACGGCCGGCGATCTCACCGAGCAGATGAATCGTTTCGGTCGCGGTCGTATACGCGGTGTCGTGGGGGACCCAGCCCCAGGACTTGTTCATCGTCATGCACGTTTCGAAGCGGGTGTCCGGCGGCTCGGCGGGCAGCAACTGTTCGGGGGTCTGGAAGTCGGCATGGGCACCCGGGAGGCGATCGTTGATCATGATCCCGGGTTGCAACGACCGGATGAGCGCCTCGAGTTCGGTGGCGTGCCATTCATCGGGAGTGCGCTCCCAACCACCATCGAACCAGATCATGTCGATGCGGCCATAGGCGGTGAGGAGATGCGTGATCCGTTCCTTCAGCTGCGCCACGAAACGCTCCCAGGTCTCGGCATCGGGCCGGGGGTAGGCAATGAAGTTGTAGGGCGCCATCGAGGGATCCCATGCCGGGTAGTCCGGATGACTCCAATCTGAGAGCGAGAGGTAGAGCCCGACGCGCAACCCGTGGCGGCTCGCCGATTCGCAGAACTCGGCCACAAGATCGCGGCCGCCGCTGATCGCGTGACCTGGCACCGCCGATGCGAAGTTGGCGACCCCATCGTGATGCTGGGTGACCATGACGGCGTACCCCATTGAGGCTTCGGCCGCCGTTCGACACCAGTCGTCGGTCGCGTCGGCTGCGGGTTGATAGTCGTCGACATCGCGATACCAGTCGTCGAAAGCAACCTGTCCTGCCGAGGGCAGGGACCCAACCCCGCCAACGAGTGGCCACGAGAGTTCCCACCCCTTGGCATTGGCGTGGCCGACGTGCACGAACAGGCCGAAGCGAGCGAGATCGAACCAGGCGTGGGGGTCGGCCTGGCGGTCAGCGTGGAGTTCCTGTTCGCTCTCGGGTGTCATGGCGCGGCAGGCTAGCGAGGTGACCGATGAACCGCTCCAGGAAGATCCCCGCCCCGACGAGCTCCGTTCGGCGCCGTCGTTGGTGCTCGTGAATACCGGCAACGGCAAAGGAAAGAGCACTGCCGCGTTTGGCGTGATGATGCGAAGCCTCGCCCGTGGATGGAAGGTGGCGGTGCTGCAGTTCATCAAATCTGGCGATTGGGCGGTCGGCGAGGAGAAGATCGGGCGCCAGCTCGGAGCGGACTGGTGGGTGCTGGGCGACGGATTCACCTGGGACACCCAGAATCCGGAACATGATCGAGAGGTGGCTCAGGCAGCATGGGCGCAGGCCAAAGCCATCATCGAGGCTGGCGAGCACCAGCTCGTCGTTCTCGACGAGCTGACGTATCTCATGACGTGGGGATGGATCGATTCCGACGACGTGATCGCCACGATTTCAGGGCGACCGACGCACGTCAACGTGGTCGTGACCGGCCGCGACGCGCCGCAGGCGCTGATCGACATCGCTGACACCGTGACCGAAATGGTGCACGTCAAGCATGCCTACGACCAGGGCATCCGCGCCAAGCGCGGCATCGACTACTGACACGTCAGGCGCGGCGGGCCAGCATCTTCGTTCCCACCCCACACCCGATCGCGAGGGCCGCACCGATCACCGCAACGATCAGTAACTGACTGACCAACGGACGAGTCAACAGCACCACCAGGTGCTTGGTCGCTGCGACCTCCAGCGGGTCGGTCGCCACACCAGGCGTCACGGGAGCCACCACGTACACAACCAGGGCCAGCACCGCCGCCCCGAGTGCCCCCAGTCCACCTGCGACAGCGGTCGCCACCGCCCGCCGAGGATGAAACAGGATTCCCGCAACGATCAGTCCCAGTCCGACGGCGAGGATCACGCCCACCTGGTTGCGCAGGGAGATGACATCGTCCCACCATGGCGGAATCTGGTCCCGCGAGTATGAGGCCACAACGAGATCGCTGCTTCCGTCGGGGCCCAATAGATCAGTGATGGTCGAATCGATCGCCGCCGGCAACGACGGATCGAATCGTCCGGCGGCCTCTTTCAACAATTCCTTGTAGCCACTCAGATCGAGCGACACCTCGGTCTGCGTGGGATCGAGCAGGAAGAGATGCGCCCGTCGGACGGCATCGCGAAAGATCACCCGGAATTGCGGAACTTGGAGCGACGCCTCGATGACCCCGGGCTGCAGTGTCTCGACTGCCCCGGCGAAGATGTCGTCGCGGACCGTCTGGACCAATGCTGCACGGACTTGCGGATCGTCCAGGGAACCATCAACGATCGTGACGAATCGGTCGGTGTTCAGCAGCGTCGAATCCAGCCACCAGGCAATGCTCGCCAGGCTCAGCGTGGCGAGACCCACGACGATGAGGAAAATCGATACCACCTTGCGTCCCACCCGCGGCACGCTACCGGCATAGCCTTGAACAACGATGAACCCGGAACCTGTCGCGCCCGTCTCGATCGGGTCCATCACGCTTGATCCGCCGGTGGTCCTCGCACCCATGGCAGGGGTCACCAATGCCCCATTTCGGCGGCTCTGCCGACGCGCCGGCGGTGCGTTGTTCGTCGGCGAGATGATCACCGCTCGGGCGCTGGTCGAGGGTCACACCAAGACAATGCTGTTGGCGGGCTTCCATCCCGATGAGACACCGAGGTCACTGCAGATCTACGGGGTGGACGCGATCTATGTCGGTGAGGCGGTGAAGCGGCTTGTCGACGATGGTCACGTCGATCACATCGACCTCAATTTCGGGTGTCCCGCACCGAAAGTGACCCGTCTCGGCGGCGGCTCGGCGCTTCCGGTTCGCCGGAAGATTCTGGCGGCCATTCTCGAAGCGGCGGTCAGAGAGGCTGGCGATGTTCCGGTCACCGCGAAATTTCGCATCGGCACCGACGACGATCACACCACGTTCTTGGACACGGGCCGTATTGCCGAGGCGGCTGGATGCGCAGCGGTGGCCCTGCACGCCCGGACTGCCGAGCAGCGGTACAGCGGCACGGCGAAGTGGGCGGCCATCGGCGAACTGAAGCAGGCCGTCACATCAATCCCGGTGTTCGGCAACGGTGACATCTGGGAGGCGCAGGACGCGCTCGACATGATGGCCGCCACGGGATGTGACGGGGTGGTGATCGGTCGAGGGTGCCTGGGTCGGCCGTGGCTTTTCGCTGAGCTCGAAGCCGCCTTCGCAGGTCGACCGGTCGGCGAGCCACCACTTCTGAACGAAGTGGCAGTGATGATGTCAGAACATCTTGCACTGTTGGAGGAGTGGACGAACCCGCGGCAATCGGCGCGGGAGTTTCGCAAGCACACACGCTGGTACCTGACGGGCTACCCGGTTGGTCCGGACATCCGGCGGCAACTCTCGATGTTGGAGTCGGCACAGCATCTCAGCGACATCCTCGGAACGCTCGATCCACAGATGCCGATGTTGCCGGACGGGCGCAGAATTCGTCGCGGACATACGAATGGGCCGTCGCCGGTTGCGCTGCCAGATCGTTGGTATGAGCTCGCCGATGCCGACGATGCGTTGGATCCGGGGGCCAATGCGCTGGTGTCCGGTGGCTGAGCCTGATGCCGCCGGGTCGCGCCTCATCTTGGCGTCGGCATCGCCGCGGCGGCGAGAACTCCTGGCACTCCTCGGCCGACCATTCGAGGTGATGGTCGCCGATGTCGACGAGACCCCGATCGAGGGGGAACACCCGGAGGAACTGGTGGAGCGGTTGGCGCTGACCAAAGCACACGCTGTTGCCGCGACGATCGGCCAGCAAGCGGTGATCATCGGAGCCGACACCATCGTCGTGCTGGATGGTGAGGTTCTCGGCAAGCCCACCGACGATGGCCACGCTCGCTCAATGTTGGGGGACCTGGCGGGGCGCACGCATCGAGTGCTCACCGGGGTTGCGGTCCTTGTCGCAGCCAGTCTCGCAACTGATTCGGCCACCACCACGAGCTTCGTGACGATCACTGAGGTCGATGTCGCACCGCTGACCGAGGACCAGATCGCCGACTACGTCGCGACTGGTGAGCCCCTCGACAAAGCCGGGGGCTATGGCATCCAAGGTCGCGCCGGCGCCTTCATCACCGAGATCCGGGGCAGCTACCACTCCGTGGTCGGGCTCCCGGTTGCCCATCTCGCCGACGTGCTCAACCGGATGTGATGCGAGCGAACCCGGGAGCCATGATCATCCAGGTCCGCCCCGGAGCCAACGTCATGGGGGCACCGTCAGCGGTTCGAAGCGTCCACGTGTCGTCGGTGTTCGCCCGAGTCCAGGTACCGATCGTTTCGATGCCGTTGCGGTAGAGCCGGACCGGGCCTGATCCGATGGGCTGCGCCTCAGGCGATCGAGCATCGAACGGGCTCGTGCCGTAGGGGCTGCTCAGCATCAACACGTTGTCAGCCAGCAACTGTGCGCCGGTTCCGTCGAGTTGCGGTCGACCGTTCAGTTCCCGCAGCCAGACCTTGCGGTTGGCGTCCCACCGGAAGCCAACCGTGGTCGCCCAGGTCAGGCGAGAATCGACCGTTCCCACGCTGCGACCGACAGGAGCGTTGGGCGAGAAGTCGAAGAGCGGTTGCGGGGACACGCCCTGTTCGGCATGGGATCGGACTTCGGGGAGCGAGGCGAAGAGATTGTGCGGCGCTCGCAGCAACGGGTCCCGCCAGAAGACGCCATCGCCTTCGGCTGACAACGGCATGAAGGCGAGCAGCGGTGCAGATCGCGCCATCTGCACGGTGCCCTCGTTGCCGCCCGAGAACACCAAGAGCGGGCGATTCAGTGGCGTCAGGACTCCGAAGTCAGACGTGCGAACCGACCGCACTGGACCGATGCGTGCCGGGTCGCGGGATTGGAAGATGGCGATGAGGCGGGTCAGTCCGCCTTCGACGACTTCCTCCACCACCATGTCTGATTGCTCGACGCCCCAGACCGCGGGGATGCCGCCGAGTCCGTCGATCTTGGCAGCGATGGCGCGACGCGCCGAGGCCGGAGCAGCATCGCCAGTGGGCAACCCCGTCAACGGGAACGTTGCAACTGACGGCACTCGGGTGGATGGGACTGCGGTCGACGTCGCGGCCGACTCGATTGCGGCGCTGGCCCGTTGGTCGGGTCGCACCTGGCCTTCTGTGTGCTCGGCTGACGGATCGGCGGACACCGTGGCCGCCACCAACGACGCCGCCATCGTCATCCCGACGATCAGCGACAGGTCGATCACACGGAATCCTCGGGCGCTCATGGGGTCACCCCGATCGACGCCGGATGGGCAACCTCGTCCATGAGCGCCGCGTCGCTCTTATCGATCGATGGGAGGTTGCGCAGGTCGATGGCGTCCCGGCCAGTCGAGTCGCGGTTGGGTCGCCAACCGATGGCGATTCCACCGATGATTGCCATGGTGGCCCGGATCTGCGCTGCGTAGAGAATGGGTCGCAACATCGTCGTCATGAGCGGCACCACCAGGAGGTACCGCAGGGGCTGACGTTCGATGTGGAGCGCCAACGCCGTGAGCGCGGTGCTCGTCGCCGTGATGATCGCCACGATCGTCAGCGACGTTCGAAAGGAGCCGGTGATCAGCGCCACCAGCGCAGTCGCATCGACCAACGGGCCGAGGATGCTGAGGCCGCCGAACACACAGAGATATGGCAGAAGCCAGGCGACTCGGGCGCCGCTCGTTCCCGTGGTCGAGCGTCCGAACATTCCGCGGTGCTTGGCGACATTTTGGAGGATGCCGGTCGCCCATCGAAGGCGTTGATTCCAGAACGAGCGGAGCCCCGTGGGCACGAGTGTTGTGGCATTTGATCGGGGTTCGAACTCCACCCGCCACCCGGCGCGCTGCAATGTGAGGGTGAGGTCGGTGTCCTCCGCGATGGTGTCCGCTGGGATGGGCCCGATCTCGTCGAGCGCTGAACGTCGGTACGCACCGATCGCGCCGGGAACGCAGCTCATGACACCGAGTTCGGAGAACATCCGTCGTTCGATGGCGTTGGCCATGGCGTACTCGACGACCTGACACCACGCGAGTGGTCCTCGTGGATTCCCCACTCGCATCCGGCCGCAGACCGCTCCAACCGTTGGGTCCGCGAAGGGTCCGATGAGATGCACGAGGGCGTCGGAGTCTGGGGAGCTGTCAGCGTCGAGCATGACGACGAACTCCCCGACGGCGAAGGCGAGGCCGGTGTCGAGCGCGCCTGCCTTGCCGACTCCGGGACCGTTCACCACTCGCCCATACCCGATTCCGTCGCCGCCGACTGCCGCGCGGAGTGCACGATCCGCCAGCCCGGCCGTGGCGTCGGTGGAGGCGTCGTCGATGACGATAATCTCCCACGATCCGCTCAAGCGACGGGCAGCCGCGACGACATCGCTGATGGCGGCTTCGATCACGGTGGATTCGTTTCGCGCCGGGATCAGGATGCTGACTGACGGGCCCGGAGCACCCATGGCCGCTGCTCGATCGAACGATTCTTGGAGGTCAGGCTCGATTCGCCGGCGTTCGCCGCGCCGATGACGGAGCGCCAAGCCGGCGCCGATGACCGCACGGGCCACGCTGGCGACCAGCACGAACCCGACCAAGAGCCCTATCCACTCGGCGAGGAATCGTTCGATCGTGATCAGCCACAGCAATGTCGTTCCTGCGAGACGGGTGCCGCTGCTGGCGGAGGGTGACAGTCCATGAACAGAGCGTCCTGCGAACTCTGAGACCGTCCCGAAACGAAGCCCACGCACGGCGATGTCGCTCGCTGCCGCGTTGAGGGCAGGGATGACCCAGCTCGTCTGGATGCCCGGCGCGGGCACAGCGACCACCGATGCGGTCCGACCCGAACCCAGGAGATCACCAGCGAGATCAACAGTCGACAGTTCGGCTCGAGCTGGGCGCATGCTGCGGTCGCTCATGACGAGTCGTTCATAGGGATGCAGCACCGAGAGGACGGCGAGTTCCTCACCATCGAGCAGCTCGGGGGATGTGGCGTGCGACAGCCGGATGGCTCGTGGCACCTGGCCGGTGATGCCAGCGATCATGAGTTGTGCGATGTCGATCCGCCGCCGCCGATCCGCTCGGTCGCGTTGGTCGAGATGATCACCGGACAGTCCGACGGTGCCGATCTCGTGACCCCCGGCGGCGATGCGACGAACGAGGTCGGGCTCGCGGGAGGCGGAGGTTCCATCCAGAAAGAACGTGGCGTGGACCTGGTGGATCGACAGCCATTGCAGGATGATCGGCGTCCATGTCGGGTCGGGACCGCCGTCAAAGGTCAGCGCCAGGATGTCAGCGGGTCGCGAACTTGACGTCGGCGGGTCGGTGGGCTCGACGACCGGGCTGTCGACACGCATCTGGTCCGACGTCGGGTCGACGTGTGCCGTGGCTGGCTGGACGAGGACATTGTCGATCCACCATGCGGGCACGACAAGTCCCAGCAGGGTTCCAAGAACCATCCAAACTGCGACACGGCGGACGCCCCACCCGACGTGACGTCCAAACGTCGACATCACCGAGCGAACGGTAACGAAGTCGAACCCGATCCCACAAGCGATACCGCCCTCGACTACCGCCGTCGCACGCGACGCGTGCTTGCAGGGCGGACCGCGGCTCGACGACGGGTTGAGCGCCGGCTGCGCTTCACCGTCGTCGCCGGCGGCGAGGAGCGTTTCACGACCGCACAGCCCAACGCGGTGTTGGTATCGCCGGGGCCCGCGTTGATCGCGTAGGCACAGATCGTGGTGGTCGGATTCTTCGCCCACACCATCACGGCCCACTGGTGATCCGGGCCGAACCAGGGCACGGCCCGGCCGATGTCCTCGGAGTGCCGATTGGCATCGATGGCGGTGGTGAACACCCCGTCGACGTAGATGTGCACCGAGATCGGCGACATCGGAGCATCAGGATCGGCCGCCCACCCGACTGCCAACGCAACCTCTGATCCCCACGGCACCGCACCGAACGTCGCACCCACGGGATTGCCGGTGAACACCCTCGGTACGCCCGTTCCGAATTTGGTGCTCAGGAGATTCCGGGCGAACGGCGTGCGAGCGTTCACCAGGGATCGGAACGCATTACCCGTCATCGCGATCGGGGCACCGGTTGTGCCACTGATGGTGAGAGTCGCCCGATCGACACGACCCGACGCACCGATATTGCCGCCGAAGTCAACGCTCGTCACCGAACCGACGTCGCCCTTGCCGGCATCGCGTAGCCACCCCGCCAGCTCGTCGCCCCCGTACGTACGCGTCCACGCAAAGTTCGGGTTTCCCGTTGCCTGGTCGAAGGGATCCGCTGCGGCGCGGAGATACGATTTGGGGGTCACGAAGACGTAGTCGCTCACCTCGGAGAATCCACCGTTGGATGACGAGTAGAACGCCTGGATGACCGCACCACCCGACGTCAGGACTTGACCACCGGTGCTGCTGACGGCGCCGACCCACCGGTCCCCTTGTGCACCGATTGCCTTGTCGTCGCCGACGTACCCCTGATCCGCCGTCGTGGCGAGGATGTCATAGGTGGCACTCCTCGGGTTGGCCATCCGGTAGGCGGCGTAGGTCCGGCCCGCAATGGCCTGCGTTCGCAGCGCCTCGGTCGGCCACGACGACGGCACTTCGCCCAACCCGTTGAGGTACTCCTGCAGCGTCATCTCCAGGATCACCTCCAAGCTCGACCCATTCGAGCGCACGATCAGGCGACCCGGGCGCAACGCCCGGCCGAAACACGACATCGTGGTGCGCTGAGCGTTGTTCCAGTTGATGACGGCCGCCGTGCTGGCACCCGCGAGCCCCGAGGATCCGCTCCCCCAGCTCGCCGCCACACCCGTTGCGAACGGCGTCACCGTCAGCGTTTCCGACGCCGACCCGAGGCCGATCATGGAACCACCGAGCGAACCGCCGCTGCGATCGGCCCCCGTCATCGTGAACGACGATGTATCGCACAACTTCACACGGATGGTGCCGAACGAACGCGTCTCAATCGGCGCGCCCGGGTAGTAAGCGTCCAAAATCTGTGCTGCGGTCTGGTCCGCATCGGCGCGCCCTCGCGCCCCGTACTGGCTCATCCCAACGCCGTGTCCGTATCCCCCACCACTCAACGTGATCATCGTCTCGGCGGACGCAGACGTCGGAACGAGCAATGGCTCCGCGACCAGGGCAACCAGGGCGCCAGCCATCACCACGGCCATTCGCCTGACGCGACCCATTGATCCAACGCGATGTGACAATCCAGCTCCTCAGCAGTGACTCAACAGAGCCGGGCAGCCCGCCGATGAATGAACTGCCCCTCCTGTCTTCGGCGTTCGGCGGCTCGAGGTTGACCCATCTCGACCGCAGAACTGACGGGCAGTTCGGGAGTGTTCGACGAAGCGCCATGAACACCGTTAACCTTGGGGATGAACCACTGGGAACTACGGGGGTAGGGGTAGACGTGGCAACGCTGACAACCAATCTGTTCTGGGGCCAGGGCGAACGTGACCATCGCCTCTATGTGACCGACGGTCACTGGCCCAACGACATGGCCGGCTCGGTGTTCGTCGTGGGTCCTGACAAACAACGACCCGGTGGTCACTGGTTCGATCAGCAGGGTCTGCTCTGCAAGATCAACCTCATCCCTGATCGGAAGGGACGGGTTGTCGTTCAGCATCGCCGCATCAGGACGCCCCTCGATCGCATCCGGAATCGCTTTCCGAAGCTCTTCAAGACCCTGCTGTTCATGGAGATCTCGCCGTTCGGTCTGTCGAACCTCGCGAACACCAACGTCCAGACCATCGACGATCTACTCTTCATCGGCTACGACGCCGGTCGACCGCTCGAGGTCGATCCCGAGACCATGAAATACATCACGCCGGTCGGCGCCAATGATGAGTGGCTCCAGTCGCTCCCTGGCCTTTTGGAACCCGGCATCTCCGTGGCAGCGCACCCTGCGTCGGACGTTCCCGAGAACCGGCTCTGGTTCGTGAACTACTCCCCGATGCCCATCAACCGACAGGTCTTCGTGGCCGCATGGGATCTCGATGGTCCGGTCATGCGTTGGAAGGTCGAGGGCATCGGCGACTTCGATTCGATCCACGACATCAAGGTCACCGAGGACTATCTGATCTTCACCGACCTGCCCTTCGTCACCGAACCACAGGTCTTTCAGGGGCTCCCGCCGTCGCACCCGAACAAGGACACGACCACCATGTGGATCGTGTCGAAGGCCGACATCGCGACCACCGCTCCTGGTGGCACAGTGCCCTGTCGCGAGGTCATCGTTCCCATGCCGACTGGCCATCTCTCGGTCGACTACGCAAATCCCGACGGCAAGATTCGTGTGTTCCTCGAACACATCCCCCTCCAGGACCTGATGGTGATGGTGCACCGCGAGGAGTACAGCCATTTCACCGGCGGCCTGATGGATCCCAACCACGAGGGTCTCGTGACGCTGGCTGTGCAACCGGGGTGTGTCGGCAAGTACGTCATCGACGGCGAGTCCGGCCACATCCACGAGTCCGAGATCGCGTGGGACGATCGCTTCTGGGGAGCAGTGCTGGCCACCAAGGACGAGTCGTCCACCAAGGCCCGCGATCATCAGGGTCAGCTCTGGTACACGTCGCTCGGCTACGACCCGGCGTTGGTGCCCGAGACCTGGTGGCAGCTCTATGCCGATGCAGGACTCCACTCGTTGGTCGACCCCCACGAGCTCCCCACCGAGCCAGTACCCGCAGCGATTGCGCGCTTCGACCGTGAGTCGATGAAGGTCGCCGAGGTGTTCCCGATCGAGGCCGGTGCCTTTGCGCATCCGCCGACGTTCGTGCCACGTCGCGGCGCCACCGATCCTGACGACGGCTACGTGGTCTGCATCATCCACCGCAACGGTCCAAAGGAGGTCTGGGTGTTCGACGCCATGGACATCGAGCGAGGGCCGTTGGCGCAGGCGACCGCCAAGGACTTCAACCCGCCGCTGCTGTTGCACTCGACGTGGATGCCGCCCCGCCCAGGCAAGCGACCGAGCACCTACAAGATCCCGCTGTCACGCGACCTCAAGGGAGCCACGCGCCAGTTCTTCCCACTCATCGGCGGCCTGCTGAAAACTGGCAAGGACATCGCGCTGGCCGAGAAAGCTGCGGCGAAGACGGCCCAAGCCGAGGCGGCAGCGCACGCCGGCTGAGCGCTGCGCTCACTCGGGCAGCGCTGGTGCCAGCGGACCGACTGCCGCGAGTCGATCCACGAACTCTGTCGCTGCGGTAAGGCCATCCGCCGTCGCTCCCCAAGCCGACAGCAAATCCAGGGTCAGCATCCGCGCCAACCGATCGCCATCGAACAACTCGGCGTCGTAGATGTGAAGACGACTCACCTGCAGGACGCCGCTCACTGCCGCGGCCCACGTGATCACCCGGCCCATCGTGTCTGCGTGGTCAAGTGCTCCGGCCGCCGCCGCGACATCGAGTTCTGAACGCAGCTGGTCGAGCAGCCGCATGGCCGACGGAATCACGCGGAGGCCATCCTCGGGCGACATGACGGCATGGGACTCGTTCATCAGCATCTGCAGCAACCGCAGCTCCTGGGGAAACGAGTCGGCGGTCGAGACGAAGAACCGGCCGAAGAGGACGAGGCGGGCGAGCGCAGCCGAGATCTCGTCGAGATCATCGAGGACGATCTGCTGGGCACCCCGCGAGCGAATGATCTGTGATGAGGCGAAGAGCCGTTCGACGGCTTCTCGCTGTACCTCGGCCACGAGCGCTCCCTTTGACGGGAAGTAGCGGTACACCGCACCGATCGCCGCGTCGCATTCGTCCGCGAGTCGCTGCATTGTGAGGGCGTCGAACCCCTCCCCCGTCACAATATTGAGCGCCGTCGACAAGAAGATCCGGGTGCGCTCGATCCGATTGCGTTCGCGGATTCCAGGCTCTGATGCGGTTGCCATGCCGACAGTCTCGCGGATCGGCCGTACACACATCGTCTGTCCGACAACAACGCGATCCGTCGTGATAGCAACGGGCCATGGACCCCACACCCCCCCGAGCGACGCGAGCGTTGCCGTCCAGTGCTCGCATCGTCATCATCGGCGGAGGGGTCGGCGGCGGATCGATCGCCTACCACCTCGCCCAGCGCGGGGAGACCGACGTGGTCGTCCTCGAACGGAACGAACTCACGTCGGGATCCACTTTCCATTCGGCTGGCCTCGTCGGACAACTCCGGTCGTCGCTGCCGTTGACCCGCATGATGATGCATTCGGTCGAGACCTACCGCGAACTCGAAGCAATGGGCCCGGAACTTGGAACTGCGCCCGGTTGGACCGAGATCGGCTCCATGAGAATTGCCTCGACCCCGGAACGGTTGGAGGAACTCCGACGCCAACACGGCTGGGCGAAGACCTTCGGCCTCCCCATGGAACTGCTCTCGGCATCGGAGGCAGTCGAACGGTTTCCGCTGATGGACCCCGCGGGTGTCTGCGGCGCGATCTTCCTCCCGACCGACGGCCATCTCGATCCGTCGTCGTTGACCAACTCGTTCTTCATGGCAGCGCGCTCGATGGGCGTGACCGTACGGACCAACACCCGGGTGCTCGGGTTCGGGCTCACCGACAATGGTCGCGGCGGTACGCGCATGACCAGTGTCGAAACTGATGCCGGGACCATCGACTGCGAGGTGGTGATCGCCGCTTGCGGGATGTACACGACCGATGTCGCTGCCCTCGCCGGAGTCAACGTTCCCATCGTGCCGATGGCGCACCAGTACCTGATCACCCTGCCCATCGACGGCGTCACCGCCGATCTGCCATCGATGCGCGATCCGGACAATCTCGTCTACTTCCGCAATCAGGGCGGCGGGTTGATCGCTGGCGGCTACGAGCGCGATCCCGCTCCGTGGTCGCTCCATGGCGTCCCATCTGACTTCAATTACCGGTTGTTGGACGAAGATTGGGACCGGTTTGCGCCGCTGATGGAAGCCGCCATCCGGCGGGTCCCAGCGTTGGAGGGGGCAGAAATTCGCCAGCTCCTCAACGGTCCTGAAGGATTCACGCCCGACAACGAGTTCATTCTCGGACCATCGGAGGTGTCCGGCTTCTTCGTGGCGGCCGGCTTCTGCGCCCACGGGATCGCCGGCGCTGGCGGCGTCGGACGCGTGATGGCCGAATGGGTACTCGACGGCACGCCGAGCTTCGACTGTTGGAAGATGGACATCCGTCGTTTCGGCGCGGCGTACCGGAGCCGAGATTTCGCGCAGGCCCGGACCGTCGAGGTGTACTCGACCTACTACGACATCCACTACCCGAACGAGGAGCGTCGTGCGGCCCGGCCGTTGCGACGCTCAGCGGCGTACTCGGCGCTCGTTGAGTTGGGGTGCGAGTTCGGCGAGAAGTCGATGTGGGAACGTCCCAACTGGTTCCCGTCCAACGCCAGCCTCAGTACCGGCATCGAGCCCGGGATCGACCTCGAGACGCTTCGCCCCACAGGTTGGGCCGGGCGACACTGGCATCCGGCCATCGCAGCTGAGGCGCTCGCGACCCGCTCGACCGCCGGGCTCTTCGACGAATCAAGCTTTGCAAAGATTCGCATCGAGGGGCCGAGCGCCACCGAGTTGCTGCAGTGGTTGTGCGACAACAATATCGATCGACCTGTCGGATCGATCGTCTACACACAGCTCCTCAACGATCGGGGCGGGATCGAGTGCGATCTGACCGTGACCCGTGAAGCCACCGACTGTTACCTCATGTTCACCGGCACGGCCTTCGCCACCCACGATCTCGGCTGGATCACTGCGCGGGCCAGCGAACATCCCGCGGGCGAAGGCGTCACCATCGCCGATGTCACTGCCTCGATGTCGACCTTCGGGTGTTGGGGTCCGGCGGCCGAGGCAATCCTGTCACCTCTCACGTCCTCACCGATGTCCTCCGCCGACTTCCCCTACCTGACGTCGCAGATGATCAGCCTGGGGCCGGTACCGGTGCGCGCCTCCCGTGTCACGTTCGTGGGCGAGTCCGGATGGGAGGTGTCGTGCGCAACCGAGTTCGGCGCCTCACTCTGGGAACTCATCTGGTCGGCCGGCGAAGGGCATGGTCTGGTGGCTGGCGGCTATCGGGCCATCGACGCATTGCGAGTTGAGAAGGGGTATCGCGTCTGGGGATCCGACATCACTCCTGATGACACCCCCGACGAAGCGGGACTGGGCTTCTGCGTGCGGCTCGACAAGCCGGGCGGGTTCATTGGCCGCGACGCCATCGCCACCCTGCGGGCCACTGGTCCCCCGGCCCGCAGGCTCGTCACGTTGCGGCTCGACGACCCACTCGCGGTCGCCGCTGGATCCGAACCGGTACGCGCTCCCGGCGGCGCCATCCTCGGGCGCGTGACCTCTGGCGGTCAGGGATACACGGTCGGCGCCTCGATCGCCTTCGCCTACGTCCCGATCGAGTTGGTCGACCCGGGCACCCGCCTGGAGGTCGAGCTCTTCGGCGACTGGATCGGCGCCACGGTCGACGTCACGAGCGTGTGGGATTCGAGCGGCGAGCGACTCCGTGGATGACTCCCGTGCACTCGATGACCTCTGGCACCAGCTTCCCTCGTGTCGCGATCACACCGCTGTTTCGCAGCTCCACGGCGGACTCACGAACGTCAACCATCTGATCCGTACACCGACCGGCGATGTCGTCGCGCGGCTGTCCAGCCCGGACACCTCACTCCTCGCGATCGATCGGGATGTCGAAGAACACAACGCCCGCGCGGCCGCCAGTAGCGGGGTCGCCCCCGAGGTGCTGGATCGTCTTCTCGATCCGCCGGTACTGGTGGTGCGCTACATCCCCTCGACCACGCTCGATGCTGGCGCCGTTGCGTCAGGTCGCTACACCCAGGAGATCGCTGCATCCCTCCGGACACTCCACCACGGCTCCGCCTTCCGCAGCCGATTCGACATGTTCGATATCGGCGATCGCTATCTCGGGCTGGCGCTGGAGCGCGGCCTCCATCTCCCGCCCGGCTACGTCGATCACCGCGGCACGA
>JBBRSC010000033.1:0-19129 GCA_038245795.1 Acidimicrobiales bacterium
CTGGCGCAACGCCTGGCAGACACAAACCAGTGGAAAGCTGACGGGTTCGCGTCTCCCGCTGATCAGCAAGCGGACCTGGGTGGCACGTCCACCGGTCGAGCAAAGGCAGACCTGACAACATCAGAACGGCTCCGACGGTTCGAAAGGACCGCCGAAGCGTTACGACAAGGGAGACTGTCAGCTGAGCAAGCCGAAGTGATTGCTGATGCTGCAACAGTGAACCCCGCAGCCGAAGCCGACCTGTTGGGTGCAGCAGAGACTGGGTCGATCAAGAACTTGAAAGACGAAGCAGGACGCAAAAAAGCTGCCGGTGACCCGAACCCTGACGCCACCCGCGACCGGATCCATCAGAAGCGTCGCTGTCGAACATGGACCGACACCGAGGGTGCCTGGAATCTGTCCGCCCGCGGGACCGTCGAAGCAGGTGCCGAGTTCATGATCGCCCTCAACAGGTTGATCGACATCAAATTCAAGGATGCCCGGGCTGCAGGGATCAAAGAACCACGAGACGCGTACGCGTTCAACGCCCTCATCGAACTCTCACGAATTCATGGCCCCGCTGCTGGGACCGGTGGCGGGCAGCCAGCCGACGCGCAGTCAACCGTCGACCCAGAGACCGGGAACGATACCGATGGCGAGAACGGTAGCGACCGACACGACGGGACCGGAGCCGACGTCGACCCCGGGGGTGGTGGCGATGAGCCCCGCCGACCACCACGAGCAGCACCGCCAGTACGAGCGAACCCCAAACATTTGGCGCTCATCCGTATCGATCTTGAAGCGCTCATCCGGGGTGCTGTCACCGGCGACGAACTCTGCGAAATCACCGGGGTCGGACCGATCCCCGTGACCACCGCCCGCCGTCTCCTCGGCGACTCCATCCTCAAACTTGTCATCACCAACGGTGTCGACGTCGCGAACGTCTGCCACCTCGGACGTGGCGTCAACACCGCTCAACACCTCGCGCTGCTCTGGACCCACCCGACCTGCACCGTTCAAGGATGCAACCGCACCCGAACCCAGAACGATCATCGCACCCCCTGGGCCCACAACCCCGAAACGAAACTGGCGAACATCGACCCGCTCTGCGAACACCACCACCAACTCAAAACCCGAAACAACTTCCAACTTGCCGCAGGCGTCGGACGACGACCACAAGTCCCACCCAACGATCCGCGCCACCCCGACCACCCTCGGCAGGAATCGGGGCACCGAGCCGGGCCGGCGCTTCAGGAAACGCCACTAGTTTCACGTTCGTGAAAGGACCCGCGTGCCGAGGCTGATCTCTGAAATCACTGAGATCGTCACCGGGCTGGGCATGACTGGGGCAGATCGGGTCGAGGACGCTCTCGCATCCCGACCGGCCGCGCTGATGGCCGTGGACGATGTCATCTGGGCTCGGGTGTGCGCCGCATTCGAGGACCGGAGCCTGCACGCCGCATTCCTGGGCGCCTTCGCCAATGGACGGGCCTTTCTCTGGGCCGACGACGGCCTTCGCGGTCGACTCCCGCTTCGAGTCGAATGGCGCGGATCAGCGCGTACTCCGACCGACGACCAGGTGCCAGCTGATCTCCGCATCGATCACGTCTACCTGGTCAGCTGCAAGTACCTATCGAAGATCCTTCACAACGCATCACCGGCATCGCTCTTCGACCGTTGCCTCGCCAGCTCGCATCGCCGCACGACCGACCCGGATTGGTTCGCAACGGTCGCCCCGTCGCTCTACCAGCAGCTCTACCGCGAAGCTCGGCAGAACATCCCACGAGGGGTCGAGTTTCCGGAGCGTGTCGGCGACCTCGACCAGTCGCAGCGACGAGAACTGTCGAAGGCCCTGACCTCCGGTTGGTCTCCAGCCGGAGACGCTCGCTACCGCGAACTCTCGAACGCCGTGTCGGCAGAATCGGCGCGTCGTTGGAATGAGGCACTCGCCTCCTCCTCCGAACGTCGTCTGATGCTCTGGCGCCTCCTCAGAATTGGCTCGGCGCCGTACTTCGTGCTCGGAACCGGTGCTGGCGACACCCTCCGCCTGCGTGTGATGACCCCGTGGGACTGGAACCAGGCCTTCGAGTTGAAGCGCCTCACGATCGTGGCCGAGTCCATGGGCCAACCCCGCGTGGGTTGGGATGCGACCGTCAAGGAGCTGGTCACCGGCCACGAGCGGTCCGTGCGCGGGCACATCGAGATCCGCTGGAGCCACGGTCGCTTCGGCGGACGACCCGAAGCCAAGGTGTACCTCGACACGGCCCACAGAGACGTCCCCGGCTACGAACCACTGACCGCGGCTGGCTGACAGTTCGGACACCAGAAGGTGACCCGTGCCAGCTCGCCTTGTGTCCGACGCTCGATCGGCGTTGAACATCGACGGCACGGCTGACCGCGACGTCCGTACACGGCCAGCCCGCCCGCCACCGTCGTACGCTCGCCGGCGCCCAGATTCGCCAGGAGCAAACGGTTGGCCCTCGCCAGGAGAGCGTGGCGCTGTTCGCGGGTGATCCGACCGAGCGATGTGAATGGATTCACCCGCTCTGCCCAACACACTTCGCTTTTGTAGACATTGCCGATGCCATTGCCGACCCGCTGATCCAACAACACCTCGCCGATCCCCACCGGTGCGCCGGCGGCCTGATCGGATTCGATCTGCTCCATGCGGACCAAGCACACATCGAGGTCGGCGCCGACCTGACACAGATCGGGGCCGAGGTGAACCAGCGGCGATCGCGACGTGCCCAGCAGGTCCGTCGGAAATGTGCGCACGATCGGCGCTGTGAAGCACACCGCCACCCAATCAGGCACGTCAATCCGGACCCTCGCCAGGTGCGCCGCTTTCCGCCATCGCTCGCCGGACCGATAGAGATGCCAACTCCCCGTCATCCGCATGTGGGTCTCGAGCGTCAGGCCACCCGAGAATCCCATGAGGAGATGCTTGCCATGTGCTTCGACCGACTCAATCGTCTCGCCGATTCGTGGACGGGCACCGACCAACCGTTGGGCTTCGAATCGCTGCACCTCCGCGCCCGCCAAGGCCGGGCGCAACCGCGCGGCAGAACGATGGATCGTGTCTCCCTCGGGCATTGCCCTCACCCTACGTACTGGCACTGACGGTGAACTCGGCACCCGAAGCTGGCACGGTTTCTTGCGTCCGGCGAAAGTTTCGGTGCCCAGAACAACCGGGGGGACGGCGATACGTAGGGTGAGGACATGCGCTTTCCTCCGTCGTCACTCGCTCAACCCGACGTCGTGACCTTCCTGACCGAGCACCACCTCGCGTCCTTCACGACCGTTGGCTCCGATGGTCGGCCCCATTCGGTGCCCGTGGGCTTCACGTGGGACCCCGAATCCGGCCTCGCTCGGGTCATCACACGGGTGAAATCCGCCAAGGCCCGGCGGATCCTTGCCCATCCGGGAAGTCCGGTTGCGATCTGTCAGGTTGATCGGGGTCGGTGGGTCGCACTGGAGGGCCGCGCCATCGTGACCCAGGATCCGGATCGGATCGCCGAGGCGGTCGCCCGGTATGCGGTCCGCTACCGCCAGCCCGAGGAGAACCCCGATCGGATCGCCATCGAGGTCACCGTCGAACACGTCCTCGGATCACGCGGGCTGTTCGGCTAGAGCCCGATCGCGGCTCCCCTGTTCGAAGTCAGTTGGCGCCACAGAGAAGCGGGTCCTCAATCAACGCTGAGGGGGACGAAGACCTCGGTACGACAGCTTCCACTTCAAGGCGACGAGTTCCTCCGCCAACGGATGCTCGCTGACGGGCGCACCGTTCACCTGTGCCAGCTCCATCCGGCGAATCCGCTCGGCAACATCACTGGTCAGTCCCGCAGCAACCACACCGAGGTCAGCCCCATCGAAGATCGTCACCTGACGGCCGGCACGGTCCACGAACGCCTGTGGAATACCGTCCGACAGAATCACTCGACATCCCGCGGCACGAGTGGGCCGACCCGGGTTGTCCGGCCACGGCAGCACCCCTCCGTAGGGCTGGGCCGGATCAGTCGCCGCCAGCGTGACCCGACGTGGCGACACAACTGCCCCCTGCTCGCTCCCCATGGCCAGCTCGTTGCCCCACGCTGACGTGTCGCCCGCCGCCACGCCCTCGTGCGATATCGCCCGCTCAGATGCGCTCGCCGATACCTCCCGCAATCGATCAATCGCGCCAACCCTCGCGAACTGTGCAGCACCCAACCCGGCAACGAAATACCCGCGACGGATCTTGCCCTGCTCTTCCATCGACTTGAGCAGCGGGTACACGCCGGCGAACCCTGACGTCGTCCCCTCGGACAACGCCATCTCGCGGGTCAACACCCCGTAGCGTTCCAACAATTGAGTTGCCTGCGCGACCGCCCGCTCCGTGGGCGACGCCACGGGCCACATCACTCCGCTCACCAACGACCATCGGCCAACTCCCGATGCCGGGCCCTGACGCGACAATCGACCCATCTGGGGACGCCGAGCCCGCGTCTGCTTCGACGATTTTGCTGCTCCGCGCCCACCTGAGTTGAGCACCGCTCGGACCGGCGCCAAGGTGTCGTTGGTGATCTCGCCGGCCCACACCAGATCCCACAACGCAGCCAAAACGACATCATCCGAATATGGCAGTTCAGCTGTCGATACTGCCTGGACGAGCTGGGGCCAGAACGAAGCGCCCTGCTGCTCGAGGTGTCCTCGAATGGCCCGATGATGAGGTTCGTCAGGGGGCGAGTCGGACAACGCCAAGAGCTTCGGCGCCTGATCGCGGAACAACACCCGGAGCCGTCCGTCATTCGACCCGATCCCCCCAGCGCCGACCCACACCACATCGCCCGACGCACACAACGCGTCGAGATCCTGCGACCGATATTCCCCCATACGCACCGCCAGCACGTCGGACTCCAACGTCGAGGCCACCAAGGGGGCCCCTTGGATCTGTCCAATCACCTCAGCCAGCGAGTCGAGGCCCCGACGTTGAGAGCCCACCCCGTTCCAGGCCGGCAGAAACCGACCCAACGTGGCGGCCTCGACCGGCTCCACCTCACGTCGCAACGTCGCGAGCGTGCGGCGCCTGATCTGTCGGAGGATTTCCGGATCGCACCATTCCCGCTCGTTGCCCTCGGGCAGGAACTCCCCACGAACCAATCGGCCGGCAGCTTCGAGTTGACCCAACACCAACCGAATCGCGTCGACACCAACGCCGTATCGCTCGGCGACTGCACGCGCAGTAAAGGGCACGTGCGTGCGTGCATACCGCTCGGCGAGATCCTGAAGCGGATGGTCCACCGGATCGGTGAACGTCGTGGGCAATCCCATTGGTAGCGACGCTCCGAGCGCATCGCGCAGCCGAGCAGCATCTCGGGCATCCGCGATCCGACCATCACCGGCTACCGACACCTCGATGACTCGTCGGGCGGCGAACAATTCCGCCAAGGCAGCATCGAGATCGAGTGCGGTCAAGCAACGCTCTCTCAGCTCAGCGTGATCAAGCGGGCCGAGCACCCGCACCAGGTCTGCGACATCGTCGATGGCCCTCGCTCGCCGCGTCTCGGTGCGGCGTTGCAGCTCATCCTCGAGCTGGCTGAGAACGCCCGGATCGACCAGTGATCGCAGCTCGTCTTCACCGAGAAGATCCCGCAGTAGATCCCGATCCAATGACAGCGCCGCGGCTCGACGCTCCGCTAACGGCGCGTCGCCCTCGTACATGTAGACCGCGATCCAACCGAACAGCAACGACTGCGCAAAAGGTGAGGCCGACGGCGTCTCCACCTGGACCGTCCGAATCGATCGGTCCTGCACTCCGCGCAGCACGTCGGTCAATGCCGGCACATCGAAGACATCGTTGATGCACTCGCGGGTCGTTTCCAACAGGATCGGAAAACTCGGATACTTCGAGGCGACCGCCAACAGGTCCCCCGCTCGTTGGCGTTGCTGCCACAACGGGGTTCGCTGATCGACCCGCCGCCTCGGCAACAGCAATGCGCGCGCCGCGCATTCACGGAAGCGCGCTGCGAACAGCGCCGTCCCCGGCAAGGCCGCAACGATGGATGCCCCAACAACATCGGGGTCCACGAACAGGTCCTCGAGATCGATCTCGTCGATGGCCTCGGGGAGTCGAATGATGACCCCGTCGTCGCTCCACATGACCTCCACCGACTCCGACGTCCGTTCGGCGAGAAGGTTCCGCAAGACGATCGCCCACGGGGAATGCACCCGCGCGCCGAACGGGGTGTGGATGCAGATCCGCCAGTCGCCGATCTCGTCCCGGAAGCGTTCAATGACGATGGTGCGATCGTCGGGCACCACCCCTGTGGCCTCCGCCTGATCATCGAGATACGTCAGTAGGTTCGAGGCCGCCAGCTCGTCGAGCCCGTGTCGTGTCCGTAGACGTTCAACGGCGTCGGTCGGCGCCATCGATCGGATCTCCCGAACGAAGACACCGATCGCTCGCCCCAGTTCGATCGGTCGACCAGGTCCATCGCCATGCCAGAACGGCATCTTGCCGGGTAGTCCTGGTGCCGGAATGACGATGACCTTCTGTGGCGTGATGTCCTCGATCCGCCACGTACTCGCGCCCAACAGGAACGTTTCGCCCACCCGACTCTCGTACACCATCTCCTCATCGAGTTCGCCGACGCGTGTGCCATCCGGCAGGAACACGCCGAAAAGACCCCGGTCCGGAATGGTGCCGGCGTTCGTCACCGCCAGCCGTTGCGCACCCTTGCGACCAGTGACGGTTCCGGCCGTGCGGTCCCACACAATCCGCGGTCGCAACTCCGAGAACTCCTCCGACGGATAGCGACCATCGAGCAGATCCAGCACTGACTCGAACAACTCCCGTGACAGTTCCCCGAACGGCGCAGAGCGACGAACCAGCATGAACAACTCATCCGCCGACCAGTCGTCCAGCGCGCAGGCCGCGACGAGTTGCTGGGCCAGGACATCAAGCGGATTGCGCAGGAACTTCGTGTGCTCGATCTCGCCGTCGAACATGCGTTGCACCACCACCGCGGTCTCCAACAGATCAGCGCGGTGCTTGGGAAAAATGCGTCCCCGACTCGGCGCCCCGACCTGATGACCAGCGCGCCCGATACGTTGCAACCCCGCAGCAACCGAACCTGGCGACTCCACTTGGACCACCAGATCGACCGCGCCCATGTCGATACCGAGTTCCAACGAACTGGTGGCGACCAGGCCGGCCAACTCACCCCGTTTGAGCTCGTCTTCGATGATGAGCCGTTGTTGACGGGAAAGTGATCCGTGATGCGCCTTGACCAGCTCGGTCCCGGGCAGAGCCGACGTTCCTTCCGCTTCGGATGATCGGTTCTCGCCCTCGAGGGCTAGCTCATTGAGACGCGCTGCGAGGCGCTCCGCCAGCCGACGGGCATTGACGAACACCAGGGTCGAGTGGTGCGACTCGATCAGCTCCAGGAGCCGCGGATGCATGGCTGGCCAGATGCTTCGACGAACCGGACCCGCAGCCGCCGGACCAGACATGGCGTCGGGAACGATCTCACCCAACGACGACATGTCTTCCACAGGGACGACGACCTCGATGTCGAGTTCCTTCTTCATCCCCGCGTCAACGATCGTCACGGGTCGTCGACCGGCGACCTCCCCAGGCGTCCCGTTGGACGGATCGGTGACCACGTTGCCCACCAGGAAGTGTGCGATTTCCTCGAGAGGTCGTTGTGTCGCGGACAGCCCAATGCGTTGCGGCGAACGTTCACAGACCTGCTCGAGGCGTTCGAGCGTCAGGGCCAGATGGGCGCCGCGTTTCGTGGCCGCGACCGCGTGGATCTCGTCGATGATCACGGTGTCGACCGACCTCAGGGTCTCCCTCGCTGCGGAGGTCAACATGAGATAAAGCGACTCGGGCGTCGTGATGAGAATGTCCGGCGGATGACGAACCAGCCGACGCCGATCATCCGATGAAGTGTCTCCCGTGCGAACTCCTACCGACGGTTGACGCAACCGTGTGCCGAGTCGCTCACCGGCGAGGTCGATCCCGCGCAGTGGAGCCCGCAGGTTCTTGTCGATGTCCACGGCCAGCGCGCGGAGCGGGGAAATGTACAACACACGAGTCGACTCGACGTCGGGTGCTGGCTCCGTTGCCAGCCGATCGATCGCCCAGAGGAACGCAGCCAGCGTCTTGCCCGACCCAGTTGGGGCGCACAGCAGGACATTCTCGTGCGCCGCAATGGCGGGCCACGCCCGTGTCTGCGCGGCCGTTGGTGCTCCGAACGTGGTCTCGAACCATGCGCGGACCGGTTCGGAGAAGACGTCCAAGCTCAGGCGCCCGTCGCTCCGACGTCCCCGAACGACATTTGCCCGCTGTGCTCTGGAGCGAACGCTGGCGCAACCTCGACGGGCGCACTCTGGACCGGACGCAGGACCTCGGGCAGCTCCGTGACTGCCAGCAGTGACAGCCGTCGGGTGGCACGGGTCAGCGCGACGTACAGCGTTTGTGCCCCGCGATGCTCGTTCTCGAGGATTGCGGTTGGTTCGACGACAATGCACGCGTCCAGTTCGAGGCCCTTGATGAGATTGACGGGCGCCACGGTCACCTGATGATCGAGCGACCCGCGCTGTGCCCGTCCGTAGTCGATGTCGTGATCCTTGAGGGCCTGCTCGATACGCGCCAGCCATGGACCAGGCGCAATGATCCCCACGTTGCCGGCGCCGACCGCCTCGAGTTCCCGTCGAACGGCGGTCGCCAGGTCGTCAGCGAACCCCCATTCCGAGCTGCGTTCGATGATCGGCTCGTCACCGGTCTCCCTGACAGACGACGGCGGGGTGAGGTTCGGAGCCGCCAGGGTCAACACCTTCGCCGCCAACGCCATAGCCGGGCCGGGCAATCGATACCCGATCGTGAGCTCCGCGAACCTCGGCGTGCGTCGATCGGGAAGATGGCGAAGGACGCTGTCCCAGGAATCGTGCGCCTGGGCGCTCGTTGCCTGCGCAATGTCACCAACGATTGTCATCGAACCATTGAGGGAGCGACGGTCGATCACGCGTAATTCCATCGGTGACAGATCCTGCGCCTCGTCGACGACGATGTGGCCGTAGGTGCGGATGCCATCGGAGTCACGATGTTTCGGCCGCGGGCCGAGCAGTTCCAATGCTTCGTCGAGCAACGGGACGTCATGGGTGGTCCACAACACTTTTGATGCGTCGGCAGCTCGTTCGCGGCGCAGGCCCGACAGCTCGGAATCGCTGAAGAACTTCGAACCCGCACTGGCGAGCAGCGCCCTCGATCCGAACAGGTCGTTCAGCAGCTCCGCAGGGGTGAAGACTGGCCACATCCGTTCCAGCGCCTCACGAACCTCGTATAGATCGCGGATCCGTTCCCGGATGACCTTCGGCTCCAGCGGCTCGCGCATCTTCGAGTTGAGCAGCTCGAAGAACGCCTGATCGAGGAACTTCCGTCCGCTGTTGTGACCCCGTGCCCGACGCCGGGCGAACGCAATGAGTTCCTCGGAGTCAGCCCGAGTCACGCGGAGCTTCTCGACACCCAACGGAATGATGGCGGTCTCGCGCAGCGGTCGCTGACGATCTCGAACCGCACGAGCGAGCAGACGACACATCCTCAGGTCACCCTTGACCCTCGCAATCGCCGGTTCCTCGATGCCAATGGCCCGAATGTGGGGCACCAGGTCAGCGAGTACCGAGATCTCCACGCCTGCCTCTCCGAGCGACGGCAGGACCTGCTCGATATAGGAGAGAAAGAGCCGGTTGGGCCCGATGACCAGCACCCCTTGGCCTTCGAGCGGGAAACGGTGGGTATACAGCAGATAGGCCGCCCGATGCAGCGCCACAACGGTCTTACCCGTACCCGGACCACCCTGCACGACCAGCACGCCGCTCAGATCGGAGCGAATCACCTCGTCCTGTTCGCCCTGGATCGTGGCGACGATGTCCGACAACTTGCCGGACCGAGCCGATTCGAGCGCCGCGATCAGAGCGCCCTCGCCCTGCACGGTTCCCTGATCCAGACCCTCGGCGGCGGAACCGAACAACTCGTCGTCCATACCCAGCAGCGTCCGGTTGCGGGTCGCGAAGTGGCGGCGACGGACGAGGCCCATGGGATCTCGCCCGGTGGCCCGATAGAACGACTCGGCCAACGGTGCCCGCCAGTCGACCACCACCGGATCCTGATGATCGTCGGAGACCGCGATCCGCCCGATGTAGAACCGTTCGAGGCCGTTCTCGTCCAGCGCCGCTATGACGTCGGGATCGTTGGCGATCGACGGCGGAGGGTACAAGTCGATCCGGCCGAACACCAGGGACTGATCGCCCAAGTTCAACTGGTTCAACCGCTGCGCCATCTGATCAACCACGACATCACGTTCATACCGGGCCTGGAACGTTCCGCCTGCGCCGATCTCGCTGATGCCCCCCACTGCGCGGGCATCACGCCGCGTGCGATCCAGGCATTCGTATGCGTGATCGAAGTATGCCTGCTCAGCCGCGAGCTCGTTCTGTTCAGTCACGTTGGTAGGGGGCCCTCATGAATGCCGATATCTCGACGGAAGCACGCATCTACTTCCGTTGTCGCCCCGGGTTCGGGGGATCGTCAATTGTAGCCACGAGCCCCGCCGCTTCAGTCAACGGCCAGGTTCCTCACCGATTTCCGCCAGAGCGTCGCGTAGGGCACCGCGCAGCCGTCGAGCGACCGTCGGATCGAGGTGTGCGACGAGGCCGTAGCCAGCGCGGCCGACCTCCTCGATCGTCACCACAACTCGCGGTTGGTCATCGTCGTAATCATCGACGACAGCCACCGCCCAGGACACCGAGGGGTCGTCGCCCTGTTCAGGGGTGGCTGCATCATCAATCGATCGGCGCATCGGCCCAGTGAACCAGACCCCGGCTCGGGCCATCGGCACCACGCGGGATACCGTGAACGACGTGACCCCGCCCGATCATCGCCACTCGAACTTCATCCGAGCGTGTCGTTCCGAGCCCCACGATCAGGTTCCGGTGTGGTTCATGCGCCAAGCAGGACGCTCGCTCCCGGAGTACCGCGCGATCCGCGGTGCAGGCTCGATCCTCCAGGCCATTGCCCAGCCGGAACTCGCCGCCGAGATCACGCTGCAGCCGGTTCGTCGCTACGGCACCGACGCCGCCATTCTCTACTCGGACATCATGACCCCGGTTCACGCCATCGGCTTCGGCGTGGACATCGAACCAGGCATCGGCCCAGTCGTCGAGCATCCGTTCCGCTCCCGCGACGACCTCCAACGGATCCGACCACTCGACGCCGCCGCCGACACCCCGTATGTCATCGAGACCGTGGAGATCCTCGCCAAGGAGCTGACCGTTCCGTTGATCGCCTTTGCCGGCGCGCCGTTCACGGTTGCGAGCTACCTGCTCGAAGGCCGACCGTCCCGCACCTACACCGCCACCAAGTCACTCATGTACCGCGACGAGTCCTTGTGGTTCGAGCTCATGGATCGCCTTGCGGATCTGGCCATCGCATCGCTGCGCTCCCAGATCTCCGCGGGCGCCAGCGCCGTGCAACTGTTCGACTCGTGGGCGGGAGCGCTCAGCCCCGCCGACTATCGGCACTACGTTCTGCCGGCATCATCGAAGGTGTTCGCCGCAGCGGCGGAATGGGACGTTCCCCGCATTCATTTCGGGGTCATCACCGGCGAACTCCTGGGACTCATGGCCGAGGCCGGCGCTGACGTCGTCGGTGTCGACTGGCGCACGCCGCTCGACGTTGCCCGACGGCGAGTGCCCGCTGATCGAGCGTTGCAGGGCAATCTCGACCCGGCGCTGATCGTGGCGGGGTGGAGCGCCACCGAGCGGGGCGCGGGTGAGGTGTTGGCCGCCAACGCAGCCCATCCGGGCCACATCTTCAATCTTGGACACGGTGTCCTGCCCGAGAGTGACCCAACGGTGCTCGAACAACTCGTGGACCTCGTGCACCGAGAAGGCATCGTCAGCGCGCCGACCGAGGCCAGCCCGGCCGGCACCGGGCACGCATGAACGACATGCCCCCCGTCGGACGCCCTCACCTCGGGCTTCCCCTCGTCGGTCTTCCCCTGGTCGGTGTCGTCGTGATG
Source organism: Acidimicrobiales bacterium (assembly GCA_038245795.1). GTDB lineage: Bacteria > Actinomycetota > Acidimicrobiia > Acidimicrobiales > Microtrichaceae > JBBRSC01. Next base: position 12,039 of record JBBRSC010000033.1, read on the forward strand.
GCCTACGGCACACCCGCATCGCCCGCCGAAGTCGAGCCGTATTACACGCACATCCGACGTGGGCGCCCACCGACCCCAGAACTCCTGGCCGATCTCATCCGTCGTTATGACGCCATAGGTGGCATCTCCCCATTGGCGGCGCGGACCGAGGCGCAGCGGCTCGCCATCGAGTCGCGACTCGAGGACCGACACCCCGGGCGTTTCGTCGTGCGTCTGGGCCAGAAGCATGCGTTCCCCTTCATCGAGGACGGGGTCAAGGAGCTCGTCGAGCTCGGCGCCACCTCCATCGTCGGCGTGGTGTTGGCACCGCACTACTCGGGCTTCAGCGTCGGGCAATATCACGAGCGCGCTCGAACCACCGCAGAGGGGGCTGGCCTGCAGTTCGCCGGTGTGGATCGCTGGGCCGATCTCGATGCGTTCGTCCAGCACCAAGCCCGCTCGCTGCGACAGCGGCTCGACGAGGCCGACTCCTCGACGAAGGTCGTCTTTACCGCCCACTCCTTGCCCGAACGGGTGCTCGTGGGGGACCCCTACCCGGACGAACTCGCAGGCTCGGCGCGCGCCATTGCCCATGCCGCCGACCTTCTCCCTTGGGGAGACTGGGGCCTCGGCTGGCAAAGCGCCGGTCGAACCCCCGACCCGTGGCGAGGCCCGGACATCCTGAGCGTCATCACAGCCCTCGCCGAGACCGGGAGATCGACCGGCGTGGTCGTCGTGCCCCAGGGTTTCACAGCCGATCATCTCGAGGTGATCTACGACCTCGACATTGAGGCCGCAGCGCACGCAACAGCTCTCGGCCTGGCCTTCGCCCGCACTGACGTGGTGAATGCCGATCCGATCGTCATGTCGGCGCTTGCTGATCGCGTCATCTCCTTGGCGGACGCCGTTCACGCAACCCCGTGAGCGGTCGGCCCCATGAGCGGTCGACGTGCACACCGACTGCCACAATCAACGTTCATGGATGATCGACATCTCGTTATCGTCGGCGGTGGCATCACCGGACTGGCGGCCGCGTGGGAAGCCTCGGGTCTCGATGGCTGGACCGTCACCGTGGTCGACGCCGGACCGGCATTGGGAGGGAAACTCCGAGCATCCGAGTTCATGGGTCTGACCATCGACGAGGGCGCCGACGCCTTCCTCATGCGAGTGCCACACGCTCGTGATCTCTGTACCGAGATTGGGCTGACGGACCTCGTTCATCCGGCGGCCACCCGGGCATCGGTCTTCATCGACGGAGTGTTGCGACCGCTTCCCGGATCCACCGTTCTCGGTGTCCCGACCGATTTCGACGATCCCGAACTCGCGCACCTCCTGACCCCATCCGGGCTGGAACGAGCGCGGCTCGAACCGACGATGCCCGGGCTGCCCATCGTTGACGATGTCGGTGCTGGAGCGCTCGTGCGCCTGCGTTTCGGCGATGAGGTCGCCGATCGACTGGTGGGGCCGCTGCTCGGTGGCATCAACGCCGGCGATCCCGACCGGCTCAGTGTCCTGGCCAGCGTGCCGCAATTCGCCGCCGCCATCAGCGGAACGAGTCTCTCGACCGCCCTTCGAGCGGCGAAGGCGGCGGCTCCCACCGGCCCCGTTTTCGGAGCACCGCGCACCTCCATGGCATCTCTCCCCGATCGGCTTGCGGTGAAGCTGGCGGGCCGAGGTGTGCGCCTCATCGAGAACTGGGCGTGCGAGAACGTGCAACGCACCGGCAACCACTGGCAGATCGACGGGCCCACGGGCGCACTCATCGCCGATCGGGTGATCATCGCCACACCGCAACATGTTTCCGGCCCCTTGTTGACGACGCTGGCTCCCGAGGCGTCGGCGATGCTCAGCACCATCGCGTCGTCGTCGGTCGTGCTGGTGACCCTCGCCTACGACCCGACAGATGTCGCGCTCGACACATCGATCAGCGGGTTCCTCGTGCCACGGGAGGCGAACCTCACGATGACGGCGGCTTCGTGGGGAACTTCCAAATGGCCGCACTGGTTCGACGCCGATCGCCATCCGATCCTGCGAGTGTCCGCCGGCCATCGAACCGACCCGGCGTCAGCGGATCTGAGCGATGAGGACCTCCTCGGACGACTGGCCGACGACCTCGAACGGACCATCGGAATCGATTCGGTGCCGGTGGCAACGCGGGTGTCGCGTTGGCCGCAGGGGTTTCCGCAGTACGACGTGGGCCATCTCGATCGGATCGCCCGCATCGAGGTGGTCCTCGCCGAACAGACACCGGGACTTGTGGTCACCGGTGCGGCCCACCGGGGGCTTGGTGTCCCCGCGTGTATTGCGCAGGGTCGCGCGGCGGCGCGTTCGGTCTGTCAGAGTCAGCATCCGTGAACGACGATCAGCAGGATCAGCGGGAGGATCGCTACACCACGACCTTCTCGACCGCAGGTTCGTCGACCCTCCGTCTCCCAGAGGGCAATTGGTCTCGTCGGGGTCTCGCATTGTTCGCCGGGTTCCTCATCGCGTTCGCCATGCCTCCGTGGGGATGGTGGCCGTGTGCGCCGATCGGCATTGCGTTGTGGGGTTTGCTCCTGGATCGCGCCAGCGTCCGCAACCGCATGATGATCAGCGCCATTGTGGCCTGGGGATGGTTCCTGCCCTCGGAGTTGTGGATGGTCAAGTTCTCGCCCGTCGGATGGCCCGTCGGCGTGATCGTCTGGTATGGGATCCTCGCAGCGATCACCGGTGCCGTTGTGCGTCCGAACCACTGGCGGTTCGTGGCGCTCGCCGGCGCCATCACGCTCGGAGAATGGGTTCGATGGCATGCCCCGTTCGGGGGCGTTCCCATGTCGATGCTTGCCATGACCCAGGCCCGCGGCCCATTGCTCCCGGTCGCGCGGGTCACTGGCTCGCTCGGAGTGTCGGCGGCGGTTGCGGTGATTGGCGCGTCGCTGGGCCTGCTCGCCGTCCATCGCCGACTGGCGGCCGCCGTCACGTTGGCCTCCGTATTCGCGGTGTCGTTGTTCGGCGTGGTGGCTCCCAAGGGACATGCGACGTCGACCATCTCGGTCGTCGCCATTCAGGGTGGCGGCAAACAAGAGATCCGCGCATCGAATGCCGATGTGGCGGCGGTCTTCCAACGACATCTCGACCAGGCCAATACCGTTACCGGACACGTCGATCTGATGGTGTGGCCAGAAAACGTGGTCAACGTCACGGCGTTTACCGGCAGCTTCGCCGAGGCGCAGTTGTCGGCCCTCGCCAAAAGACTGAGCACGACCATTGTCGTGGGGGTCGTCGAGGACCACGGTGACCCGCTGCGCTTCTACAACGCGGCGATTGTGATCGGACCAGATGGTCGCCAAATCGCCCGCTACGACAAAGTCCGGCGGGTTCCGTTCGGCGAATACGTGCCCATGCGACCGTTCATCGAGTCGCTGGCCGACGCGACGGTCGGCAAGGAAACGATTCCGAAACGAGATGCCATCGTCGGCACGGCTCCCAACGTGGTCGATACGCCAGTCGGGCGCATGGGGATCATGATCAGTTGGGAAGTGTTCTTCGGTCGACGAGCGCGGATCGCGGTTGATGACGGAGCGGAACTGCTCCTCAATCCGACCAACGGATCGTCGTACTGGTTGTCCCAAGTGCAGACCCAACAACTGGCATCGTCGGTGCTCAGAGCCGTGGAATCCGGACGATGGCTGATCCAAGCGGCGCCTACCGGGTTCAGCGAAATCGTCGACCCGGTAGGCAACGTGAGTGACGAGTCCGACATCGGTCCGCCCGCTGTCGTCCGAGGTACCGTCGAACTCCGGACAGGCGCGACCATCGCCGTCAGAGTCGGAGACTGGCCAGCCCTGACGATTTCTGCGGTGCTTTTGCTTCTAGCTTGGGTCGTTCGGCCCAGACCCAGGGGACAACTCCCCAAACTTCGGCATGGACAGGGAAAACCTTGAGCCCTATCCTCAAAAAGTTCCACCACGGGGGGTCCGTCGAATCTCATTCACCTGAAAATGGTGTGAGATCGGTGAAACACGAGCGGAGAGTTACATGAATCGGAAACGCGTGAGTCGAGTTACGGCGGGAGTGGTGGCGTTGGCCACCGTTGCGCTGGGCATGGAACTGATCGGCGAGGGCGCCAGCGCTGCACAGAACCCGACCACTGCGTCCTACACCTGCACGGGCCGCACCGACGACAAGGCACAAGCCAAGTTCGACACGTCGGCGGGAGTATTGAAGACGCTGGGTCAAATCTCGGGGACTGGATCGAGCACGCTCACCTTGGACGTGACGGTCACGGTCGACGCCCCCACCAAGGTTCGTAAGTCCGCGGGCCCGTTCGACGCTGCGTTCAATGTGAGCGTGAAATTGCCCGACGCGCTCATCGACGCCGCCAAGAAGATCTCGTTGACGAACGTCACGGTCCTCAACTCGAGGTTCGCTGTCGACTACAACGGCGCAGCCAACGGCTCGTTCGAGAGCACCGTGCCCAGCCGCGACGTCAGCTTCGCCACCACCCCGGTCGTCATCAACCAGTCGTTCGCCGGCAAGATCACCCCGGAACGCGACGGAAAGATCATCTATCGCGCTGGCCCATCGAACTTGCAGATCGCCTTGAACAAGACGGTGGCAGGCATCGAGATCGGCACCATCAGCGTGAATTGCGTCGCCGCCGAGACCGTCGGCACCACTCAGGTGGCGCCCCCGGGTACGCCGAACTCTCTCAACGGTGGGCTCTACACGGTGGTCGCCCCCAGCAATCAGGTCTCCGAATTTGACGTCCTGAGCAAGGTCACCCCCGATGAGGGCAACCCCATTCTCACGGACTCCCTGAAGGTCACGAAGGGCGCCGATCGAGGTATCGGCATTCTCCGGAGCGGCAAGCTGTACTACGTGCCGGCGACCTCACCTACCGACTACTCGACACCTGTCGAACTGCAGATCTGCGGGAAGTCGGTGCCGATTGCCGCCGAACCGCAGATCAATGAGAAGCAGACTCTCTCGCTGCCGAAGTACCTGCCCGGCCAGACGCTCAACGCCCACCCGATCTCGCTCAAGCTCAGCGTCAACGGCCAGGTCAGCCCCGCTCTGCAGCTGTCCTATTTCACTGACCTTTTCGGTCAGGCTCAGCCGACGCCCCAAGCCGAGCCGGGCGGCAATCAGGACTTTGCATGGTGGTACGGGCGGTTCAACGGTCGATATGTGGCTCCGTCTGCTGCCACCCTCCAGGCGACCATCGAAGCAACTCCTGGAGTTGGCTTCGGCAATGTCAAGGTCACTGAACTGCCATATACGACCGCTGAGATTGCGGGCGGGGCGAACCCCAACATCGACCCGAACCGCTACGTCATCGAGTTCGTTGGTGCGCTCGGTGGTCGGGTACTCCCAGCCGTATCGATCGCCAACTGGAACACCTGGGTCAACCAGAACGTCCTCGGTGCGCTCACCGCAGTCCTCAATGCGCCTCCATCCACCGGGCCCACCACGACGACCCTTGCGCCGCCCGATACAACGGACGTACTCAACGCCAAGTTGATCGCTGGTCTGATCACCTTCGACGAGTGGGGCGTTCAGGTCGGGCGTCGATTGAGCTTCGATCTCGCGAACTCGATTCCCGGGGTCGTGAACAACGTCCTCCCAGAGATCCAGAAGTGGTTCCCAGGTGCTCCGGGTTCAGCGGTCAAGTCTGCCGAGGGAGCGCAGCCCTTCAAGGCAGCGACCGAGACCGGTCCCCTCTGCACCGATCTCACCGTGACCTACAAGACAGCCGGAACCGCCGTTGCGGGGATCACGCAGACGAAGGCGTGCTCCACCACCAAGGTCGTCCGCACCAAGGTCAAGGTCAAGGGCCGGACGCGCTACGTGACCACACGGGTCCGGGTTCCGGAAGCCTGCTGCCCGAAGGTCGTCACCAAGCGGGTGAAGACACGGGTCAACGGCCGCACCCGATACGTCAGTCAGAAGGTCACCACGCAGGTGGCGTGCTCAACGATTCGCACCAAGCGTCGTCGCTGACGATCTCAAGCAGTGATTCGAGGGCCGGTCCGCGAGGGCCGGCCCTCGGTCGTTTCTGGCAGCTCAACATCGACCTAGCCGATCATGCGCGATTTTGTTCGACGGATGACGCCTTGATGTGCCAAGCTTGCACGAGTTTCGTTGTCAGTCGCACCCCGTTGTGGGTGGGCGACGGCTGACCAGGGAGGGAAACCAATGAATTCGATGCGCCGCAAGGCTCTTACCGTCCTCGCCGCTCTCGCGGCCGCTGCCGGGGGCTTCGCTCTCACAGCAGCTCCGTCGAGTGCTGCCATCACGACCTCGTTGTACGTGTGCACTCCGTCGAACACCGACCTAGCGGCCGTCCAGGTTGTATACCCAGGCACGTTTTTTCAGTATTACAACTACTACACCACTGCTGGATTGCTGGCACAGCTCGCCCAGTTCGGTGTTCCTCAGCAGCCATCGCTGCCCGTGGTCTTCAACTCGACCGTGCCATCCTCTGCATCGCTCGGCTCGACGATCAACCCGTCGGTGGCCATCTCGGCAACCCTGCCCGCTGACCTCGTGTCCTCGGCTACCACCTACCTCGGCGTGTCCAGCGTGGTCGTCAAGAACTCGAACTTCCGGATCAACACGACCAACACATCGCCGACGTTCTTCAGCGGAGCGGTCCCGAACCAGACAGTTCCGTTGACGCCGGGAGTGACCGTCTCCGCAACCGCACCGCTCACCGCGACGGTTCTCGGCGGCGTCAACTACACCCCCGGTGTCGCCCATCTCGAGATCGACTTCCAGGATCACTTTGTCTCGGCAGTCCTCTACAACGGGATCTATGTCACCCTCAACCTCACGCTGAAGACCTTGACGTTCGACTGCGCTCCGCAGTCAGCTCCGCCGATGGACTTCACCTTGGTGACGGCAGGCAGTGTCACGACAACGACCGCTTCGCCAACGACCACCACCACAACGACCGGCGCGCCGACCACCACCACAACCACCGGTGCGCCGACCACCACCACAACGACCGGCGCGCCGACGACGACCACTACCACGCTGCCGCCGACCACCACCACAACGACCGGCGCGCCGACCACCACCACAACGACCGGCGCGCCGACCACCACCACAACGACCGGCGCGCCGACCAC
>JBBRSC010000034.1:0-18970 GCA_038245795.1 Acidimicrobiales bacterium
GGCGATATCGAGGTCGATCTCGCGCATCGACTCGGCGAGGTTGCGCGGATCCTGTTGATACGTGGTCCGATCACCATCGCCGACGATCTCGACATCGACCGCCTCGCGGAACGGTCCGTAGAGCGCTGATGCGTACTTTGCCGAGTAGGCCAGAATCGACGTCTCGAGATGCCCCGCCCCGTCCAGGCCCTCGCGAATCGCCCGAACCTGACCGTCCATCATTCCCGAGGGCGCCACCACGTGGGCACCGGCCGCAGACTGTGCAACGCCGACCTCGGCGTAACGCTCGATCGTCGCGTCGTTGTCGACCGTGCCGTTGGCACGGACGATGCCACAGTGGCCGTGGTCGGTGTATTCGTCGAGGCAGAGGTCCGCCATCAGGACGATCTCGTCCTGGAACTTCTCGCGCAGCGCCCGGAGAGCGATCTGCACGATGCCATCAGGGTTCGACGCTCCCGAGCCTGTTGCGTCCTTCGTCGACGGCACCCCGAACAGAATCACCGCAGGGACACCGAGGTCGATCAGGCGGCCAACTTCGATCGACAACGAGTCCAGACTGTGTTGGACCACACCGGGCAACGAGGCAATCGGGTGCGGTTGATCGATGCCTTCTCGGACGAACAACGGTGCCACGAGATCGTCGACTGACAGGTGGGTCTCGGCGACGAGTCGCCGCATCGCCGCCGATGTTCTGAGTCGTCGGGGACGCGACGTGGGAAGGGACATGAGGCGAGCTTAGGAACCGGATCCGGCGAGTCCGCAATGACGGCGGATCTCGGCTTCCAACGGGTCGAGCGAGACGATCCCCGCCGACTGCCGACGGAGCATTGATTCGTGTCCCAATCCGTACATCACAAGGTCCGCTCCCGAGGTCAGCTGAAGGGCGAGGTACGTCGAGGACTCAGCTCCTGGCGATGGGGTGGGAGCACGACGCGTGCCCAGCCCGATCCGGGTGACGTCCGCGATGTCACCGATGCGCACCCGATGGACCCGCAGTCCGTTGCGAACCACCACGGCGCCGTCGCTCAGACGAACCTGGCAACTGGCGTAGAGCAGCACGATCACGGCGAGCGCCCCGATCACGACCCCGAAGAACGTATCGATGAAGTCAACCGTGTTCCCTCGCAGTCGTACATAGAACCCCAGAGCCAACAACGTCACGACCACCATCGCAGCCGAGGCCAGTCGCTGATGATCTGTCGATCGCAGCCTCACGTCGATTCCATCATCGCTGCTCCATCATCGCGATGCCACAAGGTCACTCAACATCGAGATCGACAGCTCCCCAACGGAACCGACCACCATCGTTGCCTGCGAAAAGTCCATGCCTTCGGTCATCTTCGACGGCACTGCGATCGCCACCATGCCCGCCGCCACTGCCGCCTGGCACCCTGCTGGCGAATCCTCAATGGCCAGAGCTTCGCTCCCGCTCACCCCGAGGCGTTCGAGGGCCAATCGGTAGACCTCCGGATCCGGTTTCGTCCTGAGAACCTCGTCGCCAGTCGCCGATCCGTCCACGTGCTGCCAGAGGTCGAGACGACGAAGGTGCGATTCCACCCACTCGAGTCGGGGAGACGACGACGCAATACCGACGAGGACTCCGAGGTCACGAGCGTCGACCATCAGTTCCCGGACGCCGGCGTTGACGGGCAGCGCCTCCAGGACGGGCCGATTCGCCGCCACACGATCGACGCGGAGTTGATCTCGGTCGACGGGTCGGCCCAGCTGCTGCTCGAGGATCTCCGTCCAATGCGGATGATCGGTCGTGCCGATGAAGCTCCGCCAGAGGTTCTCGTCCAACCGGGTTCCGTGGGAATGGAACACCGCAGCGATCGACTGATACTCGCACCACTCAGTCTCGATGACCAGACCGTCGAAGTCGAACACGACCGCCCGCAGCACCGGCCTCAGCGGGACCACCCCACCAGCGCGTCAACCAGCCCCGAGATGGTGTGGTCGGCGGCCTCGATGGTGGGCTCCAACCCGAGCATTCTGACCGTTGCACTGGTCACCGGACCGATGCTGGCGATGACCTTCGGCACCCGGTCGATCCCGACGAGATCGACGAAACGTTGTGCCGTCGAGGACGACGTGAACAACACGATCTCGGCGTCGGTCGCGGCGCGCAACACATCAGGATCAGGGGTGGCTGCGACGGTGCGATACGCGTCGACAACGTCGACCGTCCAGCCCATCGAGCGGAGACCGTCCGGGAGGACGTCGCGGGCCACTTCGGCACGGGCCAGAAGCACGCGTCCGCCACCAGCGGGTGGCTCGGGAAAGGAGGCGAGCAGGGACTCGGCCACGAACGCCGGGGGGACCAGGTCAGGAACGAGTCGCGTCGCCGCCAACGCCGCCGACGTTCCGGTGCCGATCACTGCGAGGCTGGTCGTCGCCAACCGGCGGGGATCGCCCAGCTCATCGATGAATCGTGCAGCGCCGTTCGGCGAGGTCAACACGACCCAGTCATAACGTGCGATGTGGGTGATGGCAGACCGGAGCGCCGACCCACCATCGGCAGGATCGATGATCTCGATCACTGGGAACTCGATCACGTCGGCGCCAAGTGCGCGAAGCGGGGCGATGAGCTGACCACCCTGATGGCGGGCTCGTGTCACCACCACGCTCCGGCCAGCGAGGGGACGACGTCGGAACCAGCCCAGGTCGACCGCTGCCACATCGCCGACAACAATCGTCGACGGCGATCGGAGCGGCTGGTCAGCGAGCTCCGACAACGGAGCACGGATGACAGACTGATCGGGCCGAGTTCCCCATCGGACCGCAGCCGTTGGAGTATCCGAGGCCAATCCCCCGGCCATCAACCGGCTCGCGATCGATCGGATCTTGGCGACCCCCATCAGGATCACGATGGTCCCGCCGAGGGCGCCGACCTTCTCCCAGTCGACCCCGGGTTCATCCTTGGTCGGGTCCTCGTGACCGGTCACGATCGTCAGCGAGGTCGATGAGTATCGCTGCGTCACTGGAATGCCCGCTGCGGCGGGCGCAGCAATCGCCGCGGTTACCCCGGGAACGACCTCGTAGTCCACGCCGGCCTCCTCCAGCGCCAGTGCCTCTTCGCCACCCCGGGCGAAAACGAACGGATCACCGCCCTTGAGTCGGACCACGCAGCCATGTGACCGACCCAACTCGACCAATCGCTCGTTGATGTCGTCCTGGGTGGCGCTCTGGCCGGGCCGTTTGCCGACATCGATCCGCTCGGCGTGGTCGGGAGCCAGATCGAGTAGCGCCCGAGCCGAGAGGCGATCGTGAACGACGACATCCGCTCGACCCAGCAACTCGGCGCCTCGAACGGTGATGAGACCCGGGTCGCCCGGACCAGCTCCGACGAGATACACAGTCACAGCCGCACCCTATGCGACGCCTTCCGCGTTTCGAACGGGCGGCGGGTTCAGGCGCAAGCGAGTCGGAGGTCGCGGGCGAGCTCCGTGCCCGATGCGATTCCGTCGGCGCCGACGCGCTGTGACCGGTGGACTCGTCCATCGTCGCCCGCCAAGAGGCCACGGAGCACGACGTTGTCGTTGTCGATGAGTTCGGCGAACGCACCGGCGGGCAGGTCGCAATCGCCACCGAGTTCGGCGAGGAATGCGCGCTCTGCGGTCAGACACCGTCGGGACTCGAAATCGTCGAGCGGCGCGAGCCATTGCTGCGTCAGTCGATCATCGGCCCGACATTCAATGGCCAAGGCGCCTTGACCGACCTGGGGGATCATCTCGACGGTCGTGAAGGACTGAACGATGCGGGCCTCGTGGCCGAGCCTCATCAGCGCCGCAGCGGCGATGATCACAGCGTCGTGGGATCCGGCCGCGGCCAGTCGGGTGCCGATGTTGCCTCGAATCCCCACGACGTGCAGATCAGGGCGCAACGCCAGCAGTTGGATCTCGCGTCGCTTGGAGCCGGTGGCAACAGTGCCACCGTGTGGAATGGCGTCGAGTGTCGTGCCCACCAGCGAATCGCGTGGGTCCGCCCGAGTGGGAACCGCACCGATGACCAGCTCTTCCGGGGTGACCGCAGGGAGGTCCTTCGCCGAGTGCACAGCCACATCGGCTCGGCCATCCATCACTGCCGCCTGAATCTCCTTGACGAAGACACCCTTGCCGCCGAGCACTGCCAACGGCACATCTCGCCGACGGTCGCCTTCGGTTGACACCACCACCAACTCGACGTCGAGGTCACGATGACAACGACGTAGTTCGCTCGCCACCCATTCGGCTTGCCACAACGCCAGCGCGCTTCCCCGGGTCGCGAGTCGCAACACGTCAGTCGAGGCGAAAGAGGTCGCGCATCGCGGCTGCGAGCCGGTCGCCGCGGGCCGTTCCAGCGGCATCTTTCAGCTGGACCGTTGGCGGATGGATGAGCTTGGCGACGATGGATTTCGTCAACGCTTCCACGATCTCGCGCTGTGCCGGGTCCATCGTTGCCAGCTTCGGAGCAAACCGATCGAGTTCCCCCAGCCGGACCTGGTCGGCCGACCCGAACATCTCGGCCAGCAGCGGCGCCACCTGGCGGGACGACGCCCGGTCGGCCCAACGCTCGATCTCGTGATCGATGATCAGCTCCACAGCGGGGAGCTCACGGCGGCGTTCCGCCACCCCGCGATCGCATAACGATTGCAGCGCCACCATGTCGAGCAGTTCGACACCATCGATCGACTCGATCGATGGTTCGATGTCTCGGGGCACCGCAATGTCGACGATCAGCAGTGGACGTCCGTTGCGGGCAGCCATGACCAGTTCCATGTCGGCTCGACTCACCAGGGCAGCCGGGGCTCCCGTCGCCGAGAACAACACATCAGCCGGGGCCAGTTCCGAGACAAGGTCATCGAGGACTGCTGAGCGACCGTGGACCGCAGAGGCCAACTCGGCCGCGCGTTCGGGGGAGCGATTGACGACGGTGATGGACGCAGGGCTGAGGTCCGACACGAGGTTGACCATCCCGCGACCCATGGCACCGGCGCCGAGCACAACGACCGACGCCCCCGCAATGGTCCCGAGTCGTTCGGTCGCCATCACGACCGCCGCTTGAGACACCGACGTCACCGATCGGGAGATCGCTGTCTCGGTGCGGGCGCGCTTGCCACACTCCAACGCCGACCGGAACAGAAGGTTCAGTTGGGGCCCGGCAGTTCCGAGTTCACGGGCTGCGTCCCATGCAGTCCGTACCTGACCGAGAATCTCGTGTTCGCCGATCACGACTGAATCGAGGCCCGATGCCACCGAGAACAGGTGGCGGACCGCGTCGGCGTCCCACGACACGTCGAGATGATCAGTGAACTCGTCGGGCGGCAGATACGTGAGATCGCTGACGAGATCGCGGACGTCGCGGTAGGCATCGTGGAAGCGTTCGGCCACCACGTAGATCTCTGTGCGGTTACACGTGGAGACAATCACCGCTTCAGTGATGTGGTCACGGTAGGAGAGCGCCGTCAGATACTTCTCGAGCCGCTCACCATCGAGCGCCATCTTCTCGAGCAGGTCGAGAGGTGCCGTTCGATGGTTGGCTCCGATGACTACGACTGACACGTCAGCTCCGGACCTTTCCAGACGATCGGATGACCCATGATCCCAGCACGGCGTGCAGTCTGCCAAACCATCAGGGGTGCAGTCTGGTCACTTGTTCGGCCACCGCAGGTCATCCCGCTGCGTCCAGTGATTGACGCCGTTCGTTGTAGAAGCTGAGAATCTGCAACTCCACCGCCAGATCGACTTTGCGCACAGAAATGCCAGGGTCGACCGAGATCATCGTGGGGGCGAAGTTGAGGATGGACGTGATCCCACAAGCGACCATTCGATCGGCCACTTCCTGGGCAGATCCGGCTGGCGTCGCAATGACACCGATGGAGATGTCTCGTTCGCTGACAATCGTTGCGAGATCGTCGAGGTGCTCGATCGACTGGAGTCCGATGGCCGTCCCGACCTTCGACGAATCCGTGTCGACCAGCGCCGCCACCACGAACCCTCGATCTTGGAAACCCCCGTATTTGGCCAGTGCCTGGCCGAGATTGCCCATGCCCACGATGACGGTCGGCGAGTCGTGGGTGAGACCGAGTTCCCGTCGGATGTGCAGGATCAGGTATTCGACGTCGTATCCCACGCCGCGGGTGCCATAACTGCCGAAATACGAGAGGTCCTTTCGGACCTTGGCCGCATTCACGCCCGCCAGTTCAGCGAGACGTTCTGAGCTGATCGTTGCCAGTTTCTGCGCAGCGGTGTCCTGCAGGGCCCGGAGATACACGGGGAGACGAGCCACGGTGGCTTCCGGGATCTCGCGGGGGTGCGAAGCAGCAGCCATCTGCTCACGGTACCGACTTCGTGCATTACTTCACAAAGTCGTGAGGCGTGTCCTTCAGCGCAACGCGCGGCGCAAGACCTTGCCGCCCATACCCTGGGGAACCTCATCGACGAACCAGACCTTCTCGGGGCACTTGTAGCGGGCCAGACGTTCGGCGCAGAACCTCACCAGCTCATCCTCTTCGACCGATTGGCCCTTCACGGTCACCACGTAGGCCTTGACGGCCTCGCCCGAGTACGGGTGTGGAACGCCGACCACCGCGCAGGCATCGATGGCCGGGTGCTGCATCAGCACCTCTTCGACTTCAGCCGGATACACGTTGAATCCGCTCACGATGATGAGGTCTTTCACCCGATCCACCAAAAACAGGAACCCGTTGTCGTCGACGGTCGCTACATCGCCCGTGATCAGCCAACCGTCGGCATTCACAGTGCGGGCCGATGCCTCCGGGTCGTTCCAGTACCCGGCGAACACGTTGGGGCCCCGGACCCACACCTCGCCAGCATCGCCGATCAATACGTCGTCGCCGGACTCGTCGACCAACCGCACCTCGAGTCCCGGAACCGGGACGCCAATGGAGCCGATGGGAGCGTTGGTATCCACCGACGAGGTGACGACCGGGGACGCCTCGGTCAGCCCATAACCCTCGTTGAGTTTCAGCCCGTAGCGCCGTTCGATGGTGCGGGCTGTCTCGTCGGGCAACCGCGCGGCGCCCGACACCGCCACCCGGACCGAATCAAAAGCGCCCTCGGGAATCTCGGGGAGACTGCCCCATGCCGCCCACATGGTCGGCGGCCCGGTCACGATCGTGGCCTGATGTTTCTCAATGGATTCGATGGCCGAGATGGGATCGAATCGTTCCACCAACAGCGCCTTCGCCCCGACGGCCAAGGTGGCGCCGAGCACCACGTTCAGACCGAAGATGTGAAACAGCGGCAGCACAGCAAACACGACATCGTCGGCAGTCTGGGCATTGCCCGGCGCCGACAACATCTGGGCGATGTTCGTACGGAGGTTGCCGTGGGTGAGCATCGCCGCTTTGGGCGACCCAGCTGTCCCGGAGGTGAAGACGAGCACCGCCAAGTCAGCATCTTCGCGTTCGACGATCGGTGCCGGATCCGACACGACCAATTCGTTCAGATCGTGGCCACCTTCGGGGACGAAGCCACAGCCGATCCAGGTTGTGATGGAGGGAACCGCAGCCCGATCCATCTCCTCGAGGACCGGACGAGCCGTCGGACCCGCGATCACCGCCGAGGCACCAATAGTGGACAGCTGATGCTCGAGCTCAATGTGGGGACTGGTCGGGTTCAACGGAACCGCAATCAGACCCGCTCCGATGGTGGCCAGATAGGACACCACGAAGTACCAGTTGTTGCCACAGATGATTCCGACCCGATCGCCGGGCTCCAGTCCGAGCGCGACGAGCCCGCCCCGGAAACCGGCTGTCTGTTCGCGCAGCTGGCCATAGGTCGTGAACTTCCCGCGGCTGATCAACGCGACAGCGTCATCCGGATGACGGTCGAATACTGCGGCAAGGTTCACGGTTTTCTGCCTCCGGGGTCGGATCGGCCACGTTAACGGTTCAAGCGGACAGCGATGCGAGCCGATGTCTCGGGCACCGAGCGACGCTGCACGCAGCGGAGCATGAACACCCCTGGACGTCAACGTGTCGGAGACATTCGAAACTGCTGTGCGCGCCGTGGACCTCCGACGTGAGTTCCCCGACGGCGTGGCCGTTGATTCGTTGACCCTCGACGTTCCCATCGGATCGGTGCTGGCGCTCCTCGGTCCGAACGGCGCCGGAAAAACCACGACGATCCGCCTCCTGAACGGCATTCTGCGTCCTCATCGCGGCTGGAGCCGGGTCCTGGGATTTGATCCGGCGACCCAGGGTGACGAATTGCGCCATCGCACTGGCGTCCTCACCGAGAACGCCGGGCTCGACGATCGCCTCACGGCCCGGGAGAACCTCACCATCACTGCTCGACTGCGGGGTATCGGGCCAACAGAGGCGTCCAAACGGGTGGACGATCTCCTCGATCGCTTCGGGATGCGATCACACGCCGATCAGCGATGTCAGGGCTTCTCGACGGGGCAACGACGGCGGGTGGCATTGGCACGATGCCTCATCGGCGATCCGGAACTTGTGTTTCTCGATGAGCCGACCAGCGGCCTGGATCCAGCCGCGACCGATGACGTTGTCGGCATCATTGATTCCCTCGCCCGCGAACGGGGATCGACCGTCATCCTGTGCACCCACTTTCTCGGCGAAGCGGCCCGGGTCGCCGACCGGATGGCGATTCTGCACGCTGGTCGGCTGGTGCTGTCGGGCCGGCCCGATCAGTTGGCAGCCGAGATGTTCCCCCATCTCGAGGTCACGATCGAACTGTCACAAACCTTGGCGGATGCACCCGCAACCATGATCGAACTCGCCAACACATCGGGGGTGGTCTCGGTGGCTTCTGCGGGTGTCGACGGACGACAGTTGGCGATGGAGGTGGCCCACCGGGATGTGATCGCACGGGTCAACGAGATGTTGGTCGCCCGGGGATTCAGTATCTTCGGGATCACCACCCGTACCCGGGATCTGAGCGACGTGTACCACGTGGTTCAGCAACGTCTCGATCCGGGCAATCGGGGTCTCCGGGCGGCCGAACGGGACGCCGCCGACCAGCTTGATCGCTCCGATCTCGTGGAGGAAGCGGCATGACCATCGCCGAACCTCTTCCGAGCCTGTTGACCGAGCGGCCGCCACGATGGCGCCCCGACATCAGCGTCATACGGACCATCATCGCCAAGGACCTGACGGCGATCCGGCGATCGAAGGCGATCGTCCTGCCGATGTTGTTGGTGCCCGGGTTGCTGCTGGTCGTTCTTCCGGCAGTGATCGCCCTCTTTGCACGATCGAAGACGAGCCCAGATCTCTCCAACGCGCTCAGCAATCTTCCATCCGCCATGACGAAACCCATCCTGAGCCTTCCGCCACGCGAACAGTTGTTGATGCTGGTGAACGGCTACCTCCTGGCGCCTCTGTTCCTGATTGTGCCGCTCATGGTGTCGGCCGTTCTGGCCGCCGACGCGTTCGCCGGCGAGAAAGAACGCCGAACGCTCGAATCGCTCTTGCATCTCCCCGTACGCGATCGCGACCTCTACGTCGCCAAGGTGCTCGTGGCGTACCTGCCGTCGGTCGCCCTGTCGTGGATCGGGTTCATGATCTTCGCCTTCATCAGCAACGTCATCGGATGGCCGGTGATGCACCGGATCTTCGTTCCCAACGGAATGTGGCTCGCCGTCATTGGTTGGGTTGCCCCAGCAGTCGCCGCGCTCGGTCTCGGCATCATGGTCCGAGTGTCGGCCCGAGCTGATACCACTCAGGAAGCCAATCAGCTGGGTGGCGCCGTCATCATGCCCCTGATCCTCGCCTCGGTCGGGCAATCAACGGGGCTCCTGCTGCTCGATCTCACGACCGTGTTCCTGGTCGGCGCGTTCATCTGGCTGGTGGCGTTCTGGCTCATTCGGGGCGGCATGAAGCGGTTCGACCGGGACCGGATCGCGTCACGGCTCTGACGCCGGGCGAGGTGAGTGACGTCGCCTCGTTCTTGATGTCTCGTTCTTGATGTCTCGTTCTTGAACGTCTATTTCTTGAACGTCGAGGCAAAGAGTTGCAGCGCACTGGCCGCAAACAACAACAGGAGGAGCACTGCGATGGCGATGGTGGTTCCTCGTCTCATGACGTTGACTCGTTTCTCGGGGCCTCGGGGCTGGCACCGATGGTGACCGGGGTGCTCACCACTCTGGGCGCGTCGGCTTCGGTCAGAATGACTTCGTCCCCGGCATCGATGACGAGTTCCTCGGCGACCGACGACCGGTCGGCGACGAGCGACAGCAAGCCGCTCGAATCGACGACCAGGCCGATCTCGCCAGTTTTCAGCTGAGCGCTGGACGCCACCCGCAGGGCAGTGCGACGCGTCCCGCCGAAGCTCATGCCAACGCGGGGGCCGAACGACTCGACGTCGTCGGCGTCGACGTTGAGTTGGCAACGCCCGTACCGAACGACCCAGAGGACCTCGGTGATCAGCGCGCCATCGTCGTCCCAGCGAGCGACCGGCATCAGACCTGGCGTGAGCGTGGCGGGATCCACTCCAGATCCCAACGAGTCGAACGCCACACCGGTGCACAAGTGGGCGGCCACAGGAACGAGGACGTCGCGCACCGCATCGGCTCCGACGGGACCGTCCAGATGGAACTCGGGATCATCGAGTGACACCGCCGCATCAGCGCCGCCGATCATTGCCACTGCAGCGGCCATCACGCCGTTGTCCGGACCGACGAACACGGCATTGCCGTTGGCCACCGACACCGCCAGCAACCGTCGTTCGGAACCGGCACCGGGATCGACGCCAACGACAACGACCCCCGGCGGGAGGTATCCGACGCTGCGTGCCAGTACCAGCGAGGCGGCCCGCACATCGTGAGGCTCGATGTCGTGGGTGAGATCGATGACCGTCACACCAGGCGCCATCTGATGCAGTACCGCGTGCAGGACACCCACGCGTTCGTCGGCGAGCCCGAGATCCGAAACCAAGGTGATGGTGTCGAGGGTCATCGTGTACTCATGGCGATCGACCGGTCACGGGCGCCGATCACTGCGTCGAGAAGCGCTGCGCGTACCCCGCGTTGTTCCAGCACCCGCAGCCCAGCGGCGGTGGTCCCCCCCGGGGACGTGACGGCGGCGCGCAGCTCAGCGGCCGAGCGGGGATCGTCGCGTAACAGGATGGACGACCCGACGAGTGTCTGAATCGCTAGGACCTCCGCGGTGGCACGGGGAAGCCCCGCCAGCACACCCGCCTCGATGAGCGCTTCGGCCATGAGGAACACATAGGCTGGGCCCGACCCGCTCAAGCCGGTAACGGCATCGATCAGCGACTCATCGATACGAACGACCACCCCGACCGACGACAGCAACCTCTCGGCCCAATCAAGCGTGGCCGCATCAGCTGATGTCCCCGCACAGATGGCTGATGCTCCCTGGCGGACCAGCGCTGGGGTGTTCGGCATGCAACGAACTACTGCGACGCCCTCACCCACGGCATTCTCAAGTTCGCGGATCGAGACCCCCGCAGCGACGGACAAGATCGTGCCGCCGTCGGCTCGGGCAGCTACGGCCGCCACAGCCAGTGTGTCCGCCGGTTTGACGGCCAGGACTGTTCCGTCAGCCGGGCCGGCCTGGGTGGTGATCTCGGCCCCTGGGAACGCTACGCGCAGGGCGGGGTGCGATGGTTCGTGGGACTCGACAATGCGGACGTCGGTGGCATCACACCATCGGGATTCGAGGATCCCGCCTAACAACGCTCGACCCATCTGACCGGCACCGACGAGTTGAAGGCGAGACATGGACCTCACCCTACCGATGCTGCCCGAGGGTCCGGCCAGGCTGCTTCCCCGACATACCGCCCGGACCCTCGTGCGCCTGAACGATAGTACATGAAAGGTACTGAAACATCAACCGGCGAAGTGGCTGGCGAACCCGATCCGCATCGCAGGACGGAAGAATCGCTCGGTGTACTCGTAGATGGAGCCGAGGAGTCGATCGAGTTCCGCCGGTGTCACCGTGGGGTTCGGAATCTGTCCCATCAGGTACACCCCGTCCTCGGCGCCGATGGCGAACGTGAATCCGAACATGTGGCTGTTGCGGCGCATCAGATGTTCGTAGCACTCCGCCACGTTCTCCTCGGGTGCCGGCATGACATACGTCTCCATCGACAGGGTGCGCTGACGAAGCACGTACCAGATCGAGAAGACATCCTTCTGCTCACCGCGCAGGCGAACGAACCATCGACGCTCGTCGGTCTGGGTATCTCGAACGACCTCCTCGATCACCGGATTGTCGGCCAGCTGCTCGTGCAGCCAGGAGTCGATCAACAGCTCCAGCCGATCGAGGTGCTCGGGACTCTGGGCGTCGGTGTGCATCCGAACAGCATGCCGCGGGGGCGCTGGACAGCCCAGCGCGACCCGGGCACGGGTCAGTCGCAGCTGACGAGCGACCGGGCGGCGAGATCCGAATAGCAGCGTCGGAGGCGGGCAGCGGTTGCTGACCAAGTGAAGCGTTGCGCACGGCTGGCGGCTGACGCGCCCATCCGTTCGGCGAGCAGCGGGTGCCCGAGCACGAGATCGAGGGCCGACGCGAATCGGTCTGCGGTGCGGGGCACGAGCAAGCCCGTTTCTCCATCGACCACCAACTGGCTGAGCCCCCCGACATCGGCGGCGACCACCGGAGTACCGCAGGCGGCCGCTTCGAGGGCGACCAAGCCGAAGGATTCTGACCGACTGGGAACGACGACCACGTCAGCTGCCCGATAGTAGGACGACAGGAGGTGATGCGGTTGCGGCGGACACCAGGTCACTCGATCACCCAGTCCCAGCATCGAGACCTGAGCCCGTACCGCCCGTTCGGTGTCAGCCCCGTCGTCGCCACTGGGCCCGCCGACCACCACGAGTTGCGCATCTCGATGGCGAAGTAGCGACAATGCCTCCACGGCGAGATCAAGACCCTTGAGTGGTTGAATTCTCCCAACGAACAGCACCGTGGGCGCCGGAGCCAGGCCGGTCGCACTCCGAGCCGCCGCACGATCCCCGGGCGAGAAAAGCGCTCGGTCCACGCCAGGTGCGATCCATTCGATTCGGCTCGGATCAGCCCCATACAGGTCGCGCAGTTCGTTCGCCTCCACGGCGGTGGCTGCCGTAACGATGTCCGAACAGCCGATGATCGTTGCCTCCGCGTCCGCTCGAAATGTGGACTCGGAGTCGCCGCCAGCGGACTTCACCCGAGCCAGCGTGTGGAACGTGGTGACCAGCGGCAGTGACAACTCGTGCTTGATGCGATGCGCAGCGTGGCCCGACAGCCAATAGTTGGCGTGCAGGACCTGCGCTTCGCCCAACTGTTCGATGTCTTTGCGGACGCCCTCAGCGAACTCGTCGACCACGGTGAAGAGCTGGTCCTTGTCGAGGGAATACGGTCCAGCGGTGATCTGGCACACTTCGAATCCGGGTTCCACGGTGACGACGTCGGGAGTCGACGAATCAGCTCTCCGCACGTAGGTGCGGACCGACACTCCCGCCTGAGCGAGCGCCGCTCCGAGCTCGCGCACGAAGACGTTCATGCCTCCGCTGTCGCCCCGGCCGGGCTGCGCCAGCGGCGAGGTATGCATCGAGAGCATCGCGACCTTGTTCACCGATGCATCCAACTCCAGAAAGCCAACCGTGATTCCCTCAGGACATCGGTCACAGATCAGCGTTCGGAGTCGTTCTCCTTGCAGAATGACTCGTAGATGCGGATGAGCGTCCGCTTCTGATCCTCCGAGATGGCCGTATCGCGACGGATCTCGCGGGCCAGATCGACGATGTCGGTCGGCTCGTCGAGAATCCCGGCTCGCACGTAGAGCGTCTCCGAGGAGATCTCGAGCGCACGGGCGATCTGCTGGAGAATCTCCGCTGATGGCTTGCGGAGCCCCCGCTCGATCTGGCTCAGATAGGGGTTCGAGACACCGGCGAGCTCGCTGAGCTTGCGCAACGAGAGTTGGCCGACATTGCGCTGCTCACGGATGAACTCACCGAGGTCATGCCATCGCTTGTCGATTTCGTCCTTCATGCGATTCCCTTCTGGACTCGCAAGCGTACCGCGACCATCGCGAGCAACGGCAGAACCCCAGCGAGCAGTCGCTGTCTCAGGTGAGGAGGTCGTCGACCGATGCCGCACCCGAGCGGTAGCGGGACACAATTTCTTCCTGCAGCTCATCGATGACCCGATGCAGTTCGTGCCGTTTGGCTGACACTCTCCGCTCAAGGGCTTGGAGGAGATCCATGACCTCGTCGATCCGATCGTCGCTCAGTTCCGGAAGACGCCCGATGTCCGAAGGCGGCACGACTCGATCGAGTTCACGGGCCAGTTCATCGGTGAAGGCGGGGAGTTCCCCGTCGCGGACGGGTCGGGGGGTGCCGCCGCCGCGGGTATGTTGCGCAAGAACCTCGGGAAGCCGATCCATCAACGCTTCGGTGGACGTCGATCCACCGACCGCGCGACGCTCGACTTCGAGCCCAACTATGTCGAGTCGTCCCTGCACGAGTCGTCGCCCATAGCTGAGCCCCGCCTCGACCTGCTGACACCGATCCCGAACCTCGCGTAACTCCGGCAGGGTGCGTTGAGACACCACACCTGGGTCGATGTCATCCAGCAGATGATTCAACAGATTCGACACGTTGTTCCTCCGGTCCACCGGCATCTCCCATCGCGAGCGACGCACTGTGGCGACGTTCCTATCGGCTCAGTCTTTCAAGTTCTGAGTAGTTCAGGACGCCACTGCGACGACGACCCAGAAAAAAGGTGCTGCGACAAACCAGGAGTCGAGACGGCGAAGGCCCGGCGCAGGACTGTCAGCGCGGGGCAACAGCCACGATCCGAGCCACTGGCCAACGGGCGCGAGCACCGCCAACGCCAATCCCGTCAACCAGATCGAAGGTGCGTTGAACGGATCGGGCCCGATGACCTGCATTGCGGCAGTGACGACGAACACGCCGAGCATGCCGCTGACGGGGCCGACCAGTCGGGAACCGAACCCCGACCCGCAGAGATGGTCACCGGCGTCGTAGGTGCACACCGCCGATCCGAGAAACACGAGCGACATGGCATCGATGCGGTGAATCTGCACGACCGACGCCGCAGCCAGGCCAGGCACGAGCAGGGCACCAATCGTCACCCACCCTTCGCTCAACCCAGCGCCGACGTCGATGGCAGCCTTCGGAACCACGAAGCCATTGGGGAACAGCACGGCGGCGAGGACGAAGAACAGGATCGCTGCACCGAGAACCCGATTCGAGATGTACGCCGCGATCGGCAAGGACGCGGCGCCGAGCGCTGCCAGTACCGGATTGCAGGCGTGTCGACGTTCAGCCCACCTGGCGCACAATTGCAGCGCGCCGATCCCAGCGGTCACCGCGAACAACACTGCGAGTCCTCCTGACCCGATGAAGAACGCCACGAGCAGCAGGAAAAACCATCCTGCCGACAGGATCAGTTCCGACGATCGGGGCTGATGGACGACGACGTAGCGCTCGACGAGTCGCTCTGGGGTCAACGATTTCACCCGTGCCCACCCGAGACGGGTGGCAGCACGGCCACCTCGTCGTCGCCTCCGACCGGATCGGTGCCTTCGGCGGGATCACCGTTCACCCACACCTTGGCGGTGGCCAACACCGCCGCGAAGCCGTCGCCGTACCGCTCACGGGCGACTGCCAATACCTCGTCGACGGTGGATCCCTCGATCACGTCGGCACTCAGTCCCGCCGCTTCACGCGCCTGAGCGAACAACCGGAGCCTGGCCACGGGGCGAGCGTAGTGCGACCGTCGCCCCCCGCCCCTTAACGTGGAGCAATGACCCGCATCCTGCTCGTGCGCCACGGCCAATCCGAATGGAACGCCGACGGTCGATGGCAGGGCCAAGCCGATCCAGCACTGACCGTGCAGGGCATCCGTCAAGCCGAGGCTGCAGCATCCTCGCTGGGCTCGGTGGACGCCATCGTCGCCTCGACCCTCGAACGCGCCCAGCACACGGCCAACGTCATCGCCAACCGTCTCGGCATCGAGCCAGTGATCGTGTTAGCGGAGTTGATGGAACGTCACGCTGGTGAATGGCAGGGGCTGACACGAGCGGAGATCGAAGACCTCTATCCCGGCTACCTCGATGAGGGGCGGCGTCCGCCCGGTTGGGAACCGGATGACGAGCTGGTCGGGCGGGTGTTGGTGGGACTCGACGCGATCGCGTCAGTCGTTGGTCCGGGGGCCGAGGTCGTGGCGATCACTCATGGCGGCGTCATCATGGCGCTCAGCGATCACCTCGGCGGTCACCGGGGACGCATCGCCAATCTGGGTGCCCGCTGGGTCGAACGTTCCGCCGGCGGGGCCTGGCAACTCGGAGGAGACCTCGACCTGCTGCACGGGGTCGATGTCACCATCCCCGACCAGATCTGATCGGCCGATCTCGAATCGCCCGTCGAGGATCGCACGGGCAGCGGCGGCACCATCGGCGGAACCAGCCCGCCGACGGATGTCATCGAGGGCACTGAGCGCCTGATCGACATCGGCGAAGTCCTGCTCGAGCTGCTCCAATGCGACCTCGTCGACGATCACCGGTTCGGTGTCGGTCAACGGCAGTTCCATCTCGTCGATCGGTCCACTCACGTCAGCGACACTACCGTGCGATCCATGTTCGTCGTTGAGCCGCTGCTCACGTCCCGCGTCCTCGGGGTTGTTGTGTTGGCCGTCGACGAGGACCGCTTCGCCACCATGGGCCGATTCTTCGTCATTGCCCTCCTGGTGCTGTCCCCGTGGTGGCTGCCCGGATCGATCCGCACGATCCGGTCGAGGGCCGCCGAACGATCACGCGCGCAGGCCCTGGCGTTGGGCTCGGCCACCGTGGTCCCGCCGGTCGGTTCGCTCGCCGAGGTCATGGCCGAGTTGGAACGATGTGTCGACGAGGGCGACGACGAGTTCGAACTCTTTCTGCGAGTCGACCTCACGATCTCCGGGGGTCCGGCGCCGGCGATGGTCGTCGATTCGGTTCTGGCTGATGCGCTCCGCCGATCGAAGGTGGAGATCACCGCCGAGTCGATCGACGGGTCCGGGCGGACCCTCCACTGCCGACGAACCGATCGGGACTCGGAGAAAAAGATCATGCGCAGCACCGACTGAGCGTGAAGAATGTCGCCACACCGACGAGGAGGTGTGACGGTCATGGCGGTGCTCTTGTTGAATGCATCGTTCGAACCGCTGCGGGTCATTCCGTTGCGGAGAGCGATCGGGCTCATCGTCGCGGGCAAAGTCGAGGTGATCGTCGAGGGCGAAGGGCAACTCCGATCGGTGTCGATGACCATGGCGATGCCAGCCGTCGTGAGGCTCCGATACATGGTCCGCGTGCCCTTTGCCGCAACCGTTCCCCTCTCCCGCAAAGCCGTGCTGGCCCGCGACCGTCGAAGCTGTCAGTTCACGCATTGCGCACGTGTTGGATCCACCGTCGACCACGTGGTGCCCAAGTCGCGTGGTGGCCGCCACGAGTGGACCAATGTGGTGGCAGCGTGCCCGACGTGCAATGCCAAAAAGGGCGATCGGCTGCTCAGCGAACTTCACTGGCACCTCAAAGCCAATCCGGTGGCACCTCGCGGACCGATCGTCCTGCTCACGGCTGCGGGGGTCGCTCATCCGCCCGACGAGTGGGTCGATTGGTTGCCGGGACTCGCGTCGGTCGCATGAGCCGCCTAACGGACCATGTGAAAGATCCACCGCCCGCCGGCGATGAGCTTCCATCGTGGTCGCAGATCGAAGCGGCCGTCACGCGGGTGACCCCTCACGTGATCCGCACGCCGCTGCATCGTTCGCGCCAGCTCGACGAACGCAGCGACGCTCAGGTCGTGTTGAAGTGCGAGAACTTTCAACGGGTGGGGGCGTTCAAGGCGAGGGGCGCGATCAATGCGGTGTTCGCATTGTCCGACAACGGCGCGTCGAAGGGCGTTGCGTGCCACTCCTCCGGCAATCACGGCGCGGCCCTGGCGTGGGCTGCGAGCCGCCGGGGAATTCCGTGTTCTGTCGTCATGCCGTCCAACGCGCCCGCTGCCAAACGAGCTGCCACCGAGGAGTACGGCGCCGTCGTGATCGAGTGCGAGCCGACCCTTGCGGCCCGCATGACGAACCTGGCCGAGCTGATCGACCGGACCGGCGCGGTGGAGATCCACCCCTATGACAACGTGCAGGTGATTGCCGGTGCTGCTACCTGCGTGGTGGAGCTGCTCGCCGACCACCCCACGCCGCTCGACGTGATCGTGGCGCCTGTGGGAGGCGGCGGTCTGGTGTCGGGAACAGCACTGGCAGTCGCTGCGCTGAGCCCCGCAACGCTCATCTGGGGAGCCGAACCAATCGGAGCCGACGACGCCGCTCGGTCATTGGCCGCGGGGCGGCTGATCCCGCAGACGTCACCCCGGACGATCGCCGATGGGTTGCTCACGTCATTGTCGCCGCGAACATTTCGGGCCATCAACACTCATGTTGCGCGCATCGCCACCGTCACCGAGGACGAACTCGTCGACGCAATGAGGTTCGTGTGGGAAAGGATGAAGCTCGTGATCGAGCCATCCTGCGCCGCGCCGGTGGCAGTTGCGTTGCGAGGCGACCTCGCCGGTCGCCGTTGCGGGATCATCATCTCCGGCGGCAATGTGGATCTGGCCTCGCTGCCCTTCTGAGCGCAGGCGGCGTTCGCCGGCGTCAGCCCCTATTGGCAGGGCTTCAGCGTGCTACTCGGCGTCGTCGAGGCTCCGGGGGTGGTCGTCGTCGTCGGATCGTTGATGTGTTTCAGCTGCTCGTCGAGGATCGCGCTGTTGGCATCCCGGTTCGCCTGTTTGCAGGTTTCCAGAGCCGTGAGCTCTCCTTCGATCGTGGACTTCAACTGGTAGAGCCGTTCCACCGTCAGGCATGAGTCGAGGACCGCGACCGGCTTGATGCGGTTGGGCGCATCGAGTGCTTCGGTCGAGATGCCGACGATCGATGAGGCGTAAGCCGCCGGATCAAGATCCTTCAGAAGCGTGTCGGCGTAGCAAGTCGCCTCCTCGTTGGTGA
>JBBRSC010000035.1:0-18968 GCA_038245795.1 Acidimicrobiales bacterium
GCGATCTACGAGACGCTCGTTCGGATGGCGCAGTCGTTCTCGCTCCGCTACCCGCTCGTCGACGGCCAGGGCAATTTCGACGGTTCCACCGAGGAACCGACCGTGTTGCCGAGCCGGTTCCCGAACCTCCTGGTCAATGGCGGGCAGGGGATCGCCGTGGGCATGGCGACCAACATCCCTCCCCACAACCTCGGCGAGGTCATCGATGCCACGTTGCACCTGATCGACCATCCCGATGCCACCATCGAAGATCTCATGGTGTTTGTCAAAGGCCCTGATTTCCCGACCGGTGGTCAGATTCTTGGTCGTACAGGCATTCTGGACGCGTACCGAACGGGTCGCGGGTCCATCCGCATGCGGGCCAAAGCGGAGATCGTCGACGGTCCACGGAACCAGCAGATCGTCGTCACCGAGTTGCCATATCAGACCTCGTTCGGTTCGATCGAGACCAAGGCGGCGGAGTTGGTCAATTCCAAGGTCATCGAAGGCATTCGCGACATCCGCAACGAGTCGGCTCGTGGTGAGAACCGTCTGGTGTTTGAACTCAAGCGAGACGCCCCGGCGCTGGTGATTCTGAACAACTTGTACAAGCACACGCCGTTGCAGACCAGCTTCGGTGTGAACATGGTGGCTCTCGTCGATGGGGTGCCGCGAACGTTGTCGCTCCGTGATGCCCTCGTGCACTACGTGGAGCATCAGCGGGAGGTCATCCGGCGCCGATCCGAGGAACGCCTCGACAAGGCTCAACGTCGGGCGCACATCGTGGACGGTCTGCTGCGAGCGATCGATCTGATCGACGCCATTATCGCTGCCATCCGGGCGAGCGAGGACAAGGCAGCGGCGCGCATGTCGCTGACCTCGGCACCGTTCGACTTCTCCGAGACGCAGGCCGAGTACATCCTCGACATGCAGCTCAGCCGCCTGACGCGGCTCGGTCGGGCCAACCTGCTCGACGAGCAGGGGGAGCTCCGCATCCGGATCGCCGGCCTCGAGGCCATTCTGGGCGACGACGTGATCCTGCGTCAGGTGATCAAGGACGAGATGAGCGAGATTCGCTCGACGTTCGCTACGCCCCGAAAGACCCCGATCGAGTTTGACCCGGGCGACCTCGACATCGAGGATCTCATCGACGACGAGGAACTCGTCGTAATGATGACGTCCGGCGGTTACATCAAAACGGTGTCGGCCGACGCGTTCCGTACACAGGGCCGCGGTGGCCGCGGGGTGGCGGGGACCAAGCTCAAAGACGAGGACTTCGTCACCGACATCATTCACACCACAGCCCACGCCTTCCTGTTGTTCTTCTCGAATCAGGGACGGGTCTATCGACTCAAGGCCCACCAGATTCCGATGCTGGAGCGGACCGCTCGGGGCACGGCCATGGTGAACCTGTTGCAGATGCAACCCGATGAGTCCGTGCAGGCGGTGATCGACACCCGCGACTACGAGACCATGCGATACCTGGTGTTCGTGACTCGAAATGGTGTGGTCAAGAAGACGCGGTTCAACGACTACGACTCATCGCGCCAAGCTGGTCTCATCGCTATTTCGTTACGTGAAGGCGACGAGCTCGTGCGGGTGCTCCCCACCAACGAGGGTGACGAGATCATGGTGGTCAGCCAGATGGGTCAAGGCATCCGTTTCGGCGAGGCTGATGTCCGTTCTATGGGGCGTACGGCTTCCGGCGTGCGGGGAATGAGGCTCCGACAAGGTGACACGGTGGTGTCCGCTGACGTGGTCGCCGAGGATCATCTGTTGCTCACCATCACCGATGGTGGTTTCGGCAAGCGGACCGATCCGAACGTGTTCACTCGTCAGGGTCGAGGCGGACAAGGCGTGCGGGCCATTCGCCTTCATGCCAACAAGGGTCGCGTGATTGCAGCGCTGATGGTGGCGGAGGACGACGAGATGTTCCTCGTTGCTGATTCTGGCGTGACCATTCGGGTTCCGACATCGGGCATCAGCATCCAGGGTCGTGATGCAACCGGTGTTCGGATCATGAACCTCGACGATGACACGCACGTGGTAGCCGTCGCCAGGGTGACCGAACGCGACGACGGGGACGAAGACGCCGAGTCCGTCGACAGCCCCGTCGATGAATCCGTCGATGAGCCCCCGGTCGAGTGATCGGGGCGCCACCTCGGTGCTCCTGGCGACCCTGCTCCTGGCGATGGTCGGACTGTGCGCGGCAGGTCTGATCCATCGTGCCACCGGAGAGCGTGTTGCAGCGGAAGCGCAGACGGTGGCGGATCTCGTGGCGCTGTCGGGAACCACGGATGGGGCCACCGGTTCCGGGGCGGTCGCTCTGGCGAACGGCGCTCAGCTCGAACGATGGGTCGATGACGGTGGCATCGTGGCAATCACGATTCGGCTCGGCGGCGTGATGGCCAGTGCAACAGCCGTTGGTGAGCGAACGCCGACCTAGAGTGTGGTCGTGGCCGCCAATCCTCCCAAGACCAAGCGTGACCCAGAACTGAACCTCGACGATGACGCTGCCTCCGACAAGGCAGGCAACCATGCCACAACGCCGGAGCGGAGCCCAGTGCGACGGAGCAGCATCGAGACCAGGGATTCGACCGCCCGATCCGACGTGGTGAGCGATGTGACCGTGACGGAACTCGTGGGCCCGTCGGGAGCCGGTGACGTGGGGAATACCATCGATGTCGGTACCTCCTCGTCGAGAACGACGTCGACACGACGTCAGCGCACCGAGGCACGGAAGGTTCGTCGATTGATCCGCCACGTGGATCCGTGGTCGGTACTGAAGGCATCGTTGCTGTTCTTTCTGAGTCTCTGGTTCATCTTCATGATCGCAGCAGCGATCGTCTGGACGGTCGGACGCGGCTCGGGCACGATCGACAAGGTGGAGACGTTCGTCCAATCGAATCTGGGTCAGCCGGATTTCAAATTCGACGGGAATTTCCTCTTCCGTCAGGTCGGCCTCATCGGCCTGGTGCTGACTCTGGCATGGACATTGGCCGCCACGATTGCCTCGGTGGTGTTCAACCTGATCAGCGACATCATCGGCGGCATCTGGATCACCGTGATCGAAGAGGAATCCATTCGCGTTCATCGAGACTGAGTCGTTTCTCGTCTCGCTCGCGGATGGGGAGTTCTTGTAGCGTGAGCCGCTGCAGCGGGGCTATAGCTCAGTTGGTTAGAGCGCACCCCTGATAAGGGTGAGGTCGCTGGTTCGACTCCAGCTAGCCCCACTACCCGCTGTCTTCGGACGATCTGGTTCGAGATCTCGGGCCCCGATTTGGGGCAATTCACCTGTGAGGAGAGGTCGATGGCAGCGATTCGTCGTGCAGTAATGGCGCTCGGACTTGCGGGTCTGGTTGGCGCCATACTCCGTATCAGAGGAACGGGCGGAACTCCGCCGCGTACCGGGGGATGGCGGGAACTGACCGGCGAGGACCTTCGTTGATTGACGAGAACATGGCCGGCGCCCAACCATGAGGATCGGGATCGACGGCGCCGGCGTCGTGGGGTTGAGAACGGCCCGCGAGCTGATGGGAACCGACGGCGTGGACATCGTCGCCGTCCGGTCCGACCGGACGGATCGAGTCGACCTGATGCGATCCCTGCTCGGGGATCGGGTTCGAGCCCTCCTGCCCGACGAAGCCACCGAGGTGATGGTGTTGTGCGGACCAGCGGGTTCGACGGCGTCGGCCGCCGCCGTCGCCATTCGTGCCGGAAGCGACGTGATTGCCGTCACCGACGACATCGAGGACATCGTCGCGCTTCGACGGTTGGACGGCGAGGCACGATCGTTGGGACGCACGGTGCACGTCGGCGCGACAGCATCGCCCGGGATGAGTTGCGTTCTCGTTCGTCACGCGGCTGACGCGCTCGATGAGGTTCTGGAAATTGAGGTAGCCATGGTTGGCGGCGGCGGCCCGGGCTGTCTCCGCCAGCGTCAGCGGATGATGTCGGATCACGGTTCCGAATGGCGGGACAACGACTGGGTCACCTACCCGGGAGGCTCCGGACGCCAGCAAGCGTGGTTCCCAGAACCCATCGGCCCTCGCGACGTGACACGTGGTAACACCGCAGAACCGATGTTGCTCCACGAGGCGTTTCCGAATGCCCGACGGATCACCGCGAAGCTGGCTATCGAACCCGCGACTCGTGTGCTGGGGTTCCTTCCTCGTCGCCGTGGCGTGGCCGCGCCCGAGGGAGGACCGGGCTCGGTTCGCGTCGAGGTGTACGGGACGCTCGACGGGGTTCCCAAGAACTTCGTGTACGCGGTCCTCGATCGACCAGCGGTGATCTCAGCGGCATTGGTGGCCAGCCTGGTCACGTTGCGAGACGAGTGGCGACCGGGGGCGAACGGCCTCACGTCGTGGATGAATACCACCGGACTGTTGCGAGAACTCGCACGCCGCGGTGTGAAGGCAGCGACACCCGAAACCCCTGACGAAGCGGATCAATCGCAGGTTTCGTGAATTTGGGGTCAAGGTCGTCAGGACCCGCGTCGATAGAACCTGGGTAAGGATCCGGCAGGCCACGCCGGCGGCCTTGTGGATACGGCGGACAAATTTCTCAAGAAATTGCTCAAGCTTTTTTGCGCGTCCGTCGATACCTCTTCCAACGCTGTGAGAGGGAGAATCATGAGCACCGCGAAGGACACCCAGAACATCACCCGCCTGATCGAGGATCACCTGCAACTGGTGAACCACGTCGTGTTCCAGGTGGCGGTGCATTTCCCCCGCCACGTCGACCGCGATGATCTTGCCCGGGCCGGAGCGTTGGGATTGGTTGAGGCCGCCAAGCGCTTCGACGAGACCAAGGGCGTGCCGTTTCAACGGTTCGCTGCTCAGCGGATCCGGGGGGCGATTCTGGATGCGGTCCGGGCCGCTGATTGGGCGCCCCGTTCGGTTCGTGCGCTGTCGCGCCGACTCGATGTGGTCGAGCAGCGACTCGCCAACGAACTCGGCCGTGTGCCGTCACTCAATGAGATGGCCGAGGCGCTCGACATCACCAAGGACGAGCTGCATCGCCTGCAGGATCGGTTGTTCCGCTCGGTGGTGTTGGCGTTCGAGCATCTGGTCACCGATGCGCCCGATGAAGAACTGACGCTGGTCGATGTCCTGGCTGACCCTTCGGTCATCGAACCCTCGGCCGAACTGGAGAATCGCGAGCTCCACGCCTACCTTCGAGATGCCATCTCCCTGCTGCCGGAACGTCAGCGACTGGTGATCGTCGGGTATTTCCTCCAAGAGCGCACCTCGCAAGATCTTGCCCGTTTCCTCGGAGTGACCGAGAGTCGGGTCTCGCAGATGCGAACCGAGGCGCTCGAAGCGCTGAAAGCCGGCATCCAGGCCCAGTACGACGGCATCGATGTCGACGTGCAGGGACGACAGGCCAAGCGCAAGGTCAACTATGCGAAGGCGATCGGATCACGGCACGATTGGTCGGATCGCATCTCCGAGCGCGAGACGTTCACCGACGAACGACTGGTCGAAGAACTGTTGTCAGCTGTCTGACAGCATTTCGATCTGACGGCACTCGGATCTGGCAGGGATCCGATCTGGTCAGAGCGCGGCGAGAAACTGCGCTGCCAGGTCGCCGTCGCCGAGGCACTCGACACGGTCGAGGCCGATCCGTCCCCAGAGCAACAATTCGAGATCGCTCCGTTGCCCACGAATGGCGACGTCACCCCGGTGATGGCCGAGCTTCCAGGTGAGTGATCCGTCCAACTCGATCAACCACTCACCCTCGCCATCAGTGGCATGGAGATGAATGGTTCCGCGCAGGTCGGCGGGCGGGGCCCATCCCCGGCCGCGCTGGAGGAGGAGCCATTCGTCGATGCCATCCGCGGCACGGAGCCCGTCGATCTGGGGCACCACCCCAGCTGCCGTCTGAGCGTCCCAGCGATGGACGGCCGTCTCATGAACCTGGCGACGGAGCCACCACCCGACGTTGGCCGGCCCCATCCAGCTCCAGCAGGGTTGCGTCAGGTCGCGTTGCTCGAACGTTGTCGCCAAGGCGAGGAGGCCGGCATCCAACCAGTCCCACACTTGGTCACCGCCCGGTGCAAGGTCAGCGGGCGGCTTGGGCTTCGCGAACTCGCCGTCGGTGTTCCGGTCCATTGAGCGCATGGCAAAGCGGTGGACCGAACCGAGATGTGCCACCAGCGCGGCGAGATCCCATTCGGGACAGCCGACGATCGGCGCCGACAGATCGGCATCGCGGAGTGCCGCGAGGTCGGCGCGATCGCTCTGGAGTGATTGGAGTCCGACAGCGAGTTCCATGAGCTTCCTTCGTGGTGGTCAGTTCAGCCGTTGAGCAGCGCGAGGACTTGGTCATGAAGATGGCCGTTGGTCGCCACGAAATTTTCGACGTGGAGCTCATCGCGACCATCGAAGGACGAGCAGCGTCCGCCAGCCTCGGGGATGATCACGCGGCACGGAGCGATGTCCCACACCGAAATTTCCGGGTCGACCATGGCGTGGGCGCGACCGCTCGCCACCAACCCGTAGCCATAGCCGTCGCCCCACGTCCGCATCTGGATGCCGGAGTGTCGAACACGTGCCAACGCGTCTGGATCCCAATGATCGAAACCGGACGTGGTCAGCACTGCGCCAGCGAGTTCGGTCCGGTCTGACACGGTGCAGGGTTCGCCATTGAGGGTTGCCCCGAGGCCGCGACCAGCGGCGACGATCTCGTTGACTCCGGGGATGTTGATCACGCCGACCGCTGGTCCGGCTTCGTCTTCGACATAGAGGAGGTTGCAGTAGAGGGCCACACCATGAGTGAACGACGAGGTGCCGTCGATCGGGTCGATGATCCAACGACGACCGCTGCTTCCATGATGATCGTCCTCTTCTTCGCCCACGATGCTGTCGTTGGGGAAGTGTTCGTGAATTCGCTCTCTCATCAGTCGTTCCGCGCCAAGGTCGATAGCGGTGACAGGCGAACCATCACCTTTGAAGTCGACGACGAGGTGGGGATCGCGGAAGCCGAGCTGTGTGAACCGGCCAGCTTCGAGGCAGATGTCGATGCTGATACGCAGCAGCTCTGGTCCAGTGGGGTTACTCATGGAACCATTGTGTCGGATGGGGCTACTGGCCGATGACGACGCCGCTCACGAGATGGAAGTTTCGTCCGATGGGGAACCATGCCTGATGCAGTCGGAGAACGATCAATGCCGCAACCGCAACCACATTCGGACCCGTCATCGCACCCACCGACGACGCTGACCGTGCCGTGTCCGACGTGTGGTCCTCAGGAGTTCCGGTTCGAGAGGATGATTCTCCGAATCAACCAGGCCGATCACTCAGCGGCGCTTCCGTTGATCTGTCCGAGTTGTGCAGGACGTTTCTCCCATCCGACCTGTCTCGGCGAGAATCTGTTGTTGGCGACGTTCGGGATCGACGTGGAGTACTGGTCGCCGCCGTCCGAACAGGTTGATCGTCGTGCGATCAGCGAGCCCTTGACCCATGCCGAGATGGTGGCATTTGCGGCCAAGCTGGCTGAGGTCGATCAAGTGGTCCCGTTGTTGCAGCCCCCTCGCTGACCTGTCAGCCGGTGTGACGAATACCTGACTTGTTTGGTCGGGAATTGCCGGTACGATGGAGTCATGTCTCCTCGGCAGATCTTCAGCTTCCCGAATCCGGTCAACGAGATCTCAGCGCGGCTCGTCGCAGCTGGCGTCGTTCTCATGACATCGACACTCTTGGTCAGCGGATGGAACTGGTTGCTGTGGCCACTTGCCTTCGGGTTTCTCGCCCGGGTCCTCACCGGCCCGACACTCAGCCCGTTGGGCCAGTTCGTGACGCGGGTCGTCACGCCGGCTCTGGGACTTGAGGAACGGCTGACCGCTGGTCCACCCAAGCGGTTCGCTCAGGGGATCGGCGCCACGCTCTCACTTTCCGCCCTGATCGCCTGGGTCGGATTCGGCTCGACGGGGATCGCGCATGTGCTCGTTGGCATGATCCTGGTGGCCGCAAGCCTCGAGGCCTTCGTGGGCCTTTGCCTCGGCTGCAAGATTTTTGGTCTGCTGATGCGGGCTGGCGTGATTCCGGAGGATGTCTGCGCCGATTGCGCTGACATCTCTCGGCGCCTCGGTGCTGCTGCTTGACACGCATCCGGAACGACACCACATGGTGTCGCCGGTTCCGCCGGGTACGGTGACCTCGATGTCCCGACTCGACGCTGCCCTCACCCCGCGGATGACGGACTTCGGGACCACCATTTTCGCCGAGATGTCAGCGCTCGCGCTGGAGACCGGCGCCATCACTTTGGGTCAGGGCTTTCCGGACACGGACGGACCAGTCGAAATACGTGACGCGGCGATTGCCGCGATTGCCGCCGGCCACAATCAATATCCACCCGGCAACGGAATTCCCGAACTTCGTCATGCCATCGCGCGTCATCAGCATCGTTGCTACGGGCTCGTCGTTGATCCAGAGACCGAGGTCCTGGTGACGGCCGGTGCAACGGAGGCGCTCGCGGCCGCGTTGTTGGCGCTTGCAGGACCGGGCGACGAGGTGGTGATGTTCGAACCCTTCTACGACTCCTATGCCGCATCGATCGCGCTCGGGGGCGCGACTCGCCGGGTCGTTACTCTCCGGCCCCCCGAGTTCCGTTTCGACCCCGAGGAGTTGGAGGCGGCCATTACGCCATCGACCAGGGTGTTGTTGTTGAATACGCCGCACAATCCCTGCGGAACAGTCTTCACCCGGCAAGAACTGGAACTGATCGCCGGGGTCTGCCAGCGTCACGACCTGATCGCCGTGTGCGATGAGGTCTACGAGCACCTCACTTTCGATGGGATCGAACACGTGCCGTTGGCCACCATCGCCGGCATGGCTGAACGCACGCTCACCATCAGCTCCGCTGGGAAAACCTTCTCGTTCACCGGTTGGAAGATCGGTTGGGTCACGGGACCGGCGGGACTCGTTTCGGCGGTCCGCACCGTGAAGCAGTTCCTGACCTATGTGAGCGGCGGCCCCTTCCAGCACGCCATTGCGGTCGCACTCGAACTCCCGTCGACGGTGACCGAAGCTCTGGCGGCCTCGCTCCAGTCGAAACGCGATCGACTGGCCGCCGGACTCACGGCGGCTGGCTTCGAAGTCAACCATCCCCAGGGCACGTACTTCATCACGGCCGACATCAGACCCGTCGGCGCATCCGATGGCTTGTCGTTCTGTCGGGAATTGCCACATCGCGCGGGTGTCGTCGCCGTGCCCACTCAGGTTTTCTACGACGATGAGTCCGCTGGACAACCCTTCATACGGTTCGCGTTCTGCAAACGCGACGAGGTCATCGACGAAGCCGTGACGCGCCTCACGCACATGGCGAGGTGAGCGGATGATCGTCAGTGCGCTGCAACACGACATCGTCTGGGAAGATCCGACCTCCACCCATGACCTCGTCGACCCCTTGATCGTGGAGGCGGCTGGAAACCGTGCCGACCTCGTGGTGCTCACCGAGATGTTCTCGACCGGGTTCACCTCCGATCCGATGTCCTATGCACAGTCGGCCGATGGCCCCTCGGTCGAATTTCTGAGCGACCGTGCGCAACGTCACGGCATCACGTTGATGGCGTCGATCCCGTGGCGGCTCGATGACAACCAGGGGTTCACGAATCGACTGCTGGTGGTCGATCCGTCGGGTGTTGTCGGCCACTACGACAAGATTCATCCGTTCAGTTATGGCGGCGAGTCGAAGCACTACCGATCGGGGAGCGAGACCCTGACGCTGGCGGTGGGAAGGCCCGGTGCGACGCTCCGAGTGACGCCTCAGGTCTGTTACGACTTGAGGTTTGCTCCCGAGATGTGGCGAGCTGCACCGAAGACCGACTGTTTTGTGATCGTCGCCAACTGGCCGTCATCTCGCCGGCACCATTGGCGCTCGCTGCTGATGGCACGCGCCATCGAGAACCAGGCCTATGTGGTGGGCGTCAATCGCGTGGGCAGCGGCGACGGACTGGAGTACGTCGGCGATTCAATGATCCTCGATCCGCTTGGAGAGGTCCTCGCTGATGGCGACGGGCTCGGAGCGGCCATCCTCACCGCAGAGATCTCCACCGAGGTCGTGGCCGATGTGCGTCGAGCCTTCCCATTCCTGCAAGATCGGACCTCGTGAACCAGCCTGCAACCGTCGACTACGACGGGCTCGAGATCTCGTATGAGGATTACGGCCCCGCTGACGCCCTGGGCGACCCAGTGGTACT
Organism: Acidimicrobiales bacterium; assembly: GCA_038245795.1. Lineage (GTDB taxonomy): Bacteria > Actinomycetota > Acidimicrobiia > Acidimicrobiales > Microtrichaceae > JBBRSC01. The sequence goes on from JBBRSC010000035.1 coordinate 10,184, forward strand.
CATCCACGGGTTGTTCCTCAGCCACCATCTGTTTGATCGCCTCGCTGGTCGTCTCGACCATCACCGCGTCGTTGCGGTCGATGTTCGTGGCCACGGGCAATCCAGTCGGCCGCTCGAGTCCTATCGGTACTCCTGGAAGATCCTTGCCGGCGATGTGATCGCAGTAATGGACGAACTGAGGATCGAACGCGCAGTGGTCGGCGGGCTTTCCCTCGGCGCTGGAGTCGCCCTCGCCTTGGCTCACGAGTACCCCGATCGCGTGTCGGGGTTGATCATCGAGATGCCCGTGCTCGGCCAGTCAGAGGGGTTCGCCCGGGTCATGTTCGGCGTGCTGGCGACGTCGCTCCGAGTTCATTCACCATGGCTGTCAGTGCTCACCCGTCCGTTCCGAGCGCTGCCGGAAATGCGGGGACCATCGGAGCTGAAGTTGGCACTCGATGTGGCGCGGCTGCAGCCGATCGCCGGAGCAGCGTTGATCGAAGGCCTGTCCGCGGCAGAACTCCCGATTCACGATCGGAACACGTTGGCGTTGATCGACGTCCCGACCCTCGTCATCGGACATCGCCTCGATCCCATCCATCACGTTGCCGACGCGGTGCTGCTGTCGGAGCGAATCAACGACGCCGAGCTGGTCGAGGTTCCCCACATCGCCACCTTCCGGCTCGGTCCGGATCGCTACGCGTCGGTCATCGGAGACTTCCTCCGGAGACGTTGTGCCTGAGCGAGCCACGAGGCACCGGGAAGGCTCCTCACATCACGAGTTGGTGTGCTCGGATTTCTGTGAGTTTCTCGACCGTTGGCGCGCTTGTTTTTCCTGATTTACCCTCTGGTTCGTGCTCGGAATTCGAGCGCAGCTGAGGGAGTCAGTGGTGGAATACGCGCACAGATCAGTGGCCACGGGTTCGAATTTCAAGCGCGCAGTCGCGTTGGGGCTTGTGGTCGTGGTTGTCGCCAGCGGGTGCAGTTTGGGCGCAGGGAAGGCGGGGGCCAAGTGCCCAAAGGTCGGCAACTATGCCTCCGACGGCATCTATGTGCTGAAGTGCAACGCCCGCAAGCGCTGGGAGCGTGGCATCACAATCGCGGCTGGCCAAGCGCTCCTCAACGCCGCTCTCGCCGCGAACCGGCCACCGCCACCGACCACCACGGCGGTGATCACCCCGCCAATCACGTCGTTCGGGGAGATCGAGGCCTCCGTCGGGTTCGGGGCGGGGCAGATCAAGCCCGGCCTCTACACCACCGTCGGCTTCGGGTGTGTGTGGAACCGCTACGACCAGTTCCGCAATGGGCTTGGAGGCCACGGGGTCTTCGGGCTTGATTTCGCACTGATCCGACCCACAGACGGCTTCTTCAAGACCTTTGGGCCGTGTTCCTGGACGGAAGCCCCCTTAACTGCGCTCCCCATTCCGGCATCGGGCAATGCCGTTCGTCGAGTTGGCATCGAGATCGAACCGGGCGTGTATCGCTCAGCTGGAAGCGTTCCAGGTACCACTCCGTGTACTTGGCGTCGTTGGGTGACGTTGGATGGCTCCTCCGAATCGCAAATCGATTTCGGCTCGAGCTCCGGGCCGCAGCTCATTGTGGTCGGTGCGGGGGACGCGGCCTTTGAGACGACGTTTTGCCCCCCCTTCGTTCGTGTTGATCAACTTGAACGCTTTGCGTTGATCGAGGGACGACCATTCGAGACGATCACCCAGGGTCAGCGGAACGGGTATGTCGAGCCCTACGACACGATCGGCTTGTCGACCTCTGCGGGAGTCCTCACCATCAACTTCGGTGGATACGTCCTGCAATTGTCACCCCCGACGGGTCAAGGCTTGGCGACCGGGGTCTATCAGGATGTGGGAACCATCCCAACGCTGTCGCAAGGAGCGATGTCCTTGAGTGCGCCAGGTCGATCGTGTATCGGTACCAGCACGTTCGAGATCGACCGGATCACGAGCTCCGGCGGTTTGGTGACCGCTATCGACGTGACATTTGTGCAGAGCTGTTCGGGCCAGCAGGCGGGCGGAACGGTCGTCTTCTGAGCCTGGCGTACCGATCGACGTGACCGACGTATTCCCCAATTTCACTGAATTGATCCATCGGGAGCGAGAGTTGAAAGTTCACTGGTGTATTGCCCACCGATGATTTACCCTGCCAATCGCGCAGCGTTGCTGGGCAATTGCCACAGGGAGACACTCATGATTCGAAATGCCGTGGGGAACGGGTCCGGTGGATATTCCGCTCGTCGGGCCGCTGGTCTACTGATGATCGTGGCGTTGGTGGCGAGTGGGTGTTCGTTGCAGGCGGGTCGAGCTGGCGCGAGATGCACGAAGGTCGGATCGTTCGCGTCGGACGGCGTGTACGTCTTGAAGTGCAACGCCAGGAAGCGTTGGGAACGTGGCATCACGATCGCGTTGGGCCAGCAGTTGCTCGCTGCAGCGATCGCCGCCAACACGCCTCGCACCACGGTCGCTCCTCCGATCACGTCCTTCGGCGCATTCGATGGACCGGTCGGCACGGGTCCTGGCCAGGTCAAGCCGGGGGTGTACACCACCGTTGGCGACGGGTGCACGTGGGGTCGCTATGACGCCGCCGACAATCTCTTGGGGAGCAACTCCTTCAGCGGCCGGGATTTCGTCCTGATCCGCCCCACCGACGTGTCGTTTGCCTCGTTCGGTCCGTGCCAATGGGTCGAGGCGCCAGCGAGCGCAGAATCCGTTCCGTCGTCGGGCAATGCCACCCAACGGGTGGGCATCGAGATCCAGCCGGGCTTCTACCGCTCGGCGGGGACGACCAGCGGCACCAAGTGTTTCTGGGCGCGGGAATCCTCCTTGGACGGTTCATCCGCTTCCCTGATAGACGCCAACGCTACCCACGGCCCCCAGATCGTCCAGGTGAAGTCGACCGATGTTGCCTTCGAGGCCCGCAACTGCCCACCATTCACCGCGTTCGCCGGACCACCGACGCAATACGGCGTCATCATCGGTCAGACGGACGAATTGATCACTAGCGGGCAGCAAGCCCAGTACGCGGTACCGTTCGACGCTGTCACGATTACCGGCACATCGGCGGAAATCACCGCTCAGTTCGGCGGATACGAGCTCCAGCTGCGTCCACCCACTGGTGGGGCACTCGCTGCTATCGACTACGACAATCTCGGCGCAACATCGACCCCGACCGTTGGGTCGATGACCTTGACGTCTCCGGGCAAGAGCTGCACCACGACAGCGGCGTCGTTCAGTATCGTCGCTGTTGCCTACGGCGGGGGTGGGGTCGTGACGTCGCTGTCAGTCGTCGCGCAGCAGATCTGCAACAGCTCGGGGAAAGTTGCCACCGTCTTCCTCAAGTTCTGACGAAACGGCTAGCCACAGCGAATCTGGGGCTGAACATTCAAGTGGGTCCACGCTCGGCCCGATTGAGTTGTGTGCCCGCAAATATCCTGATGGTCGATCATGCTCTCGTGGTGACGGCATGAGTACGACGGATGCCCTCACCGGACTGGGCAACCGGCGATTCCTGGACGAGAGCATCGCTCAACTGTCGAGCGATGCCCAGACAATCGGCGCGCAAATGATCGGCGCACTCATGGTCGACATCGACCATTTCAACGAGGTCAACGACGTCGAGGGTCGAGCCCTTGGGGACTCCGTTCTCGCCGAGGTTGCTCGTCGGCTCGCCGGTCAACTCACCGAGCCGTCGGTCCTCGGTCGGTACGGAGGCGAAGAATTCCTGATTTTGGCACCTGGAGTGAATCTCGTCGGGGCCGCACGACTCGGTGAGCGACTCCGTGGAGCGGTGGCGGCGACCGCGATCCCATTGGAGATGGGTCGATCTCGTGTGGTGACGGTCAGCATCGGATGCGCTATGGGTGAGGCGGCAGCACTGATCGAGATCATCAGAAGCGCCGAGTCAGCGCTCTCTGTGGCCAAGGGCGCCGGACGAAATCGTGTCGAGGTGGCCAACACCCTGCCCCTCGACGTCTGAGGTTCTGCAGCGTTGGTGTTGTAGGTTCCGGCGCCGTGGACCTCGCAACGATCCTCGATCTGTCACCTCACGGCGCCGATGTCTTTGTCGGTTCTGGGCCCAACTACCCGTGGGGAGGGCTCTACGGTGGCCAGATCGTCGCGCAGGCGTTACGTGCCGCTGCGCTGACCGTGGACGATCCCGAGTTACGCGTCCATTCACTCCGGTCCTACTTCATCCGACGGGGAGAGCAGACCGAACCGGTGCGTTACGAGGTGGACCGTTTACGCAACGGCCGATCGTTCTGTACCCGACGTGTGGTTGCCCGCCAAGCCGTGGGAGCCATTCTGAATCTGGAGGCGAGCTTCCAACGAGACGAGGAGGCAGCCGACGTCCAGTCGGTTCAGTTGCCCGAACATCTGCCGGATCCGGCCTCGATCGAGTCGACGTCGTGGAGCCCTGTGTTTTCACGCGTCTTCATCCCGACCGGAGCACTCCCAGCTGCTGGCCGAGACGGCGCTGGGCGGGCGGGGGCGTGGCTTCGCTGCGTTGAGCCGCTCAATGATGATCCGCAACTCCATGCCGCAGCACTTGCCTACTTGAGCGACGATCTCCCGACTGATGCCGTCGTGCGCGCTCACCCGTTGGGTCGCGAGCTCGAGGAGACGTTGTACGAGGTGATGTTCTCCGCCAGCCTCGATCACACGATCTGGTTTCATCGCCCGCTGAGGGCCGATCAGTGGCATCTCCACGACTTTTCGTGCCAGACGTTTGTTGGAGGTCGGGGACTCTCCATCGGTCACGTGTTCACCCAGGACGGGGTGCATGCCGCGACGATCGCGCAGGAGGTGCTGCTGCGCGACACCCGCAACAAACCTGCTCGCGGGCGATAGCGATCGGCGTTCCCGGATCAGGTCTGGTGTTTCGGCGGCCTGGGAAAGAACCCCGACGTGGTGGCGATGTACTCGTCGTAGCCAGCCCGTCGTCGGCCGATGGTTTTCTCGAGCAACCCCTTGCCCGACACCCTGATGAGCAGTGTTGACATGGCGATGGGGCCCACGAAAGTCGCCCACCCCCAGGGTGCACCGAGTGCCGTGATGTAGAGGCCCCACCACACGCAGAAGTCTCCGAAGTAGTTGGGATGGCGTGTGAATCGCCAGAGCCCCTGGTTCATGACGGTGCCAGCGTTGGCGGGGTTCGCCTTGAAGGATGCCAGTTGTGCGTCGCCGATCGATTCGAACCCGAGGCCGAGAATCCAGAGCGCCGCGCCGAGGATCAGGAAGGCATCGATGTTGTTTCGGCTCGCCAAGCTGACCTGCACCGGGAGCGACACGATCCACATGAGCACACCCTGGAGCCCGAACACGGTGAACAACGAGATGACCGGAAACCTGGCTCCGAAGTGCTTTCGCATCGCGACGTAGCGGAAGTCTTCGCCCTTGCCGTGATTGCGCCACCAGAGATACCCGGAGAGTCGGAGCCCCCAGGCGGAGACCATCAGTGCCACGAGCAGCTCCCGGGATCCACCATCGCCGGTGACAAATGATGCCCACGCCACCGCAACGAAACCGGCGCCCCAGATGATGTCGACCACGCTGGCATCGCGCAATGCCAGGCTCACCAGCCATGTCGTGACCATGATCACCGCGATGGTTGCGGCGCTGACGGCGAGGTTGGAACCGATCGATGCGAGCATCATCGTGAACGGACCAGGCCGCCCGGTCGGGCCCCCGTGGGTTCGCCGTTCTCGAACGTCACCTGGCCGGCGGCCATGGTGACGTCGTAGCCCTCGGCCCGTTGGATGAGACGGCGACCGTTGGCGGGAAGATCGTTGACCATCTCTGGTGCGGCGATCCGGAGACGGTCCATGTCGATGATGTTGATGTCGGCCCGCTTACCAGGAGCGAGAACACCTCGATCGGTCATCCCGTAGAGCTGGGCCGTTCGTTGGGTCTGGAGGTGTACCGCCATCTCGAGGCTGAGTTGCTCACCGACCCGATCTCGTGCCCAATGTGTGAGGAGATAGGTGGGCATCGAGGCATCGCAGATCAACCCGCAGTGCGCCCCGCCGTCGCCGAGTCCGACGACTGATGTGGGGTGCGACATCATCGTGAGAGCGGAATCGAGGTTGCCGTCGGTGTAGCCGGCGAGCGGGGCGAACAGGAAGGCTTCCCCGTTGCGCTCGAGCATCCAGTCCAACACGACCTCCTGGGGCGTGACGCCACGTGCGTCAGCGACGGCCTGCGCGGAGGTATCCGCTGCGGGCTCGTAGTCGGGTGTGCCGCCGAGCGGGAAGATTTGGCGCCACTTGGAGATGATCGACACCGCTATCCGGTTCGCTGTCGCCGGTTCCTCCGCCAGGAGTCGAGCGCGGGTCTCGGGGTCACGGAGGCGTCGAACACGTTCCGACAGTGGCAGCGACGACAGTTCGCGGTACGTCGGATGGGTGATGAAGGGGTGTAGCGACGACCGCAGTCCGAACAACATGCCGGTCGGTCGTGGGGCCACCTGGGGTGCCACGCGGAGACCTTCGTCGCTCCAACGGGTGGCGTCGTCGAGCGCGGTGAGATACCCCTGTGGATCGAAGTCGGTCTGGGCGAGCGAGTAGGTCAGGGGGCCGTTGCATCGCCGGGCGAGTTCGCCGATGAGGGAACGCTCGGGTTCCACCAGCAAGCGGTCGGTAATGATCTGGAAGACGCGCGATCCGCCGGCGGCGGCCATGGCATCGGCGATGGCGCGGAGTTCGTCGTCGGGTGCGGTGGTGCCGGGAACCAGCCCGTACTTGGATCGATGAAGAATGGTGCGTGAGGTGCTGAAGCCGACGGCCCCGTCGAGCATGGCCTGCTCGGTGATGGCGGCCATCGCAGCGATGTCATCGATCGTGGCGTCCTCGTGTGCTCGGTCACCCATCACATAGGCGCGAACGGCGACGTGGGGGAGCTGCGCGGCGACGTCGAGCACGCGCGGGGTCTGGTCAAGCGCGTCGAGGTATTCCCCGAATGTGTTCCACTGCCAGTCGATGCCCTCGTGCAGCGCCGTTCCGGGGATGTCCTCCACCGCTTCCATCAGCTCAATCAGGAAACCCTGGCCGTCCGAGCGAACCGGGGCGAAACCGACGCCGCAATTTCCCATCACGACCGTTGTGACGCCCTGCCAACTTGATGGCGTCATCTCGGGGTCCCACGTGGCCTGGCCGTCATAGTGGGTGTGGACGTCAACCCATCCCGGCGCAACGACACGACCCCCGGCGTCGATCTCGTGGCGACCGCCAGTGATTTCCCTGCCGATCTCGGTGATGAGCCCGTCCTCAACGGCGATGTCGCCCTGCCGTGGAGCGGCGCCTGTCCCATCGACGATGCGGGCGTTGCGAATCACGGTGTCAGCCATGCGCCCAAGTTACGACCCAGGGAGTTCGGCCGCCCTGTGTCGTGGTTTGCGAGGGCGATACTCTCTGGAAATGAGCGATGCAATGCCACGAGTGGTTCAGACGAGCGCCGGACCGGTTCGGGGGACGATTGATGGCGGTGTTCATCGCTTCGCGTCCATCCCGTTTGCGGCTGCGCCGATTGGCCCGAACCGTTTCCGAGCCCCGCAACCGGTTGCGCCATGGACCGAAGAACTCGATGCCACCACCTTCGGTGCGACGGCGATGCAGAACGCTTCGATGATGGACCTGCTCAACGGCGGTGAGCCCGAGGAACATTCTGAGGATTGCCTGCGACTCAACGTCTGGTCGTCAGACCTGAGTGGATCGGCCCCTGTGATGGTGTGGATCCACGGCGGCGGCTTCGAGATCGGGTCGGGGTCGAGCCCGTTGTACAACGGGGTGACCTTTGCCCAGTCGGGCGTTGTCTTCGTGAGCATCAATTATCGGCTCGGAGCGTTCGGGTTCCTGGAACTCGGCGGCGTGGATCCTGACTATGCAGGGTCGGGAAACAACGGTTTGCTCGATCAGGTCGCAGCGTTGGAGTGGGTGCGCGACGAGATCGCCGCCTTTGGAGGAGATGCGTCGAAGGTGACGATCTTCGGTGAATCAGCTGGATCAATGAGCGTTGCGCTGCTCTTGGCCATGCCCGCCGCACGCGGGCTGTTCCATGCCGCTATCTGCGAATCGGGAGGTGCCAACAGCGCCCGCCCGGTCGCATTGGCCCAGGCAGACACACTCGAGTTCTTGAGGACTGCCGAATTGGACACCATCGAGGAGGTCCTCGCCGCGCCGGCTGAGCAGTTGCTCATCGCCCACGGTGCGATCTCCGTAGGTCGCATGACCGATCTCGAGGAGACGATCAAGCGTACGGGCAGCCCGCTGTCCTTCTTGGTGTTCCGGCCGGTCGCAGACGGCGTGATTGTCCCGATCGATCCGCTGGGAGCGGTTGCTTCGGGTTCCTCGAGTGGCGTTCCGTTGCTCGTGGGGACCAACACGGAGGAGTGGAAGCTCTTCGCGCTCATGAGCCCAGCGCCTGCTGACGAGGCCGAACTGCTCGAGCGACTCGCGATGTTGCCCAACGATTCGCAGGCCACGTTGGACATCTATGCGGCGGAGCATCCCGACGGCACGCCGGGCGACATCGAATGCGCAGTGATCACGGATCTCGTGTTCCGCGTTCCGGCGAGCGATCTGGCCGACGCGCACTCGGGACACGGGCCGACGTGGCAGTACCTCTTCGATTGGCGGAGCCCCTCGATGGGCGGAATGCTCGGCGCAGCACATGCCATGGAAATCCCGTTTGTCTTCGATCACGCGTCTGACCCCCGGCTCGCGTTGCTCGTCGGCGAAACTCCCCCGGCAGCACTTGGGCGACACATGCATGATTCGTGGGCGGCCCTCGCCAAGAATGGA
>JBBRSC010000036.1:0-18827 GCA_038245795.1 Acidimicrobiales bacterium
CAGGTCGACGAGGTGATCGTGGCCGCCGACAATGCCGCTGAGGCGTCGCTCCTGGGCAACGTTCGGGTTCGACCAGTTCGGACGCTCACCGAAGTCGTCAAAGCGTTGGCTGGTATCGATCCCTGGCCTGACGTCGACATCCCCATCCGATTGTCCGAACGCTCCGGTCGAGGACCGGATCTGAGCGAAGTCCACGGTCAACCGCTGGCGCGGCTTGCCCTCGAGGTTGCGGCGGCGGGTGGTCACCATCTGCTGATGGTCGGCGCTCCGGGTGCTGGCAAGACGATGCTCGCCGAGCGGGTGGTCGGCCTCTTGGACGATCTGACTGATGCGCAGGCGCTCGAGGTGACCAGCGTGCACTCGGCAGCCGGTGTGCTGGGCGACGGCCAGCTCATCCGGCGCCCGCCATTCCGAGCCCCTCATCACACTGCCTCGATGGTTGCCATGGTGGGCGGCGGAAGCCGAGCGCTGCGCCCCGGTGAGATCAGCCTTGCTCATGGCGGCGTGCTGTTTCTCGACGAACTCGGCGAGTTTCCAGCTCATGTGCTCGATGCGCTTCGCCAACCGCTCGAACAAGGAGTGGTGCGTATCAATCGAGCACTCGTCAATGCCACGCTCCCGGCACGAATGCTCCTCATCGCTGCGATGAATCCTTGCCCGTGCGGATTGGCGGGCACGCCCGGGTGTGGATGCTCTGATTCCGCCATCGCGCGCTACGCACGTCGAGTGTCAGGTCCGTTGCTGGACCGATTCGATCTGCGGATCCGGATCCGACCGACGCCACGGGTCGACCTGACGTCGGGTCACCCGTCCGAAGCCACCGCGGAGGTCGGGGCCCGCGTCGCAGCGGCCAGGGCACGGTCTGTTCGTCGGGGAGTGGCCAGCGTCAGCGAGCTCGCCGTCTCTGAACTCCAGAATTTTTGTTCGTTGGACCGGCCGGCGAAGGAACTCGTGGATGATGCGATCGATCGAGGGGTTCTCAGCGGACGCGGGTGGGGCCGGATCAGGCGTGTCGCGTTGACGCTCGACGATCTGCGCGGTGGCGAGGGCGACATCGACGTGGGTCTTGTCACGCAGGCCCTCGCCATGAGAGCCCCGATCGATCTGTCGAGTCGCGTGGCGGTGTCCGCATGACACCTGACGCGGCGGCCATGATCGGCCTCGCCACCTTGACCGATGTCGGCCCGCGACGACTGGGGCTGCTCGCAGCCGGAGCGGGAGCCAGGGAGCGCTGGGACTCGATGAGGGCCGGCGTCGTTCCCCAGCTCGAGGGAGTGACACGCGACATGGCTCGAAGTTGGTGCGCTCAAGTTCGTGCGCTCCATCTCGACGACATCACCGGCCGCTACCAACATCTGGGAGTCTCAGTACACGCCCTCGGCGACATCGGATTCCCATCGGCTCTCGCGGCCGACGTCGAGCCGCCGCAGCTGTTATGCGCACTCGGAGACGTGTCACTCCTCGATCAGGTGGGCGTGGCGGTTGTGGGAACGCGTCGATGCAGTGCCTCCGGCCGGAGCATTGCTCGCGACCTGGGAGGCGCGTGTGCCGATCAAGGCATCATCGTTGTTTCGGGGCTTGCACTCGGGATCGATGGCGCAGCCCACGAAGGTGTCCTGGCACACAACGGAGCGCCCATCGGCGTCGTGGCGAGTGGTCTCGATGTTCCCTACCCGTCACGGCATCGAGATCTCTGGGCCCGGGTCGGATCGGCTGGGGTCCTCATCAGCGAGTCGCCACTCGGTATGCCGCCGCAGAAATGGCGATTTCCAGCTCGCAACCGGATCATCGCAGCGCTCAGCTCCATTGTGGTGGTGGTCGAATCCGGCGAGCACGGGGGCTCCATGTCAACCGTGGTGGAAGCATTGGATCGCGATCGCGTCGTGATGGCCGTTCCCGGACCGATTCATCACGCACAATCAGCCGGAACGAATCAGCTCCTCGCCGAGGGGGCGCACATGTGTCGGGGGGTGGATGACGTGCTCGCCATTCGCTCACTTCTCGGCGCAGGAGCGGTGCGCCCCGGAGGGCCGCAACTCGATCGTCGGCGACCAGCCCGTGGGCTTCGGCCCACATCCGATCAGCACGGCGCTGCTGCCAGACCGGGTTCGCGGTCGGACGAGTTTGTCCGCGATGGAGGAACTCCTGCCGACGGAGATGAGCCGGCCGCGCTGACCGAACATGAGGCGGCGATTATGGATGCGATGGGATGGGCACCAATGACCTTCGATGACGTGGCCGAACGGTCCGGTCTCGGAATCGGGGCAGTCGCCGGCGCCCTTCACTCGTTGCAGGCGTTGGGCAGGGTCCAGTCCAGCAATGGCCTCTGGGAACGCACTCGATGAACCGGTGTCGTCATCGAACCCGACGAGAATACGACTCGCTGTGGTGAGTCGAGCGCTCACCGCGCGTGCGTGGTACCTTGCGAAGCGTGAGCTGGGACCTCGACGAATTCGATCGGACGTTGCAGTCCCTCTCCGCGGGTTCACGGGCGGGCTACCACCGCGATGTCCTTGCTTTCCAGAAGTTCTGCGATGTTTCGCCGTTTCGCAACGGGACCGAACCCAGCAGACCGGGAGATGTCACTCGAGCGTGGATTCGCTCGTATGTCGCCCACCGTTCGAACGACGGATGCTCGAGCTCGACGATTGCGCGGAGCCTCTCGGTCCTTCGGCGGTATTTTTCGTGGGCGTTGTTGACGGAGCGAACCGAACACGATCCCACGACGGGGATTTCTGCGCCGCGTGGGAGCCGCCGCCTGCCACGCGTGCTGTCCGCCGAGGAACTGGACCGCCTGATCGACGTGGAGCCACATACGGCGTGGGACCTTCGCGATCGTGCGATCGTGGAGCTCCTCTATGGCTCCGGCCTCCGGGTGGCGGAACTCTGCGGCATGAACCCGGGTTCCGTGGAGTGCCAACGGCTGTCAGTGACCGTGGTGGGCAAGGGCGCGAAGGAGCGAATGGTGCCCATCTCGGCCCCAGCTGCACAGGCCTGGAATCGATGGATCGATGCCCGACCAGGCTGTCTGGCCGATGGAGGCGACATGCTCGCAGCGTTCGTGAATCGCCGGGGACGTCGGATCACTCCAAGAGATGTACGCCGGGTGATCGATCTGCGTTAGAGTCATCCAACACACCCACATGCACTTCGACATACCTTCGCGACTCATTTACTCGACGGAGGTGCCGATTTACGTGTCGTGCAGGAGTTACTCGGTCACGCCGACGTCGTCACGACGCAGGTCTATACACACGTGAGCCGGGAACGTTTGCGATCGGTGTTCGAAGCAACCCACCCGAGGGCGTGAGTATGTCGTTTGAGTCTCAGGAAACCAGTGAAGTCGAGCTGGCCAACATGTGGTCGAAGTACAAGTCCGAGGCAGATGCCAAGATCCGCGACTCGCTGATCCTGCACTACTCGCCACTGGTCAAATACGTCGCATCCCGAGTCGCAGTAGGGCTTCCACAGAACGTCGAACAATCCGATCTGGTCAGCTACGGAATGTTCGGCCTGATCGATGCCATCGACAAGTTCGAGCCCGGGCGGGGTTTCAAATTCGAGACCTACGCCATCAGCCGAATCAAGGGCGCCATCCTTGATGAGCTCCGATCAATCGACTGGGTTCCACGGTCGGTGCGAGCCAAGGTCCGATCGATCGAGAAGGCTTACGCCAAGCTCGAGGCACGGCACCATCGGTCGCCAACCGACGAAGAGGTTGCCTCCGAACTCGGGTGGACAGAGACGCAATTCCAGCAGAACCTCTCGCAGATCTCCACGGTCGGCCTGGCCGCACTCGACGAAATTCTCGTCGTCGGTGGCGATCGAGGCGAAACGTTGACGTTGGGCGACACCATCGCCGACGGTAGTCACGGACCCATGGGCGCCTTTGAGGTCGCAGAGCTCCGACAACTGCTCGCCCAGGCCATCAACGGGATGCCAGAGCGGGAAAAGATCGTGCTGACGCTCTACTACTACGAGAACCTCACCCTCCAGGAAATCGGCAAGGTACTCGGGGTGACCGAGTCACGGGTGTGCCAGATCCACACCAAGGCTGTGCTGCAGCTTCGTCATCGACTCGCTGGCATGGAGCGCGAACCGGTCTGACCGACCCGACGTCGAGCGACTGCTCGACCACGGTGCCCGAAACCTATGGCGCTGAACATCTGACGCTTCCTCCCACTGGCTACACCCGAGGAACGCATCATGAAACCTGTGCCCTACCCCCGACGACTCGTGGCACTGACTGCCGTGGCGCTGTTCATGATGACTGCGCCCGCTGGATCCGCTCGGGCGACGCCTGGGCCTGCCAAAACCCGATCTGGTTCTGCCCGATCTGCGGCCGCTGACTTCAGACCAGCGATTCCTGCGAAAAGGCTTGATCGTCGCAGCGACGAGTTTGCCTGGCCGGTCAACGCCCCGGTGCTCGAGACGTTCCGGGCGCCGCTGACGACATATGGGGCGGGTCACCGAGGGATCTCGTTCGTCGTCGTACAAGGAACTCCGGTGGCAAGCATCGGCAATGGCATCGTGACGTTTGCGGGCACGATCGACGGCCGACTCTTCGTGACGATCTCGCATCCGGGCGGTCTGAGGTCCACGTTGAGCTACCTGGCGGACTCCATTGTCGTGATGGGTGACGTGGTCGGCCGAGGACAGATCGTCGGCCACAGCACGCAGGACCTCCTCCTCACGATTCGACGCGGGACGACCTATCTCGATCCCGCCCGACTCATCGGCCGGGTTCATGCCCGACTCATTGCCCGCGCACGCTGACGCATGAAGCAGACCCATGCAGCGGACCGAGCGCTGGTCCGGCACGTCATCGATGTCGTTTCGCTCCGCAGGGAACTCACCGGTAGGATGCCCCCCGGCCTCGAACGTCTGGGCTACGGGCTTGCCCGACTCTGGTACCCACTGTGAATCCTCGGTCGCCTCGTGGCGCTGCACGTTGGGTCTCAACCGAAGGAGAACAACATGGCTGCAGTCGTGTCAATGAAGCAACTGCTCGACGCTGGTGTGCATTTTGGCCATCAGACCCGTCGATGGAACCCCAAGATGAAGCGGTTCATCCACGGTGAGCATAATGGCATCTACATCATCGATCTCCGTCAGACCCTGGCGCGAATCGAGGAGGCCTACATCTTCACCCGCGATCTCGTGGCGGACGGCGGCAACATCCTGTTTGTCGGCACCAAGCGCCAGGTCCAGGAGAGCGTCGAGGGCTACGCCACCAAGTGTGGGATGCCCTACGTCAACCAGCGATGGCTCGGCGGCATGCTGACGAATTACGAGACCATGTCGAAGCGCGTTGGCAAGATGAAGGAATACCAACGGATGCGTGACTCGGGTGAGTTCGAGATCATGCCGAAGAAGGAAGCCCTGCTGCTCGGCCGTGAGCTCGTGAAGCTCGAGCGGAACCTCAACGGCATCCGCAATCTCGATCGGGCGCCCGACGCCGTCTTCATTCTTGACACCAAGAAGGAGGACATCGCGGTCACCGAAGCCAACAAGCTGAAGATCCCGATTGTCGCCGTCGTTGACACCAACTGCGATCCCGACGTGATCCAGTACCTCATTCCCGGAAACGACGATGCCATACGCTCAGCCGAGCTGATGGCTCGGGTGATCTGCGAGGCCGTCGAGGAGGGTCGACAGATCCGCGCTCGCCGCACCGGCGTTGCGGACGTCCGCCCCCGTACTGCCGAAGAAGAGGCCGAAAAGGCGCAGGAGCAGGCCGACGCCCGTCGTCAGGCAACGCTCGCAGCTGCAGAACGGGAGAACCGCATTTCGGCGCAGAAGGCCGCTGCTGATGCCGCGGCGTCGGCTCCAGCTGAGGTTGAAACGGCCGACGAGGGCGAAGCGTCGGCACCCGTCGAAACGGCCGCAGCAGAAGTAGCCGAGGCACCGGCACCGGTCGCTGAGGCCGACGTCTCCGAGCCCGAGGCATCGGCCCCAGTGGTCACCGAGCCCGAGGCACCCGCTGCCGAGGGTTGAGACCCACCAGCTCCCTACTACGACAACCACTCGAACAGGACACGACTCATGGCAGAGATCACCGCGCAAGCCGTCAAGGCTCTCCGCGACGCCACCGGCGCCGGAATGATGGACGCAAAGAAAGCGCTGACAGAAGCCGACGGCGACCGCGATCGCGCCGTCCAGATCCTTCGCGAGAAGGGCCTCACGAAGGTGGCCACCCTCGAGGATCGCGAGAACAACCAGGGGGCAGTGGCCATTGCCCGCAACGGAAACATCGCCGCGATGGTTCACCTGAAGTCAGAAACTGACTTCTCTGCCAAGGCCGCGGATTTCGTCGAGCTGACCCAGAAACTGGCTGATGCCGTCCTGGCTGACGGGGTCGATGCAGTGAGTACGCTCACCGACGAGATCGACACCCTGAAGATCACCAAGAAGGAGAACATCGAACTCGGTACGGTCGCTCGGTTCGAGGCCGCCGCTGGCAACACCCTGGATGCCTATCTCCACATTCAGGACGGTCGCGGCACGAACGGTGTCCTCCTGGAGATCGACGGCGCCGACGAAGAGCAGACCCACGAGATCGCTCTGCACATCGCCTTCGCCAAGCCGTCGGCACTTACCCGCGACGAGATCGATCCCGAGTTGCTCGCCAAGGCCACTGCCAGCTTCGAGGAGCTGACCCGGAAGGAAGGCAAGCCAGAGCAGGCCGTCCCCAAGATCGTTGCGGGGCGCGTCGGCTCCTGGTTCGGCGAGCGGGTCCTCCCTGAGCAGGGGTTGTTCGGTGACAAGGAGACCGTGCAGGCCAAGCTTGGCTCCGCCACCATCGTCCGATTCGCCCAGGCGGTCATCGGCAACTGATCCGAGAGGTCGAGCGACATGGATGAACTCACGCCACTGGTACCCCGCTGGGGTCGAGTGTTGCTGAAGCTCTCCGGCGAAGCCTTTGCTGGCAACGGCGAATTCGGAATCGACGGCGAGATCGTCGCCCAGATCGCCGGCGCCATCATTGACGTAAAGTCCTCGATGGATATCGACATCGCCGTGGTGGTCGGTGGCGGCAATATCTGGCGGGGGATGACCGGCGCCGGCGCGGGCATGGACCGCGCCCAGGCTGACTACATGGGCATGCTCGCCACGGTCATCAACGGGTTGGCACTCCAGGAAACCCTCGAACGACTCGGCCAACCGACCCGCGTGCAATCAGCGATCCACATGTCCCAGGTGGCCGAGCCGTACATTCGCCGGCGGGCCATCCGCCATCTCGAAAAGGGTCGTGTGGTGATCTTCGCTGGCGGGACGGGAAACCCCTTCTTCACCACCGACACCACGGCTGCATTGCGCGCCGTCGAGATCGACGCTGAAGCGATCCTGATGGGAAAGAACGGCACCGACGGCGTCTACACCGGCGACCCTCGTACCGATCCGTCGGCCGAGTTGCTGCAGGCCGTGTCCTACATTGATGTCCTGAATCGGGGTCTCAAAGTGATGGATTCGACGGCGATCACCCTGTGTATGGACAACGATCTCCCCATTGTGGTTTTCGACCTGATGGGCGACGATCTGATCAAACGCATCATCAGCGGCGAGACTGTCGGCACGCTCGTCAGCTGACCGGCGATGGTCGCGTTTCGACGCTGACTGTGTGGGAAGATCGATTGTTTGCAGTTGGTCCCCGAGGCGAATGACGGTTCATGAGCGAAGAAATGATCGAGGCGGTCCGCGAGGACGCCGAAGCCCGGATGGTGAAGGCGGTTTCCCACGCCAAGAGTGAGTTCGCGGGCGTTCGAAGTGGACGCGCCAACTCGGGTCTTGTCGAGAAGCTGCCCGTCGACTACTACGGGTCGGTCGTGCCGATGCAACAAATGGCGAGTTTCTCGGTGCCCGAAGCTCGCCAGCTCGTGATCTCGCCGTTTGACCGTGGATCAATGACGGCGATCGAGAAGGCCATCCGCGACGCCAACCTGGGGCTCAATCCCAGCAACGACGGTAACCAGATCCGTCTGAACTTCCCCCCGCTGACCGAGGAACGCCGGAAGGAATTCGTGAAGATGGTCAAGGCCCGCGCCGAGGATGGTCGCACCGCTGTTCGCGGTGCCCGCCGCGATGCCCGAAAGGATCTCGAGTCACTCGAGAAGGACGGCGACATCACCGAGGACGAACGTCGCCGCGCCGAGGAACAACTGGACAAGATCACCAAGCGTTTCGAGTCCGACATCGACCATGCGTTGGACACCAAGACCTCCGAACTCATGGAAGGCTGATCAGTCATGACTGATGACCCGGGCACCCCCAAGGATCCAGCCGACGACGTCTCCGACCGAACGGGCACGGACGATCTCATCGATCAGGCCTCGACGTCGGGCAACGAACCGTCGATCGCTCAGACGAATGACCCAATGGCGACGGGGGGAGTGCGGATCATTGGCGCAACCGAGGCCTCCGGAATCGTCAGCGCCGCCGATGATCGCCCGGTCCTCCGATTCCCCTCGCCGATTGGTTCCTCCGAGCCGGTCGGGTACGGTGCCGGCCAGGTCTGGGCGGAGGATCCCTCCCCGGCGACCGGCGAGGTCAAGATTCCACCCGTGCAGGGCGATGAGTCCTTTGAGCTGCCCCATTACAGCGATCCGCCGACCGGCCAGGTGCCCAAGGTGGTGCTCGGCGACGGCAATCAGAACGAGCAGCCTTGGACTGCGGGTCAGCCGCGGTGGCGAGACCAGGACCACGACCAGCCCGATATGGCGGGTTTCGACGAGTTGACCGACGACAAGCCTCGTCTCGGAGCGCTCGGAATGGACGATTCGGGTCCGTCGTTCTTCGACCCGGAATTGGATCTCTCTGGCGGACCGTCGCTGGCTGGTGGCCCGTCCACGGGCACCGCATCCGTCGCCACCGTCGGGGACCGGGTCGAGCGTCCACCGTTGCGTCGTCAGGCGAAAAGACTGTCGGCGCCCCGGGTCATCGACGATCCAACCGACGTCGAGCCGCCCAGCGGCGGGCGGAACATGCCGGTTGCCATTGCGGTGGGCGTCGGTCTTCTGGCGCTGGGATTGTTGTGCTTCAAGCTGGGGGCGATTCCAACGACCGCGTTGATCGCGGTGGTGCTCACCCTGGCCGCCACCGAATTCTTCGCCACCGTCCGTCGTGCGGGCTACAACCCGGCCACGTTGCTGGGAATAGCGGCCGTTGCCGCGTTCGCCGTGGCGCCCTCGGCCCGACCCGATATTGCGTATCCAGTGCTGCTCGGCGTCACCATCATTTCGACGCTCCTATGGTATTTCTGGGTGAGTCCCGGCGACGGCGCCGTGATGAACATTGGGGTCACCCTCCTCGGGATCGGCTGGATCGGCGGCCTCGGATCCCTTGCCACGCTCCTGCTCGGGCAGGGTCGGCTCGCTCAGGACCTCGCCAAGCTGGCTGACAGCAACGCCACCAACCAGGGCATCGGTGTGATCATCGCCGCCACCTTCGTGACTGTGAGCTACGACGTCGGCGGGTTCTTCGTCGGTCGATTCATGGGAAGCACCCCTCTGTCGGCGGCGAGCCCCAACAAGACGTTTGAAGGACTCATCGGCGGCGTGGCGGCCGCGGTGCTCGTCCCGGTCCTGATCCTCTGGCTCGGCGAGCTGCATCCCGTTGGGCCCAGCCTGCCCAAGGCGTTCTTTTTCTGCCTGTTCTGCGCCATCGTTGCGCCGCTCGGCGATCTGTGTCAGTCCGCCATCAAGCGCGATCTCGGCGTGAAGGACATGGGGACGGTGCTTCCGGCGCATGGTGGGGTACTCGACCGGTTCGACGCCTTCTTGTTCGTGTTGCCGACCGCGTGGTTCATGGCGCACATTCTGGAAATCGGCCCCTTCTGACCGGCCCACCCGACACGGCGACGGGGATGCATCCCGGTAGCCTGGGACCGTGGTGAGATCTGTTGCGGTGATGGGATCGACGGGATCGATCGGCACTCAGACCCTCGACGTCGTCGCCTCATCTCCCGACATGTTCCGGGTGAGTGTGCTGGCCTCCCATCGCAACATCGAACTTCTGGCCGCGCAGGCCCTTGCCGTCCGTCCTGATGTCGTTGTGATCGGCGACAGCGAGCGGGCAGCTGACCTCAAGGAACTTCTGCCCCACGGCGTGCTGCTCGAGGCCGGGGCCGACGCCATGGGCGCGCTGGCCGCCACCGCTGACGTGGCCGTCAATGGTGTCGTTGGCTTCGCCGGGTTGGGCGTCACTCTCGAGGTGCTCAAGGCGGGTAAGACGTTGGCGCTCGCCAACAAGGAATCGTTGATCGCCGCCGGTCCTGTGGTGCAACCGCTCCGCTCGATCGTGGGAGCCCAGCTCGTTCCGGTTGACAGCGAACACTGCGCGATACATCAGTGTCTGCGAGCCGGCGAGGGATCGCGTCGTTTGGCGTCGATCACGCTCACCGCTTCGGGTGGTCCATTTCGTGGCCGAACAACAGAGGACCTCACTGATGTCTCCATCGACGATGCGTTGGCGCATCCGACGTGGTCGATGGGTCCCAAGATCACCGTCGATTCGTCGACGCTCATGAACAAGGGCCTCGAGGTGATCGAGGCCCATGAGCTGTTCGGAACTGACTACGACCACATCGATGTCGTCGTTCATCCCCAGTCCATCGTCCATTCGATGACCACGTTCACCGATGGCGCGACGATCGCGCAGCTCTCGATGCCGGACATGCGGCTCCCGATCGCGTACGCCCTCAGCTACCCGGATCGATCCACGGTGCCGTTCGGGGCGTTGGACATGTCGGCGCCCTTCCAGTTGGATTTCGAGCCGCCGGACCGATCTGCGTTCCGTTGTCTCGATCTGGCGTATGCAGCCGGCCGCGCGGGCGCCACAGCGCCAGCGTGGCTGTCCGCCAGCAACGAAATGGCGGTCGAAGCGTTTCTCGCCGGACGCATCTCCTGGGTCGAGATCGCCCAGATGAACGAGGCCGCGCTCGATCTGTGGGACCGAACCCCGGCAACATCTGTCGATGACGTACTTCACGCCGACTCGGAAGCTCGGCGCTGCGCGTCACGGCTGATCGACGAGTGCATTCGGAAGCGCCCGTGATGTTGCCCATGACCCATCAACAGGGAGACGGACGATGAAGAGTCCGAGCAATCCACCCACGGGCTCCAGCGTCGAGCCCGGACACGTCGAGCCCGTTGCGGCGATGTCAGCGGACATGACCGCCCCACCGACCCACGAGCCGGTGGATGGCATCGCGCCGCCGCCCGCCAATCCGCTCGGGCTGCTGTTCCTCGTGGGCGGCCTGGTGGCGTTGTGGATGTGGAAGGGCCTTGGCCCGGTCGTGGTCGTGCTGAGCCTGATCGTGATGATCTTTCTCCACGAGCTCGGTCACTTCGTGATGGCCCGTCGAGCCGGAATGAAGGTCACCGAATTCTTCATCGGGTTCGGCCCGCGCATCTGGTCGTTCAAACGCGGCGAGGTCGAATACGGGTTCAAAGCGATTCCGGCCGGTGCGTACGTGCGGATCATCGGGATGATGGACGCAGATGAGGTCGACCCGTCCGACGAACCACGCACGTACCGGCGTAAGACCTTCCTGCAGCGCATCGGCGTTGCCGTGGCGGGCTCGACGATGCATTTCATCATTGCGCTGACCTTGGCGTTCATCGTCTTCGTGTTCCTCGGCCGCCCTTCGGCCACCGAATGGAGCGCAGGGTCGATCAGCGAGGGCAGTTCCGCAGCGGTGGCCGGGCTCCAAAATGGTGATCGTGTCGTCTCGGTTGCTGGGGCGACGGTTGCCACATTTACTGACATGGGGAGCGAGGTTCGAAAGCACCCCGGTGAGACCGTCGACATCGGCATCCTCCGCGATGGTCAATCGAAGACCGTGTCGGCCGAACTCGGCAGCCGCGCCTCGCTGATCGGGACGATCGGCGAGGATCTGGTCTTCGGGTCGCTCCGTGGGGACATCCGGCTGAACTCGATCCGCCCGAATTCGGTGTCGGCGGTCGCGGGACTCATCGATGGGGACCGCGTGCTGTCCATCAATGGCACCGCATTGTCCTCGCTCAACCAGCTCACCGACGTCGCCAGGCAGTCGGCCGACGGGGTGCTGGTGCTGTCGATCAACCGTGCAGGCGTCGAGTCGATTCACACGGTCGACCTGGGTACCGCCATCGATGTCACCCCGCAGCAGGGGTTCTTCGGCCTCGGCCCGCAACCGGGGTTCGAAGATGTCGGGGTGTTGGGCGCTGCCAGCGAGTCCGCCAAGATGTTCGGAAGCTCCGCATGGTTGGCGGTCCGGAGCATCGGCGTGATTTTCAACCCCGTCAACATCGCGAACTTCGCCGGTCAGGTGTTCACGGGCGGACGGGCTGACGAGAACACCACCGACGCCCCCGCAACGGCCCGCGACGCCCAGAACCAGTACGTGTCGGAGAACTCAGCGCGGCCCAGTTCAATCCTGGGCATCGTGTCCATCGGGTCGGACTTCACCTCGAATTGGCCAACGTTCCTGCTGTTCCTCGCTCAGATCAACATCATGATCGGTGTCCTCAACCTCATTCCACTGCTGCCGTTCGACGGTGGCCACGTTGCGGTGGCGTGCTACGAGAAGGTGCGGGAACTCCTGAAGCGGGACGGCCAACGTCACCTGGTCGACGCCAACCGACTGATGCCGGTGGTGTACGGCGTGATTCTCCTGATGGCGACGGTCGGCCTGCTCGCAGTGATCGCTGACATCACCCAACCCCTCAAGCTGTAAGGCAGGATCTGTCCATGGAATCTGGTCTCGTCGCCGCAACTCGTCGCCGGACCCGACAGGTCATGGTCGGAAGCGTCGCCGTTGGCGGTGATGCACCGATCTCAGTCCAGTCGATGACGACCACCAAGACCGCCGATGTCGACGGGACCCTGGCACAGATCTATGCGTTGGCGGCAGCTGGCTGCGACATCGTCCGTGCCACCTGCAACGACGCTGCTGCTGCCGAGGGGTTGGCGCGGATCGTTCCGCGTTCGCCGGTGCCGATCGTGGCGGACATCCATCATCAGTACAAGATGGCGTTGGCGGCATTGGAGGCGGGTGTGCACTGCCTCCGCCTCAATCCGGGGAACATCCGAAAGCCCGAACACATCAAACTCGTGGCGTCGGAGTGTCGTGATCGTGGAGTGCCGATTCGGATCGGGGTGAACGGCGGCTCGCTCGATCCTGCGCTCTACGAGAAGTACGGGGGCAAAGTGACCCCCGAAGCCATGGTGGAGTCCGCATTGCAGGAGCTCCGTTACTTCGAGGAAGTGGGATTCGACGACGTCAAGATTTCGGTCAAGGCGTCCAACGTCCCGCTGATGATCGAGGCCTACCGACAGCTCTCAGCGGTCACCGATCATCCGCTTCATCTTGGTGTGACCGAGGCAGGTCCGTTGCCCGGAGGTCTCCTCAAAGCCACCGCTGGAATTGCGACACTGCTCGCGGAGGGGATCGGCGACACCATCCGCTACAGCCTGACTGCCGATCCGGTCGAGGAGGCACGTGCCGGGCGCCAGTTGCTCGAAGCACTCGGCCTCCGCGAACGGAAGAACGTCGACCTGATCGCCTGTCCCAGCTGTGGGCGCGCCGAGATCGATGTGATCGCCGTTGCCGAAGCCGCGCAGGCAGCGTTCGGGGATCGCGAGATTCCCCTGCAGATCGCAGTGATGGGGTGTGTCGTGAACGGTCCCGGCGAAGCGCGAGACGCTGACATTGGCATCGCGGCGGGACGCAAACGGGGCCATCTGTTCGTGAAGGGAACCAACGTCGCGGTCGTTCCCGAGGACGAGATGGTGTCCACCCTGGTCGAGTGGGCGGAGTTCATCATGGAGCACGGCGCCGACGCGGCGTTGGCTCGCGCCGATCTGGTCAAGGCCAAGCGGGAGGCCGATCGGGACCGGGCGGAGCTCCTCGATGAGCAGGGCGACGATGCCAATTTGAGCGAGGCACGCGTCGAGCTCATCCGAAAGATCTGATCGCGGACCTTCCATCACGCACTGTTCGCGCTTCGGAGTGAACCGGAGTGGGAACTGGCTTCGGTAGTGTTCGCCGGTGGCAAAGCCCCCTGTTCTCACCCCCCGTGCCGACGACTTCCCCCGTTGGTACCAGGACGTCATTGCGAAAGCCGAGCTGGCTGACAACGGGCCGGTCCGTGGCACGATGGTCATTCGACCGTACGCCTACGGTATCTGGGAGCGGATGCAACAGGCGGTGGATCAACGCATCAAGGCCGCGGGCGCCGAGAACGCGTACTTCCCGTTGCTGATCCCCGAGAGCTATTTCTCCCGAGAAGCCGAACACGTCGAAGGATTCAGCCCCGAGTTGGCGGTTGTCACTCACGCTGGAGGCGAGGAACTCGCCGAGCCTGTGGTCATCCGACCGACGTCAGAGACGATCATCGGCGAGTACATGGCGAAATGGATCCAGTCCTACCGGGACCTACCGCTGCTGTTGAACCAGTGGGCCAACGTGGTCCGCTGGGAACTCCGGCCCCGCATCTTTCTGCGCACCACGGAGTTCCTCTGGCAGGAAGGTCACTGCGCCCACGCCACCCAGGCCGAAGCCTCAGCCTACGCGGAACGGATCCTGCACGAGGTCTACGCCGACTTCATGCGGTCGGAGCTGGCGATGTCGGTGGTCGAGGGCCGCAAGACGCGCCGCGAACGCTTCGCCGGGGCGATCAACACGATGACGTGCGAGTCGATGATGGGCGATGGAAAGTCACTGCAGATGGGCACCAGTCACGAGCTTGGCCAGAACTTCGCCCGCGCATTCGAGATGACCTATCTGGACGCCAACGGCGATCAGCAGCTGGCATGGACCACGTCGTGGGGGGTCTCGACGCGCATGATGGGGGGGCTCTTTATGTGCCACGGCGACGATCGTGGTCTGATCGTCCCGCCCCGGATCGCGCCGATCGAAGTCGTCGTGATGGTGGTTCGCGATGACGATTCCTCCAGCGTGGCCGACGCCGCGCAACGACTGACGGAGACCCTGTCGGAAGCCGGCGTTCGAGTTCGACTCGATGCAGCGGTTTCGACCGCCTTTGGTCGTCGTGCGACCAACTGGGAATTGAAGGGGGTTCCAATCCGTGTCGAACTGGGACCACGTGACGTGGAGGGCGGTGTCGTGACACTGGTGCGTCGCGATCTCGACGGCAAACGTGAGATGCCGTTGGACGGGTTGGGTGTCGTGATCCGGACCGAGCTCGACGAGATGCAACAGGCCATGTACGCGAGCTCCGAGCAACGTCGACGGGATACCACGGTGACGACGGCGAGCATCGCCGAGGCGATCGACGCTGCCAGAGTCGGCTTTGCCGAGATCCCGTACGCAGCGCTGGGTGAAGCCGGCGAGGACGAGCTGGCGAAGAACTCAATGACCGTGCGCTGTCTGGTTCGACCAGATGGTTCGCTCCCGTTGTCTGACGATGAGCCCGACACGATCGCAGTGGTGGCTCGCTCGTACTGAGCGTCTGATCAGACGCCGACGAGGGATCTCGCTATACTCCCGGGACGATCTTCGGGCCGCTTGGTGCTGACGGGCGTGGGCTGGGGCCCACGCTTTTCTCATGAATGGGCGAAAATCGTGCCCATCCGATCCCGCCACGAGCGGCGATCCAGAGAGACTCCAGGAGGTGACCACATGGCAACGAACGACCCATTTCTCGATCTGATATTGCGGCTGGTCACCCCGTTCATCGAAGCAGCAAACGCCGAGTTGTACGACCTTGAACGAAGCGGCAACACCGTCCGGATCACGATCGACCGGCGCGGCGGAATCGACCTCGACGTGCTGGCCATCATCAATCGGTCGCTCTCGCGTGCCCTCGATGAAGCCGACACGAGCGACGAGGCCTATGTCCTCGAGGTGTCGAGCCCCGGACTGGAACGCACGCTCCGAACGCCATCCCATTGGGAGCGCTCAGTTGGCGAGCGCGTCAAGGTCAAGACTCGCCGCGACATCGATGGTGCACGTCGCTTCGATGGAATCGTCGTCGGAATCGCTGAATCGATCGCCGTGATGGCGGTCGGTATCGACAACGTGTCAATTCCACTTGACGTGATCGACCGCGCCCGAACGGTGTTCGAGTGGGGTCCGACACCAAAGCCGGGCGGCAAGAAGGCATCGTCGCCCCGCGGTCCGGTCGTGCGTGAGTCTCAGGAAACGCCCCACTCTCAGGAAACGCCCCACTCTCAGGAAACGCCCCACTCTCAAGAAACGCAGGAGGCATCACAGTGAACGCTGACATGATGGAAGCCCTACACGCCGTGGCGCTCGACAAGGGCATCTCGGTCGAGACGCTGTTGACGGTGCTCGCCGACGCCATGCAGTCGGCCTACGAGAAGATGCCTGATGCCCAGGAGTACGCCTGGGTGGTCGTCACCCCCGAGACCGGAGATTTTCGCGTCTTCGCACAGAACCTCGACGATGACGGCGACCCGATCGGTGAAGAATTTGATGTGACGCCCGATGGCTTCGGTCGGATTGCGGCCCAGGCGTTCAAACAGGTCATGACACAGAAGATCCGCGAGGCCGAACGCGAGCTCAAGTACGAGGAGTACGCAGGTCGCGAGGGCGACATCGTCACCGGGCTCATTCAGCAGTCGGACAGCCGGTACACCCTGCTGGATCTGGGCCGCGTCGAGGCGCTCATGCCCCAATCCGAGCAGGTTGCTTACGAGCGCGCCGAGCCGGGCAAGCGGGTCAAGGCCTACATCGTCGAGGTTCGCAAGACCGCCAAGGGCCCACAGATCGTCGTGAGCCGAACCCACCCGGGACTCATCAAGCGACTGTTCGAGTTGGAAGTTCCCGAAATTGCCGACGGCATCGTGGAGATCCGAGCCTGTGCCCGAGAGCCTGGTCAGCGGACGAAGATCGCGGTGTGGTCGAACGACCCGAATGTCGATCCCGTCGGTGCCTGTGTCGGCGCCCGCGGCGCTCGCGTCCGGATGGTCGTCAACGAACTCAACGGCGAAAAAATCGACATCGTTCCGTACTCAGACGATCTCGAGGACTTCGTGGCGAAGGCACTGGCGCCGGCCAAGGTCACCGAGGTCCGGATCGACTATCAAACCGGCACGGCCGAAGTCATTGTCCCGGATTTCCAGTTGAGCCTCGCCATTGGTCGCGAAGGCCAGAACGCACGTCTGGCTCACCGCCTCGTTGGCCTGCGGGTCGACATCCGCTCTGAGAGCGAAAGTTCGGCCGCTCCGCCCGCCGACTGGGCCGAGGGCGAGTGGATCACGAACGCCGAGACCGGCGAGCAGATGTGGCAACCCGCCGACGGTGGCGACGCCATCACGGCGGCCGATTGGCAGAAGGGCGGTCCCGCGGGGGATGTTCCGGCGCCAACCGAGGTTGAGACGGACACTGGGTCCGATGTCACCGGGTCTGGCGCCCCAGGAGCCGAAGAACCCGCTGCCGCCATCGAGACGATCGACAACGCGGATGCGACCGTTGATGACTCCCAGAATGATGACGTGCCGCCCGGCGACGGGGATGCGACCGCTGAGACCGCATCAGATCCGGACGAGGCTGCGGAGTCGCCGGCGTCGTGATCGACGCAGAACGACATCCGAGACGAACGTGTGTCGGATGTCGTGCGGTCCGTGCCCGCAGCGAGTTGATTCGCTGTCGACTCGGAATGGACGGTTCGTTGGTCTTCGAGAACTTCGGCCGGGGGTGCTGGTTGTGCCCATCGATGGAGTGTTTCGATGTGGCGGGAACGTCACGCCGTTTCACCCGGGCGTTGCGGGGTGACGTGAGTCTGACGTCACTCGCAGATGCCCGGATCGCGTTCGTGCAATTGGTCGCGTACGTGGGAGGATGACATGTCGCGCAGCCGTTGGGGTTCGCGCGTACGACTGAGAAAGACAGAGATCGCAACTTGGCAGCGAAACTCCGAGTCCACGAGCTTGCGAAAGAGCTCGGACTGACCAACAAGGAGTGTTTGGACCTGAGCCTGGAATTGGGCATCGGGGTAAAGACGCATTCTTCGAGCATCATCGACGCCCAAGCGGACCGTGTCCGCCGCAAGGCCGAGCGTGATGGGCTGATCCGCGATCAGCAGCCCGAGGAGCCGAAGCCGGTCAAGAAGGTGTCTGCCAAGAAGGCTGCTGCGATGGCGGCAGCGTCCGTCGATGAAGCGACCGTCGTTGTTGCGTTGGAACCTGATGCGCCGTTGGCTCCGATCGCCGACGCGAACGTTGTTGCACCGCAGGTGGCGGCCGTGGAGTCGTCGGCTCCGGTCCCGACCGTTCAGGATGCTCCAGCGGCCGACGCGCCACCGGCCGCCGCGGTCGAGATGGCTCCGGCTGCCCGCGCAGCCGAACCTGCTGCTGCGCCAATCGGCGATCCGGGTGCCGAGAGCTCCGATCCCTCGTCCGGCGAGGCCGTGTCGTCCGGCGAAACCGTGTCGTCCGGCGGGACTCCCTCGTCCGGCGAGGCCGTGTCGTCCGCTCCACCAGCGCCGATGCCAGGTCGCGTGATCTCCTCGCGAGCCAGCGAGCGTCCGCGCCCGACGCGACCGGCCGGCGAAGCAATTCTCGGCACACCCGCTCCCCGGCTTGCGCCGACCAATCGACCAACAGATGTACCGGCCGGCCCCAACGACGCGCCACGTCCAGCAGCTCGCGGACCAGTTCCACCCGGAGCACCACTGTCCGCGACCGGTCGACAGATTCCTCCGCCCCCCGGCCCCCCGTTGTCCCGCACCGGTCGACCGATTCCGCCGCCTCCTGGTTCCGGCGGACGTGGTCCGGTGGCTCCGGCTGGTCGAGGTCCGCGTCCTGCTGGCGCTGGTGGCCCCGCCGCTGGTGGACCATACCGAACGGGTCCGTCCCGACCA
>JBBRSC010000037.1:0-18826 GCA_038245795.1 Acidimicrobiales bacterium
GATCCCGAGGATCAACATGTGCTCGGCCATCCAGCCTTCGTCGCGCGCCATGGTCGACGCGATTCGGAGCGCAAAACACTTCTTCCCGAGTAGGGCGTTCCCGCCGTACCCGGAGCCGTAGCTCCAGATCTCGCGGGTCTCGGGGAAGTGGCTGATGTACTTCTCCTCGTTGCACGGCCACGGGACGTCCGGTCGGGAGGACCCGTCGGCGAGCACCAACGGGTACCCGACGGAATGCACACACGGCACGAACTCGCCATCGGAACCGAGGACGTCGAGCGCTCCTTGGCCCATACGGGTCATGGTGCGCATCGACACGGCGACGTAAGCGCTGTCGGTGAGCTCGACCCCGATGTGGGCGATGGGCGAACCCAGCGGACCCATGGAGAACGGCACCACGTAGAGCGTCCGACCCTTCATGACGCCGCGGTACAGGGCGAGCATCTCGGCTTTCAGCTCGGCGGGCGCCCGCCAGTGATTGGTGGGACCGGCATCAATTTCCTTCTCTGAGGAGATGAACGTTCGGTCCTCGACGCGAGCGACGTCCGAGGGATCCGACAACGCCAGGAAGCTGTTGGGCCGCTTGTCGTCGGCGAGTCGCTGGAACGTGCCAGCCTCGACGAGCTGTGCGCACAGAGCGTCGTATTCCTCCTGCGATCCGTCGCACCACATCACGGTGTCGGGTTCGAGGATCTCTCGCCATTCCTCGACCCAGTCGAGCAACCTCTGATGTGCAGTGTTCCCAGCCATGTCGCCTCCTGAAAGTGCGGTCGTTCGCTCGTGTCGAGCTGCCTGAAGGATGTGTACGTGAAAGTGAGGGGAGATCAACCCAGCTCGGGAGCTGGCTCGACCAGATGATCTGACGGCACGCCGGCGCCGGTCAGGTAGTCAGGGGTTCCCATGTCGCGTTCGGATCCCAGCGACAGTGAGGTAGCGAAGCCCTCGTCGTCAAGCACGAAAATCACTCGTTGCCCCTGTCGGAGCATACGGAAGATGGACCCCTCGAGGGCCGTGGGGGAGAGATCGAACTCCGCGAGATCAGAATCTCGCAGGAGGACTCCGTCGCCCGTCGACGGGTCATAGGACTTGATCACGCCCTGCACGACGGCGTCAGGCGGAGGTGCGAGCGATGGGCTTGGTGATCTTCCCGGCCTTGAGGCAGCCGGTGCAGACGTTGACCCGCTTCGTCGAACCGTTGACGACGGCGCGGACCCGCTGAATGTTCGGGTTCCAACGGCGCTTTGTGCGTCGATGGGAGTGGCTGACAGCCATGCCGAAGCCGGGCTTCTTCGAACAGATTTCGCAAACCGAAGACATCTCAGCCTCTCAAAACGGGGGACGTGCGGGACAACATCAGTGTTCCGCGGTGAGGCGCAACGGTAGCAGTCACATCCCGATCTCCCCAAAGCAGGCCGGACGTCGCCACGGCGGCGCTCTGCGGAATTCGACGTACCGAGTCCGGGCCAAGTCGGACGGTGAGCCCGCGTCCCGTTAGGGTCGGCCCGTGTCCTGCCTGACCACCCTCGCCGACGATGACGTGAGGGCCATCCTCCGTCACGCATCGCTAGCCATGATGGATCACGGACCCGGTATCGATCTTCTGGATGTCGATAGCCGTCATCTTGGAGACACTGGCGCCAACCTCACCGCCGCCCTGGGGGAGATCGCAAATGCGGTCCAGTCGGCACCTCCTGGTCTTCATCACGCGGCACGCGCCCTGGCGACAGCCGTCGTGGCCGGCGAGGGGCGCGGCGCGTCGCTGTTGCGTCGCCAGCTGAGTGGGTGGTCCGACGTGTTGTCGTCACGCGACACCGTCGGCGCCGTTGATCTGGCGCTCGCCCTCGAGGCCGGCGCCGACGCGCTCGACGACCAACCCCGGCTGGCAGGGTCAATGGCCGAGATTTCCCGCGCCGGCGCTGACGCGGCCCTCGCGGCAATCGATCGTTCGGCGTCGTTGGTCGATGTCGCACGAGCCGCGAACGACGCGGCCCTCGATGCACTCGACGATTCGGCTGGCTTGCGACCAGCCCTGACCGACAACGGGGTGGTGGATGCCGGCGGAGCGGGATGGGTCGTGCTGCTCGATGCCCTGGTCGGTCACATCTGCGGGACCACGGAGGACAACGACGGCGAGAGCGGGGACGGCGAGGAGCC
Organism: Acidimicrobiales bacterium; assembly: GCA_038245795.1. Classification (GTDB taxonomy): domain Bacteria; phylum Actinomycetota; class Acidimicrobiia; order Acidimicrobiales; family Microtrichaceae; genus JBBRSC01. The sequence goes on from JBBRSC010000037.1 coordinate 2,155, forward strand.
CGGTCGCTACGCGATCTCGTTGCGACTGACGGCACCAGCTGGATCCGTCGCCGACATCGAGCTGACGACGGTCGGCGACGGGCTCGGACGTGTGTGGTCCAGTCTGGGGACTGATGTCGAGGTCAGACTGTCCGAGGCTGGTGACTGGCTTGCCAAGGTACGATGCGACGACATCGGCCCGATCATCGAGGCGGCGTTGCAGTGGGGTCGACCGAGCCGGATCACCGTCGAGGACACGTGGTCGATCCACCGCCGGTGAACGATGGTCCGCTCACGTTCGCCGATTTGGCTGGACGCGACATCGGTGCCTTGAAGGGGGTTGGTCCCAAACGGCTCGAAGCTCTCCGCGGGATGGGCATCCAGACCATTCTGGATCTTCTGTTCCACTATCCCCGTCGCTACCTCGACCGTTCGAATCAGGCGACCATCGGGCAGTTGGAGCCGGGGGAGACCGCCATGGTGTTGGCGTCGGTCCGTTCGATCTCATCGCGTCGGGGCAAGGGCGGTCGAACATTTGTCACGGCGACCGTGCATGATGGTCAATCTTCGTTGAAGGTCACCTTCTTCAATCAGGCCTGGCGTGAGCGGCAACTGGCAGTCGGTACCGAGGCGATCTTCTTTGGAAAGCTCGAGGTGTTCGCCGGTTCGCGGCAGATGACGAACCCGGTGGTGGACCTCGTCGGAAACCGAACCGGGAGGATCCTCCCGGTGTATCCGCAATCGGAGAAGGCCGGCGTGACGACCTGGGAACTCGGAGACCTCGTTGCGCAGGCGCTGCGACGAATCGCGCCGCGAGGACTTGCTGATCCCGTGCCCAGTGGGTTGGCGACCCGCCTCGGTCTCATCGATCGCGACGCGGCGTTCCGGCTGATCCATGAGCCGACGTCGATGGCGGACACGGTGAGCGCCCGACGTCGACTCGTGTTCGATGAGCTGCTCCGCCTGCAGGTCGCACTCGTGCATCGGAAGCTCACCATCGAAGCAGGTCAACTCGGAATACGCCACGAGGCTGCGTTCAACACCATCAACGACGGGATCGTCGCCACCTTCCTCAATGGATTGCCGTTCGTTGCGACCGGCGCCCAGCAACGGGTCATCGGCGAGATCATGGAGGACCTGGCGAGGCCGGTCCCGATGCACCGGTTGATCCAGGGCGACGTCGGTTCCGGCAAGACGGTCGTCGCGGTTGCGGCCCTGCTGACCGCAGTCGAAGGTGGCCATCAAGGCGCCTTCATGGCGCCGACCGAGGTCCTGGCAGAACAACACGGCCGGGCATTGTTGTCCTTTGTCGACGGCATGACGGTGCCGGCACCCGCGGGGAGCCTCTTCGACAACCGCCCGTTGACCGTTGTCACCCTCACCGGACGCGTCCCGGCGGCGGCGCGACGATCGATCCTGGCCGGACTCGCCGACGGGTCGATCGACATTGCCATCGGCACCCATGCGCTCATTGAGGACACCGTGAAATTCGCGTCGCTCGGGGTGGTCGTCATTGACGAGCAGCACCGCTTCGGCGTGGATCAACGCGACGCGCTCCGCGTGGTCAACGCCGACGGAACTTCGCCCGATGTGATCGTGATGACCGCAACACCAATTCCACGAACGGCGGCCATGACCGTGTACGGCGACCTCGATGTGTCGATCGTCGATGAGCTGCCGCCGGGACGGACGCCAATCCTGACCGTACGCGTCGATTCCGAGATGGCACTCGATTCCATGTGGCACGACGTCCGGAGCCAGGTTGCCGACGGACGACAGGTGTACGTGGTCTGCCCGCTTGTCGAGGAATCGGACAAGCTTCAGATCTCCTCGGCGACCGAGACCTACGAGGATCTCTCCGGGGGCCATTTGGCAGGTCTTTCGCTGGGGTTGTTGCACGGGCGAATGGCGGGAGCGGACAAGGACGACGTGATGGGAAGGTTCCGTCGGCGGGAATTGGATGTGCTGGTGGCGACCACGGTGATCGAGGTCGGTGTCGATGTCCCCAATGCGACGATCATGGTGATCCTCGACGCCGACCGGTTCGGGATCGCGCAGCTCCATCAGCTCCGGGGTCGGGTCGGCCGCGGCAGCGCAGCGTCGCGTTGCTATTTGGTGGCCAGTCCCGAGGTCAGCGATGACGCCACGGAGCGGTTGGACGCGTTGGTGGCGTCGACTGACGGATTCGAACTCGCCGAAGTCGATCTGGATCTCCGCGGCGAGGGCACGATCATGGGCGCCCGTCAGAAGGGCCGGAACGATCTTCGTCTGGCGTCGTTGCGTCGCGATCGAGAGTGGGTTGAAATTGCGCGGGCCGCGGCCTTCGAATTACTCGACGGGCCCGGCGGCCTCGCGGCTCACCCGGAGTTGGCCACCGAGGTGCAGCTCCTCCTCGGTGACGATGACACCGACTACCTCCTCAAGAACTGATCCGTTCGCCGGTCTGTGCATCGAAGGCGTGGATCCGTTCGACGTCGATGGCCAACTCGATGCGGTCACCGGGGACAATGTGCACTCGGTCATCGAGAGCCGCGACGAACATCGTCCGATTGTGGACGAGCAGTCGACCTTCCTCGACCATATCGATGCCCGGGTTGTCGGACGACGAACCAACGGCAGCGGTGTCGCCGGCGCTGATTCGTGTCCCCTGCACCGAGAAGACGGCATGGCGGACGGCACCGAGGTCCTCGACGAGATCTACTTCGACGGTGATCCGCGGCAAGTGCGCCGGCGCCGCCGCGGACAACGAGAGATCCGTCGGGCGGATGCCGATGACGATCGGCCGGGCGCTTGCTGTCGCGGCCGGAATCAGTTCGGCGGCCACGTCGAAGCCGGCGAAGTGCACTCGACCATCCGCCGCGACTGCGCTGGCGAGGTTGATGGTCGGTGACCCGATGAAGGCGGCGCAGAACAGGTTGACCGGCGATCGATAGGCCTCCTGCGGGGTCGAGCATTGCTGAAGGACTCCCTCTCGCAGCACGGCGACCCGACTCCCCAGCGTCATTGCCTCCACCTGATCGTGGGTCACATAGACCGTGGTGGTGCCGAGCTGATCGTGGAGCTTGGCGAGCTCCGCTCGCATCGACACGCGGAGCTTGGCATCGAGGTTCGACAACGGTTCATCCATGAGGAACGCCTCGGGTTCGCGGACCATCGCTCGTCCCATCGCCACGCGCTGTCGTTGTCCACCGGACAGCTGGGCCGGCTTGCGATCGAGGAGATCGGTGAGTCCGAGGATCTCGGCGATCCATGCCACCCGCTCGGCCACATGGGCGGTGGAGTGTTTCCGAAGCTTGAGTCCAAACCCGAGATTGCGCCGAACCGACATGTGGGGATACAAGGCGTAGCTCTGGAAGACCATCGCCAGATCACGATCCTTCGGCGGGTCGTAGGTCGCGTCGCGCTCGCCGATGAAGACTCCGCCGCTGGTGACCTCTTCCAGTCCTGCGATCATGCGGAGCAACGTGGACTTGCCGCAGCCTGACGGTCCGACGAGCACCATGAACTCGCCATCCGCAATCTCGAGCGAGACATTGTCGACCGCGCGTTCGCCGCTCGTGTACTCCTTGGACACACCGTCGAGCGTGATTGCTGCCATCGGTCAGATCTCCAGTGGTTGGCCGAGACCGGATATGACCGCGCAGAGTCCGTCGACACTCTGCTGGAGGCCACCGGGTCGGTTTCGTGCGAGCCAGAGGCGTTGGTGCTCGGACACCAACTGGTCGTGTTGTTGGATGATCTCCTCGACGCCCAAGGCCAACGGATGATCGAGTCGCCATCGTGCAACGGCGATCCCGAGCCGCAGCCACTCCGCCGAGGCGACCAGTTCGTCGATGATCAGTGAGCTGTCGCTCCCGATGGGCTGCGAAGGCACTACGTCCGAGAGCTGGCGCTGGCAGATCGACAGCTGCCGATCTGCTTCGTCGAACATGTCGAGCGAGACTCCCCGAAGTGCAAAGCCGAGAGCGGCGTGGGGGCTCGTCAACAGGCTGGCCAGGCTGCCGGCTTCGGGCACCGAAGGTTCGATCGCGTCATGGCACCGACCGAGCGCAATCAGCGTGGCACCGAGGGAACTCGTTTCCTCATCGCGTGCCCAGTCGTCCATCATCCAATCGTCGATGGCCGTGGCGATGCCGACGAGGGCGGCACGTTCAGCGACCCGATGATTCCAGCCGTGCCCGGCGGCCCCGACGATGCCCACATAGCTGATCGGGAGATACTGAAAATGACCATCGTTGCCCCAATCGCACACGAGGAGTCCTGCACCATCAAGATCGATGGTTGCCTGCGCGGCATCGCTGATGTTGGCTGCACAGTTGTCGGGGCGGCCCGTGATCGAGGACCAACTCGACGTCCCGGGTGCCGTCCAGAATGTGCGGCCAGCTGCTGCCAGACGCCCGCATCGCGCTGCGAATGGGTGGTCTGCTTCGTAGCCCCATTCGACCAGCGTGATTCGCTCATCGAGCGCTCTGGCCAAGTCTGGGTGGGGTGCAACGACATCCGCCCACATCAGGAGCTCTCGGCCGTCGAGCGCCGGGATGGTCGCCAGCCGATTGGCCCAGTCACGATATTGCTCGAGTCGATCCGGAGGGAGCGGGACACAGAACGCCCCGTTGTCGACGTCGGCCCATGGCGGCGGTGGCGGCGGATCGGGGTAGTCGAAGATCGCGTCCCAGACCGCAGGATTCAGATCAATGGGCTCATCCATCCCGATGTGGGCGCGCCGGGCCGAACCGTGCGGTGCAATGTTGTTCCAGAGTTCTTCGACCAAATCGAACGAGTTCGGATTGGTGGGTTCGAGACACGCCGGGGGTTCGGCGCCTCCGTCGGCGTTGCGATACCCGCCCGGCAGCGCCGCCAGCTGCGCATAGGGCTCGTGTCGAAGCCACCGTTCCATATGCCCCGGAGCGTTGAACTGGACGACGACATCGACGCCACGAGCACTCCCGAATGCCGTCAATGACGCCAGCTCGTCGGCGGTCAGCGGGCTTGCATCAGCCCAGACCACCTCGTGTCCGGGATGGGCGAAGGTGTGCTCGATGTAGAGACAGCACACATTCATCTTCAGCGACGCCAGCTGCTCGATGAGTCGTTCGAGGGTGATCATCGTCGGCACCTTGCCGCGACTGATGTCGAACATCGCACCGCGGGAGGGAATGTCTGGCCAGTCGACAATGCACAGATCGCTGAGTTGTACCGGTCCCCCACGAGTGCCTTGCCCTGTAGGTACGTCGGCTTGGAGTTGCGCCAACGTCGCTGTGCCGTGCCGTCTCCCCGCATCGTCGAAGGCGTCGATGGTGGCGACACCGTTCACGATGTCGAGTCGGTAGCCCTCGGGTCGATGATGATCGGGAGCCCTGTCATTGGGGGAGTGGTCATCGGGAGCGCCGATCCACTGAGGAGGTGGCCACAATCGATCGACGCACGTGGTCGCGGGTCCAGTCGTCGCGACATCAGACATGCAGCATCACCGGCAGGTGGCCAGATCGTTGATGGACGTCGAGGAGTTCATCGACCATCGAGGCGATCTGGTCGAGCGACATCGATGCCGACGCGTTCCCATCGAGGTAGCAGGCCTGGTAGACGTGATCTCGTCGTCCGTCGGTGACCGCTCGTACGGCGAGGTCGCAGACATCGAGATAGCGCCGATTCAGCGCGGCGCACTGCGGTGGGATCGGTGGGGCGATGTGGGGGTGCACGCCGTCGGCGTCGCAGTAGGCCGGTATCTCGACGACCGCCCAGTCGGGCAACTCAGCGCACCATCGCCCGCCGCCGTGGTCGTCGTTGACCACGTTGGCGTAGATTTCCCGGCGCTCGTCGGTCACGAGCGAACGGATGATCTGGGGTGCGTACTCGCCGGACGGCAACATGTCGGTGAGCGGCAGATCAATTCGCCCATCGGCGAAATCGGTGGCGATCGAGAACCATTCAGCGTTGTTCGCACGCCGTTCCCAATACGGGCGTTGCGGTAGGTCGAATCGTTCGATTTCGGAGTCTCGGGGCAGATACCAGGGCACGTACTCGCTGTTGTGCTTCGAACTCTCCGTCACATAGAAGCCGAACCGGCGGAGGAGGTCAGCGCGGACCGTTCGGCCGAAGTCCGAGTCGAGATCCGACGCAAGTTCCTTGAGCCGCGGATAAAGGTCGACGCCGCGGTGGGCGAGCTTGCTGATGAACACCTGATGGTTGACACCTGCGCCTGCGAATGTGAGTTCGCCCTTCGGGATGCCCAATCGATCAGCAAGCTCCCCGGCGGTGATCCACGTGGAATGGCACAGCCCGATCGTCGTCACCTCAGGCACCATGCGGTCGAGCGCCAGACAGATCATGGCCATGGGGTTGGTGACGTTCAACAGCGGCGCTTCGGGACAGAGCTCAATCATGTCCTGGGCGATGTCCGTCATCACCGGAGCGGTGCGGAGGAGTCGCATCACCGCGCCGACCCCGCAGGTGTCGGCGACGGTCTGGCGAAGTCCGTAGCGCTCAGGAATTTCGAAGTCGGGCCGAATCGAATCCTGCATGCCGACCCCAATGGACACGACCACCGCGTCGGCGCCATCGAGCGCCTGTCGTCGGTCTGCCGTGGCGGTGACCGTCGTCGGGGTCCCCATGGTCGTGGCGACGCGGCGGCCGAACTTCTCGATGGTCGCCAAGCGGACCGGATGGGTGTCGCACAAGGCGATCTCGTATGGGCCGATATCGCTCAGGGCACATAGATCCGCCAGTTCATGCAGGAATTGCGCGCTCCCTGCACCGATGACGGCGATCTTCATGCGCCCGTGTCCTGGCGGGCGATCAGGGTCACGGCTTCGGCCGAGCGTTCGCGAGCCGTGATGGCCCCGGCGCAGGTCGCGAGTCGAGCGTCGTTGGCGTCGACGCCGATCAGTTCCATGGCCAACAATGCTGCGCCGGCGGCTGGCGGGGCATCCAGCAGGGTGAGGCGGGCTCCCACCAGGGCTCTACCGATCTCGGTGGCGAATGCCTCCGCAAAATGTTGCTCGGCGCTGAGGTGGATGCCGCCGGCGAGCACCAGGTCGAACTCGTCGTCGCTCATGTCGAGACGCGCTACCACACCGATCACGTCGCGAGCGTGGCGTCGCCCGGCCTTGGTCGTGACCCGAACAGCCGCCGGATCGCCTTGGCGCGCCGCATCGAGGACCACCGGGGCGAAGTCGCTGCCAATGAACATGTAGTCGCGGCTGAGCCGTTCGAACAGCTCTCGGGTCGAGCGGGCGCCGCTCTCGGCCAGGAAGCGAGCGGTCAACATCGTCGGCGCGTCCTGGCCGTGATGTTCTCGGGCAATAGCGTGCAGAGCCCCCTCGACGACGGTACCCGAGCCACCACCTTCGCCCCAACCGATTCCCATCGTGCGGTAGCTGTCGCCCTGCCGGTTCCGTCCGGCAGTGACGCCACCGGTGCCCGCAATGGACACACAGCCGTGTCGCTCCGAACACCCGGCTCGGAGGGCAGCGAACGAGTCGTTGACCAGCGTCATCGGTCCGGCGAAGCCGAGCGACGCGAGCACTGGTTCCACTCGGCCGTGGTCCGACGGCCAATCCATTCCGGCGAGAGCGAAGCCGGTGGCTTCGATCTGATCCGTTCGCAACGCTGCCGATCCGAGCGCCTCGGTGACTGCGGCAGACACCGACGAGACCATGCCATCGAGGCCCACACTCTCCCAGTTGGCACCGCCACTGCTTCCGAAGCCGAGAACCGTGCCGGCGCTGTCGACGACAATGGCGTCGGTCTTGGTGCCACCGCCATCGACACCCAACACGATCTGCTCAGCCATCGAGCGCTCCCAACAGACCCCGGTTGACATCCCGGAGCCGGTTCCACACTTCATCGACCTGATGGGCTGGCGGTCCGATGGGGTTGCACAGCAGAGCTCGCTTGGCAGCCATGGCGTCACCGGTCATGGCGGCCTCGACGGTCAGAAGCTCGAACTGCTTCATGGTCGTCATGAGGGCAGCGACATCGGGCCGCAGGGCGGCGACGGGGAGCGGCGTGACTCCCGACTTCGTCACCCTCGCCGCGACTTCGACCACGACATCATCGGGGAGGTCGGGGATCGCCCCACGATTCGGGGTATTCACGACGTGCACCGTCCCGGCATCTTGGTGGACGTCCGCCATCAACTCGGCGGCAGCCTCGGAATAGTAGGAACCTCCGCGGAGCTCCAACTCCGGTGGTTTGTGGTCCAGATCGGGGTCCGCGTACTGGGACAACAACGCGGCTTCGATCTCCATCACCTCGGACGCTCTGGTCGGTTGTGCTGCTTGACGGCGGAGACACGCCTGGGTCTCGTAGTAGTACAGGAGGTAGTCGTTCGGAAGGGCGTCGATGAGTTCGAGGGACTGCTGGGTCCAGTTCGGTTCGACGTCGTCAGGCAGTTGCCCGGCGGTCATTGCTCGCATTACCTGGAGGACGGTGTCAGTCTGATCCGTGCCATCGACGGTGATGTGGCGGACCCAGGACAGATGGTTCAGCCCGACGTAGTCGAGTTCCACGTTGGCGGCCTGGGCGCCGAAGGCCTTGGCGATCCCGGCCTTCAGGTTCCAGGGGACGTTGCACAATCCGATGGTCGGCACCACGGCGTGGCGGCAGAGTGCCTCGGTCACCAGGCCTGCGGGATTGGTGAAGTTGAAGAGCGTCGCACCTGGTGCCACCTCGGCCATCGTGGCAGCGATCGAGAGCGCAATGGGGATTGTTCGAAGCGCGTTGGCGAAGCCGCCGACCCCAACGGTCTCTTGGCCGATCAGTCCGAACTCGCGACCGAGCTGTTCGTCCCGCTCACGCGCAGCACCACCACCCACGCGGATCTGTGACACGACGAACGCGGCGCCCGACAACCCCTCTGCGACCTGGGTTCCCCATGTGATGCGAACGTCGCTCCGGGCGGCGTCGGCCATTCGCTGTGCAAAGGGTCCGAGAATCGAGAGTCGCTGCTCGTCGATGTCGACGAGCGCGATCTCATCGACATCGAGGCGGTCCTGTCGGCTCAGCAGTCCCTCGATGAGCTCCGGGGTGTACGTCGATCCGCCGCCGACGATAGAGATCTTCATGGGGTGATCCTCGCTGTCTCGACCATGGCGTGAGTCGACGGTCGTGCTGTGTCGTAGGCCGCTTCGACGATCGCCAGCGCCGTCCTTCCCACCGCAGCATTCGCGACCGGGACGGCGCCGCTCGAACAGCACGCCAGTACATCGGCCATCTGCGCCGCGTACATCTCGAGGCTGCAGTGTTCGTAGGTCGGCGGCGGGGGAGTGGCGGCGGTGAACTCGGGCCAGACGCGCTCATGACCCAACGTGCCGAAGCACTCGACGTCGGCTTCGACGCCGTCAAGGACCGGCTGCCACCAGCCACACTCGATCACGCTTCGTGTGCCCTGGTCCCAGTCGATGAGGAGCACACTGTCGTCGTCGATGAAGCGACCATTGTCGGCGGATGCCGTGGACCCGACCGCTGCATCTGCATCCGTGACCGCGGCGGCGCGGAAGATCGCCCCGAGCGACGCTTGGGTGCGGACCGGCTCCGGATCATCGAGCAGGAATCGTGTGGTGTCGATGGCATGGATGCCCATGTCGATCAACGCACCACCGCCGGAGAGCGCCGGGTCGACGAACCAACCAGATGGACCCCAACCGGCGTGGATTCCGTAGCCACGGGTGCGCACGATCTCGCCCAGCTTCCCGGCCCTGATCCGATCACGGAGGGCAATGACCTCTCGTCGATAGCGCCACATGTGGCCGACCGCGAGGACTCGATCGGCGGACGCGGCGGCATCGATCATCTCGTCAGCCTGCGCCACGTTCATCGCCATTGGCTTGTCGACGAGGACGTGGCGACCGGCACGGAGGGCCTCCATTGCTTGGGGATGATGCATGGAGTTCGGTGTTCCGATCACCACCAGGTCGATGTCGTCACGACTCGTGAGGCTGGTCCAGTCGTCGGTGGCGTCGGCGATGCCGTGAGCGTCTGCGAACTTGCGCGCCCGGTCACCGGAGTGTCCGGACACGGCAACGACCGTTGCTCCCGAAGCCTGAGCCACTCGGCAGTGCAGATCCCCAATGAAGCCGTAGCCGATCAACCCGACCCGTAGCCCATTCGATGCAGCGGTCACGACTCGTCTCCCTCTCGGATCTCGATATCCCACCAGTTGTCCCCGCGCCTCGAACCGTCGCGCAATTCCAGCCAGCCGCTGATGCGATATCGGCCGACACCACCAACGATGGGACCGACCTGGAGCACCCGGCGCGCACTGTCGGCACCGATGTCGACGGCCATGGAGCCGCTGTCGATGGATGCTGAGACCGCGTTGTCGACGAGCTGATGGACTGCCCAGTGCAGCGTCGTGGCCGGGAACGTGTACGGATGGTCGTTGATCCACCACACGCCCAGGCTGGGCGGCTCGTCGACTGTGAACGTGTCGTCCTCGGATTCGATCGATACGAGGAGCGGTTGCATCGAGCGACCCAACGACGCGTACCCCGGTTTCGGCACCCGCCAATAGTCGAGGACGGACCAACTGATACAGGGCCACGGATCCACGAACATGAACGGGATCACGCCGTGTGTGCGCTGTCGCTTCCGCCGCCGGTAGAACTCGGTCGCGAATTGCAGCTGGCGTGCCTGATAGCGCTGGCTGGCGTCGATGACCTCGTCGACCGTGTGGGTGAGGATCGTGACGCCGACATGGATGTTGTGTTCGTGGTGTTGGAATCCTGCGTAGTCCCATTCTTCGAGGGTGGCGGTCGCTGGGTCGAGAATTCGCTCCAGGGACTGCCGATTGGGGACGCCCTGAGCGCCGTATTCGCTCACAAACGCGCCTCCGGGGAGTTGGGCAGCGTCAGTCCACGTTCCCCAATACCAGCCGGGATAGGTATGTCCGTCGTCGACGCCCGAGTTGGCAATGGCGCGACGGGACGGATCGCGTTGGCGGAACAGGTCGGCGAGTTCGTGGTCGAGCCGCAGGTTCTGATCGGGAACGAAACGTCCGGCCTCCTCGGCCATCCACGGTTCATTCCACGGTGCTTCGTTGTGGGCGCACCACAGAGCAATCGATGGTCGCCACCCGTGGAGCAACACCAGTTCGTGGACCATCGAGCGTGTCACCCGGTAGGTCTCTGCGGAGTCGGCGTATCCCCACTGCATGGGAAGGTCCTGCCAGACCAGCACACCAGCTCGATCGCAGGCGTCGTAGAAGCCGGGCGCTGTCACATGGGCATGCACGCGCATCAGGTTGAGGTTGGCGTTTACGGCGAGCGACACATCACCTTCCGCCCGCTCGGGAGTCAGTTCCGAGAGCCACTGCGCGCCGATGTAGTTGCAGCCACGGATGTAGATCGGCCGTCCGTTCAGCCGCCATTCCCAGCTGTCGGACACCGTGATCTCGCGTAGCCCGATCGTTCGCTCGGTCGAGGCGATGACCGTGTGCGGTCCAGCCTCGATCGAGCCCGGCGGCGCTGAATGCTCGATCGTGACGACGAGGTCATACAGGGTCGGCTCGCCGTGGTCCCAGGTCCACCACAAGTCGGGTCGGGCAAGCGTGCCCGCAATGGGGATGATCTGGTGTCCCGGTTCGACCCACGTCTCGGTCCACAACTCGTACCGCGACGGAGCTTCGGCCTCGGCGGGATCTCGGTCCGGGTCGGATCGTTGGAGGACCGCACGAGCGGTGATCCACATCGGTTCCTCAGACGCTATCGACGCACCGATCGCCAGCTCAATCTTGGCATCAGGTCCGGCGATCATGGTTCGCAGCTCGACCGAGTCGACGCGTGCGGTGTTCCAGCCAACCAGCGAGACGTGCCCCCAGATGCCACCGGTGCTCTGTTCCTGGCCGCGCTCGCCCCAGTTCCCGGGTCGAGCATCGTGATGACCCATGACCCCGCGAATAGTGCTCTTGGTATGAGGCCACACGTCGCCGAACGTCTCCACCGGGCAGACGACTTCGACGACGAGTTCGTGATCGCGGCTGGTCAGATTGACCGGGCATTCGAAGGGTGCGAAACCTCCGACATGTCGGCCTACGATGTGGCCGTCGACGCGGACAATGGCCTCGTAGTCGATGCCCTCGAAGCGGATGGCCTGACACTGGGTGTCGAGTGCGTCGATCCGCCGTCGGAACCACATGGTCTCGACATCGTCGATTCCGGCGAGAAACCAGTTCTGGGGCAGTGAGATGGGTGCCCACGGACCGTCTGGGGACACCGACGATTCCCACGATCCATCGAGGTCGACGACGGTGTCCATCACCAGGTCAGCATAGTTAGTGTTCTTTCCCATCACAACCGGTTCACCCACTCCGAAAGGCCGAATGGCCCATGTCCACTCCCGACGGAACTCGATATCTTTCGAAGCTTGGTCCTGCGACCGCGTTCACCCTTCGGCGGGCGGGTGGTGGTGGCCCCCGCTCGCACACGGCCGGGGTCACCACCTTGAACGCGTCTCGTGATCGACGCAGTCATGAGTCCGCCACGACGTGGCTGTTCTGGGGCGTCGACCAGGCGTTGATGTCCTCGGTGTGGACCAGACCATGCAAGCCAGCCGCGCCCTCGATGGCACCGATCGGTGCCGGGACGGCATTCATGACACACCGAGTCGGATGTCATTGAGGCGGGTTGCTAACGAGGCCAGTGGCGCGAGCAGTGACGCATCGGCCTCGGTAGCGGTGCCAGCAGCGACCGACGATCGGAGGCGCCGAAGCAGAACGATCGCCCCGCCCACGTCGCCATCGATCAGCATCTGGCGAAGGTCGCCAGACTGCCCGTCTGCGTCGGCCGAGATGGTGGCGCCCAGGTCCTGCGCTTCGAGCACCGCAACCGTGAGGGTGGTCTCCAGATAGTGGGAAACTGCGAGCGCCGATGACTCGGCGGCCGCTCGTGCACCAATGATCCAGCGATCAGTCTGGCCGTGGTCATCAATGAAGACGCAGCGGAGCGCACCGTCGGCCGGAAGGGTACCGCTGTCGATCACCTGGCCATCCAACGTGACTCTCCACACGGGGAGCCCGGCCGCAGCGGGAATGACCACGGTGCACCGCTCCTGATGAACGATGTGCCACGATCCGTCCACGAGGGCAACGGCGGTCTGCCCCTGCGACGATTGCAGATCACCGGCGCGAGCGTCGTCGCCGTGGAGCAGGGCGGCATCGACCGATCCGTTGGTGACCCGACACCACGTCACGGACGCGGCGTTGCTCGCGACGTCGATCGTCGACACAGCGTCGATATTCGACACAGCGTCGATATTCGACACAGCGTCGATGTTCGTCACGGTGTCGCGGACCCTCGTCGAAATGGTCTGCTCGACTCGATGGTCGGAACGGTTCACCACCGTGACGAATCGAACGGCTGATGATCCCGAGCGGATACCGACATCGATTCCTGCGGGGAGAGTTGGTCCCCGCGAGTGCCCCGCTGCAACGAGATTGTCGATGACGTCGTCGAGCGTTGCCGATGCCCGACCGTCGGCTTGACGGTCCGGCCAGACGAGGTCGACCAGGTCCTCGTCGACCTCGGCGTACCCCCCGATGTAGATCACCCGTGTCGCGCTGTCCGTCAGAGCGCGCTGTCCTGAGCGGGACAACACGCTGACCGAGGGGACCACAATCGTGTCCCAACGATCGAGCGGGGTTCGGGTGATGTCAACGACATCGAAAGGAATCCCAGCGTCGACGAGTACCCGGGCGACTTCAATGCCCGATGCCGTTGCGTTGGCGCCGGAGATCAGCTCGGCCAGGGGTGACTCGGCGGAAACTGCGGCGCCGGCGATGATGCCCGACCAGCGAGCCAGCCGCTCCCCGGCGTGGTCGTACGCGATCGCCACGCGAGGACCCGGGCGACCGTCGGGGTCGATGAGCGGCGCGTCGAGCAGTTCGCCGCCGCCGGCCTCGAGGCAGAGGAACAGACACCTCAGGTTCCACCACCATTCGAAGACATTGCCATCGGGAAGGATGGGGGCCTCCTCAGCCCACCGCTCGAATGCTCCGATACCGACCGGCTCGGGCTCGCTCGAATGCAGCATGTAGATGACAGGCGCGTCCATGCCGCCGATCAGATGGCAGTGCAGATAGAACGCCTGCCGGGCGGAGATCTCGGGTACCAGGCGCGGGTACCCCGGCGGCGACAGGGTGTGGCAGAGCCGGGTGCGCCACCATGAGTGGTGCAGATACTCGACCTCGTTCATCTTGTACCAGGCGGTCCCCCCGATCATGTCGTCCGGGTCGACATCCTCGGCGTACACGTTCTGGCCAACCCACCCGCACGAATCCGACATCACGCCTGGCTCGATGAGCATCCCGCCCAACTGCCACGGCATGCACAACCAATCGTGGAACAAAGGGACCCGCTCGAGCCCGCCGTTGCGGATCGACCCTGCGAACGCTGCCAGTCCGCTCGCGATCTGTTCGTCCGCCCATCGATCGAGGTCCAACCATCGCCGCATGTCGGAGCGGGTCGCCGGCTCGATGTACTCGGTCGGCAAGTCGACGTCATCGAATGATGAGAATGTGGTGTCCCATCGTCGGTTGAGCGAGCCCACATCCGCGTGGCGGTTCGCCAGGAACCCCTGCCATCGTTCGGCCGATGCCAGATCGGCCCGGATCGGCGACGGCGAACGGTCGTCCTCGTGGATCAGCATGCCGTCGCCCGGCGCCTCGTTGTCGATCTGGACCGCCCACAACGAACCGTCATCCTGGAAGCGGTAGACGGCACTGGCGAAGGCGCGTAGCCAGCGATCGGCCTCCTCGTGGTACCCCGGCGAGTCATAGGAGAGGCGTGCGTCGAGGCTGTCACTGTGACGGTATGCGTCGCCGTCGGGACGCCTGGCCCACAGGTCGGAACGCGCTTCGGTCAGCCACGTCGGGAGCCCCCCGCCCAGCATCTCGGAGTCGACGAAGGGACCTGGCTTGGCGATGAACCCAAGACCGGCGGCCACGCAGATGTCGATGAATCCGACGAGATCACGGTCGGTCGACGTGTGGCCATCGAGATCGATATCACCCCTGACCGGCTCGTGGTGAACCCAGGGAACATAACTGGAGACGCAATTGGCGCCGGACTGCCGGGCCCGCAGCACCATCAACTCCCATCGGACGCGCGGAACGCGGTAGTAGTGGACCTCGACTGCTCGGATCGTGTCGTGCCCCCACGGCGGACGGGTGACCACAGGGCGCGGGGAGTCCGGCTCATCGATCATCCCTTGACTCCAGTGAGGGTGACGCCTTCGATGAAAACCTTCTGAGCGAAGAAGAACAGCACGATGACCGGCGCTACGAACATCACCGCTGCCGCCATCACGAGATTGGTTTCTCCCGTCTTCGCCAACTCGGTATTGAGCGACGCCAACCCCACTGCGAGCGTGCGGGAGTTCTGATCCTGGAGATAGATGTTCGGCCCGAAGAAGTCGCTCCAGGAGAACAGGAACTGGAAGATGGCGACGGCCATGATCCCGGGCTTGGCCATGGGCATGACGACCCGGGTGAGGATCCGGAACTCGCCCGCGCCGTCGACCCTTGCGGCGTCGATCACCTCGCCCGGAAGCGTCAAGAAGAACTGCCGAAGCAGGAACACACTGAAGGCATCGGCGAACAGCGATGGCACCGTCAACGGAAAGATCGTGTTGATCCACCCGAGTTTCGAGAAGATCTCGTATTGCGGCACGAAGAGCACCTGATACGGCAACATCATCGTTGCCAGCAGCACGATGAACACCGCGTTGCGTCCCCGCCAATGCATGCGGGACAATGCGTAGGCGACCGGTACGCACGAGATGATCGTGCCGGTGGTCGACAGGATGCACACCATCGCCGTATTGAAGAAGTAGCGAACCAGCGGGACCTTGTCGAGTACGCGTGTGTAGTTCGACCAGGCGAAATGGGACGGGAGCAACGCGTCGGTCTGGGACTGATCGATCGGCATCACCGACTGAAGCAGCATGAAGACGAACGGGAGGGCAAACATGAGCGACAGCGCAATGAGGACGGCGTGGCGGTTGACAGCGAGCAGCGCTCGAACCGTGCGTCCTTGGGGCGAGTTCGGGCCGCCCCACGCGCGCGGTTTCGGCTTGGGCGAGCGCCCCGGAGGCGTCTCGTCGGGGGCGGTCAGTGTCGTCGAGGTCATCGGTCATCCCCGCTCGCGTAGACCCAGCGGCGCCGAGACCAGAGCAATACCGTGGTGATGACCAGCGTGATCAGAAACATGACCCACGCCATAGCGGCGGCGCGACCGATTCGACCCTCGCCGAAGAACCTGACCTGCACCATGGCATAGGTGAGCAGCGAGCCCTGTGGTGCGCCGGTGATGTCCTTGACGCCCTTGCCGCCTGACAGGATGTAGGCCTCGTCGAAGCTCTGCAGGACGCCGATCAGTCCGGTCAGGATGGTGAAAAAGGTGATGGGGCTGATCATCGGCAAGGTGATGTGTCGGAACTTCGCCCACGATCCGGCGCCGTCCAATTCGGCTGCTTCGTACAGGGTGGTCGGAATATCGACGAGGCCCGCGAGGAAGATGAGCATGGTGTCGCCGAGCGCCCAGGTACCCACCATGATGAGTGCCGGCTTGGCCCACGCCGGGTCCTTGAACCACAGCGGCGCCTCGGCTCCGAACGCGCGGATCAGCGTGGCGACGGGGCCAGAGTCCTTCAACAAGTAGAAAAACAGCGCACCCGATGCCACCGACGGGACCAGAGC
>JBBRSC010000038.1:0-18768 GCA_038245795.1 Acidimicrobiales bacterium
CGGAAGATCCGCACCCCGCGCCGAATCCAGAACTCGAAAATGTCGAGACACGCAGTCCACAACTCGGCTCGGTGCGGTGCGTCGGGCCAGAACTCGATCGGATGGATGTCCTGATACTTCTTGGGGGGATTCTCTGCGTAGCGGATCGACCCATCGGGACGATGGGAAAACCAGTCGGGATGCTCCGCCAACCATGGATGGTCAGGCGAGCACTGCAGTGCGATGTCGAGCGCAACTTCCAGACCGAGATCACTCGCCCGTGCGACGAAGCGATCGAAGTCGGCCAGGCTCCCGAGCGCGGGATCGATCGCGCAGTGCCCGCCGTCGGCCGACCCGATGCCCCATGGGCTTCCCGGGTCCTCGGGGCCAGCGGTGAGCGAGTTGTGGCGACCCTTGCGATGGGTCCTGCCGATCGGATGAATCGGCGGCAGGTAGACCACGTCGAACCCCAGCGACGCGATCGCGTCGAGTCGATCCACGGCCCCGCCCGCGAATCCACCTTCGGATCTCGGAAAGAACTCGTACCAGGAGCCGACCGCAGCCCGGATCCGCTCGACGCGTATCGGCACCGTCATCGACGATGTCAGGTCCGACGGGTCGACCAGGCGGGACGTGATGGCGGACACCGCGTCGTCGAGGGCAGCGTTGATACGGACAGTGTCAGCGCATCCGGTCGACCGCAACGTTCTGGCCGCATCTGCCAGGCGTTCCCGATCAGCACCGAGTGCCACCCTGCCTGCATCGTCGAGCAATCGAGCCCCCACCTCGAACTCCACGGTCATTGGCTCGCCAGCCGCGCTCCACGCCCGCAGATCCCGACACCAGGACCCGTATCGATCCGTCCAGGCGTCGATGACCAGTTCGTGAAATCCGGTCGTATCGAAGGTGGTCGACCCCACGTGCCGATCGTCCATCGTCGGGGTCAACGCAATCATGATCCAACTGCCACCCGTGCGGCGGCAACGTGCACGCGCTCTGACGATGCCATGGCCGTCGCGGAAAACGGTCGCCTCGATCCGCATCGAGCGACCGATGATTGACTTCGCCGCCCGACCGGGTGACGCGGTCGGAATGACATCGCGGATCACGACCCGACCGATGGCGCTCGCCGACAACTCCGACGATTCGGTCACCGGTAGACGATGAGATCGAGACGTCCGCTCTGCATCGGCATCGAGGTGGTCTTCAGCCAAATCGCTCTCACAGTGGCGAAACGATAACTCTGCAGCAGCACCGATCCGAAGATGGTCACCGTCTCGTCGAAGCCATCCGGATCCTGGATGCGGATCGTGCCGGTGACGAACCGGCTGTCCCTGGGAATCTGCAGCTTGATGCTGAAGATCCGTTTGCTGTCGCGTTGGTCCCCGGCGGTGACGTCCACCCCGACATCACGGGGCTTCTGCAACAGCGCCGATGCCGTCTCCTTCGACGACACCAGCATGCGACCGTCGTACTGGATCGGGCCGGTCATCTCGACCTTGACCTTGATCGCCTTCAGCTGGGGGCGCTGTTCGCGGAGCACCGATCCAGCGAGCGCCCGAGCGGTGATTCCAGAACCGTCAATGGCGATGTCCCAGTAGTTGCCTCCGCAGGACTCGACTTGATCGACCAGTCGGCAGGCGGCATGGCTGACAGTGCGTGAGTCGAGCGACCAGGAAAACGTTCCCACTCCGAATGTTGCGGAACCCCCGACTGTTTCGGCGACGCGTCGGGGTTCGGCTCCATCATTCTTGATGACCCAGATCTCCTGGCAGTTCGCGCCCGCCGCAAACACCACCTGCGTCCCGTCAGGCGACGCCTTGGGTTTGCAGATGCGGTCCTGCTCGGTCAGTTGCGTGAGCTGCGCCGTCGATGCGTCGACCCGTACAAGCTGCGCCTTGCCTTTGCCCTTCAGGACGCCGTAGAGGTACGCCCCATCGGGAGCGAAGGAAGGGTCGTCGACGGAGAAATTGGTGGCGAATGGTGTCCCGGTGAACGGTTCGACGATCGCAATCGTGAACTCTCGGCGCGTCTCGACATCGGCCGATCGGAGGTACAGATAGGGATCGAGCGGCGAGAACTGGATTTCCAGCGGGATCCGGTTGGCAGGATCCGACAACGGAACGACCTTGCCCTTGTCGGCGCCGTCGAACACCGCGAGCTTGGCTTGGGCGATGTCGCCACGACCCTTGGCAACGTAGGCCACGGAGATCCCGGTGATGTCGAATGACAGCAGGTTCTCATCAGCGTCAGGCGGCACGACGGCGTCGGTGGCGATGACCTGTGGGTCGCCTTCGCCGTTGGCGTTGGCGAGAGCCAGTGCACCGTCGGTTCGTACGTAGGCGAGCTGCGAACTCGCTGGCGACCATGCCATGGGCGCCAGTCCGGCTCGATTGGTTGCCGCAGCTCGACCGACGGTCTTGGGGCTCGAACCGTCACCCTCGGCGACGACCACGTCGCCAGCCGGTGTCACGTAAGCGACTCGGCCGGGACGACCCGGGGCGATCAGGGTCGTCGGTGCAGCAGAGGGGTTGCCCACCACCGATGTCGCGCTGCCCTGTGACACGCTCCCGTCGGCGCCACTTGCGAGCAGTGCCACCGCAATCGTCGCGGACACGATCACCACCCAGACCTGCGCAGGAAGTCGCAGTGTCGAGATTGAAGGAGAGGAGTCGGCCATGAGTGCAGTCGCGGGCCATGGGAACGATCCGCATGGACAAGGGTAGGGGATCTGCCCGCTCGCCACCTGTGAGGCGAATCAGATACAGCTGGCTAGCGTGGCGACGAATGAAAGCCGTGGCCAGCTTCACCGTCCGTCCAGTACTTCCTGTCGAGATCGGAGGTCTCGATGCTCTGGCAGCAAATCTCCGTTGGTCGTGGCACCGATCGACCCGCCATCTGTTCGCTGAGATCGACCCGGGGTTGTGGAGTGAATGCGGCCACGATCCTCGGCTTCTGCTGGCGCTCGTCGATCCCGAGCGTCTCCGCTCCATCGCCACCGACGCTGGGTTCGTTCAACGGGTCGCTGCCGCCGTTGCGGATCTCGCCGATGCGGTCGAGGGTCCGTCATGGTTCAGCGGGGAGCAGATCCAACTGTCCGGCGGGGTCGCCTACTTCTCCCCCGAGTTCGGCATCGCCGAGGCCGTCCCGCAATACTCGGGCGGTCTCGGGATCCTCGCGGGCGATCATCTCAAGAGCTCCTCCGATCTGGGCGTGCCACTCGTGGGAGTCGGGTTGTTCTACCGACACGGGTACTTCCGCCAGTCCCTGACGGTGGACGGATGGCAGCAGGAACGCTTCCCCGATCTCGACCCCTACGCCATGTCGATGTCGCTCTGCGATGGCATCACGATCGATCTGGATCTCGCCGGCGAACGCCTCGTGGCCCAGGTCTGGAAGGCCGAAGTGGGGCGCACTCCGCTGTACCTGCTCGACACCGACCTTGACGCCAACCCTGATCATCTCCGCACGATCTGCGATCGGCTCTATGGCGGCGACACCGAGCATCGCCTCCGCCAGGAGATCCTGCTGGGCGTTGGTGGTGTGCGCATGCTGCGAGCGCTGGGCATCGAACCGACCGTGTTCCATACCAACGAAGGCCACGCCGGCTTTTTGGGCCTCGAACGTGTTCGCATTCTCATGGCGGAACAGCACCTGTCCTTCGACGAGGCCTTGCAGTTCGCACGAGCGGGCGGAGTGTTCACCACGCATACTCCCGTGCCCGCCGGGATCGATCGCTTCCCGTTGGACCTCATCGACCGATACTTCGGTCCGTGGGCGGCCGAGGTCGGCATCGGGCTCGACGCGCTCCATCGCATCGGACATCGACCGGACGATCCCGCCGACGAGCGTTTCAACATGGCAGTCATGGGGATGCGACTGGCGGCACGGCGCAACGGGGTGGCGGCCCTCCACGGCGAGGTCTCCCGCGAGATGTTCGCGGATCTGTGGCCGGGCGTGCCGGTGGACGAGGCGCCCATCGGGTCGATCACCAATGGTGTCCATGGAGCCACCTGGGTCTCCGCGGAAATCGCGCACCTGCTTGCTGAGGGCACCGGGACCAACTGGTCGGCGGGGGTCCATGATCGGTGGAGGCTCAATGGCACCGACAATGCGGCGCTGTGGTCAGCTCATGCTGCTGGCACCCGGCGACTCGTCGACTTCACGCGATCCCGACTGCATTCAAGCGGGATCGCCCGCGGGCTGTCAGAGTCAGAGCTGGCATGGACCGCCTCGGCATTCGACCCGGATCTTCTGACGGTGTGCTTCGCCCGTCGATTCGCCACCTACAAACGGGCCACCCTGCTGCTGAGCCAGCCGGAGCGCCTCCGAGCGCTGCTCTTGGATCCTGAGCGACCGGTGCAGTTCATCTTTGCGGGCAAGGCACACCCGGCGGACGAGCCCGGCAAAGAACTCATCCGGTCGATCGTGACGTTCTCGCACGATCCAGCCATCCGGCATCGGTTCTGTTTCATCGAGG
This sequence comes from Acidimicrobiales bacterium, assembly GCA_038245795.1. Taxonomy (GTDB): domain Bacteria; phylum Actinomycetota; class Acidimicrobiia; order Acidimicrobiales; family Microtrichaceae; genus JBBRSC01. Next base: position 4,460 of record JBBRSC010000038.1, read on the forward strand.
ACTACGACATCTCGGTGTCGCGTCGGATGTTGCACGGCGCCGATGTGTGGCTGAACACGCCCCTGCGACCCCAGGAGGCGTGTGGAACCTCGGGCATGAAAGCCGCCATGAACGGTGGCATCAACTGCTCCGTGCTCGATGGCTGGTGGGCCGAATGCTTCACTCCCGAGGTGGGGTGGGCCATCTCGTCCGCCGAGCTGCTGGGCGACCCGGCACGGCGAGACGAGATCGAGGCGAACTCGCTGTTCGAGTTGCTCGAACAGCAGATCGTGCCGCTGTACTACGACGAACGTACGCACGGCGGGGTGAGTGCCGGATGGGCCGAGCAGATGCGCTCCTGCATCACCACGCTCGGCCCCGCGATCAGCTCGGCGCGCATGGTCCGCGACTACGTCACCGAGCTCTACGCCCCGGCGGCAGCCTCATCGGAGCGACTGGGGTCCGACGGATTCTCGGGCGCCAAACGACTGTCCGAGTGGACAAACCACGTCCGCAGCCAGTGGCACAACGTCCACGTCGAGAACGTCGAGGTGGACGAGTCGGTGGCGGACCTGTCGACACATCGACGCGTCGCCGCCCAGGTGTCGCTCGGCGGATTGACGCCCGGCGACGTCGAGGTGCAGCTCGTGACAGGTCACGTCGGGCAAGCGGGCGCGCTCGAGAACGTCGTGGCCAGCGCCATGGCGCCACTCGGCGATCCCGTCGATGGCCATCTTCGCTACGAGGCCGACCTCATCCTCACCGCTGCCGGTCGTCGAGGGTTGACGGTTCGCGTCGTGCCGCAGCACGAGTTATTGGACGAGCCACTCGAACTCGGTTGTGTCGCCTGGGCAAACTGACGGGCGCGAGTGCCGACAGCCCACAGATCCCGCCGTAGGCAGCGACCATGATCCAGAACCAACGATCGCTGGGCGATCGAAGATAGCGAGCCAACCCGATTCCCAACGCTGGGGCGGCCAGCGCCGTCAGCATCATCTGGCGCCTCGGCCGATACGATGCGCCACCGAGATGCTCGGCGATCCATTCGATGGTCACGGGAATGGGGGCCAGCATCATCATCCACGGCATCCACGACGCTGTTGCCATCGACGGCACGGCCAACCCGATCGCCATCACCACGAACGCGACGGGGTACAGCACGGCGCAGCGACGACACACGTGTCGATGACCGAGCAGCACGCATCGGTCGAGGTCGTCGGGCCAATGATGGGCGTGCCACAGTGCCATTGCAGGGGGCCGCAGGTTCATAGAGGTTCATCGGCAGAACCGGCCCGGCCATGAACGAGCCACAGGAATCGTCCCGGTCAGCGAAAATCGGCCCGTCCCGGTCAGCGAAAATCGGCCCGTCCCGGTCAGCGAAAATCGGCCCGTCCCGGTCAGCGAAAATCGGCCCGTCCCGGGCCGTGAGCCAGAAAGCTCGATACGCCAATCGTGGCATCGCCCGTCGAAAAGCTCTCCACGAACAGCTCCTGCTCGACGTCGAGTCCGGCCGCGAGTGTGGTGTCCAGCCCCCGATCGATGGCGGATTTGGCGAGTGCCAACGCCTTCGACGCACCAATGGCGAACTCGCCGGCCCACGCGAGCGCCGAAGCATCGAGTTCGTCGGCCTCCACCACCCGATCGATCAATCCCATCGCCAGCGCCTCGGCCGCGGCCACCTGACGACCGGAGAAGATCATGTCCTTGGCCTTCGCCGGGCCAATCAGGCGGGCCAACCGCTGGGTCCCGCCGCCGCCCGGAATGATGCCCAGGAGGATCTCTGGCTGGCCGAACACGGCACGGACCGAGGCGATCCGGAAGTCGCAGGCCAAGGCCAGCTCGCAGCCACCGCCGAGGGCGAAGCCGCTGACCGAGGCGATCGTCGGGCACGGCAGGGCCGCAACGGCGTTCAGCGCGTCGAGGAACGCACGCCCAACGGTTGCCACCTGGGTGGGAGCAGCGACCTCGAACTGATCCGGATCGGCGGTGGCAGCGAACTCTGAGATGTCGGCGCCCGCCGCAAAGAGTCGCGTTCCACCCGTGATCACCACGGCGCCAGCGGGGCGGTCGCGCAGCTCGGTCGCCAACGTCGCGATTCGCCCGAGGAGCGCCGTCGAGAGGGCGTTGACCTTGCCGTGCGTCAGCGTGATCACTGCGACGCCGGTGTCATGGCGATCCAGTCGGGCAAGTTCGGGATTCGATGTGGCGGCTGGTTGGTCGATCACGAGGTGAAGTTAGTACGGAAGCGTTTCTCACTCATTCTCACCTCCATCGTCGGCCAGTAAGGTGGGGAGATGCGAGCGCTCGACGACGACATCCACACCACGGCGGCGTTACGCCTCGCTGGCGACGGCGGCCAGCGCTACACCTCGTCACGGCGCGCGATCGTCGAGGTGCTCGCCCAATCGGATCATCCGTTGACCCTGCCTCAGATCCTCGCCCTCGACCCGCTCCTGGCGCAGAGTTCCGCGTACCGGAACCTGGCGGAGCTGATCACTGCTGGAGTCGTCCATCGCATTGTGGTCGCCGACGAGCACGGTCACTTCGAGCTCGCGGAAGACCTCACCGGTCATCATCATCATCTGATCTGCCGATCGTGCGGCTCGGTGACCGACTTCGTCGTTCCCGCCCCAGCCGAGGCGACGATCGATCGGGCGCTGGCGTCGATTGCTGACGAACGGGACTTTCAGGTCGAGCACCATCGCCTCGACCTCGTGGGCCGTTGCCGTGAATGCGTTGCTTAGTCCGGCGGTAACAGCTCGAGTGCCGCTGTCCACGGATCGATTCGCCGGTCGCCGATGTCAGCGACCAGCTCGACGAAACGCTCGTGGCGTGCGTCAGACATGATCCGCCGCAACAGCTCGGCGGTGATGATCGCTCGGAGCTCGCTCTCGGCGCGAGCCGACCGACGCTCGTGGAGTTCACCGGTCGCCGTGATGTGTGCTCGATGGGCACCGACGGCTTCACAGAGTTCGTCGACGCCACGGCCGGTCGTGGCGACGCTCGACACGATCGGCGGACGCCAACCAGTTCGTCCGCTCAACGACAGCATCTGTTCGAGATCACGATAGGTGTCGCCCGAACCTGGCCGATCGGCCTTGTTGATCACGAACACATCGGCGATCTCCATGAGCCCGGCTTTGTTGGCCTGCACCGCATCGCCCCACCCCGGGTTCACCACCACCACCACGGTGTCGGCCGCTCCGGCCACCTCGACTTCGACCAGGCCCACGCCAACGGTCTCGATGATGATCCACCTAAAGCCGACAGCGTCGAGCACCCGCACCGCCTGAGGGGTCGCGACCGAGAGCCCGCCGAGGTGACCACGGGTCGCCATCGATCGGATGTAGACGCCATCATCGGTCGAGTGGTCCGACATGCGCACTCGATCACCGAGAATGGCCCCGCCCGAATACGGTGACGAAGGATCGATCGCCAACACTGCTACTGACTCCTGCCGCTGGCGAATCACCCCGCACAGCGCGTTGGTCAACGTCGACTTGCCGGCTCCCGGCGAACCAGTCAGACCGACGGTGTAGCCAGCGCCGGTGTGTGCGATCGCAGCACTCGCGGTGGCCCGAGCACCGGGTCCGCCACGTTCGGCGTTGGTGATCAACCGAGCCAGCGACGCCCGGTCACCACCCTGGGCGGCTTCGAGGAGTTCGTCGGCCGTCGCGTCAGAGAGTGACAGCGGTGCCATCGTCGATCAGTTCCATACCAGCCTGGGTCACCTCGGTGACCCCGGGGACTCGGTCCTTCACAATCCGTTCGATGCCCGCCTTCATGGTGACGGTCGAGGACGGACAGCCCACACATGCTCCGGTCAGCTCCACCTGGACCACACCCGTCGACTCGTTGACATCGATCAGCAGAATGTCGCCGCCATCCGCCTGGATGGCGGGGCGAATGATCTCAATGACATCAGCGACCTGGTCGTACACGTGGGCTCCTCGACTGGACTCCCTACGCTACGGGAGGCCCACAACGTCAACCAAGGACTGATGGGGAAGCTTCCCGGCGACTCCGCCAACCGGTGGCGCCGCGCGAAGCTTGACCCATGAGTACCGCGATCCTCCTCGCCCATCAGGGTGGCTGGGATGAGATGCTGCTCGTCGCCACGCCGATCGTGATCTTCTACCTGATCCTGCGCGCCGCCAACCGACGCGCGAAACGGCTGGTGCCCCTTGATCAGGAACCGCCCCCGTCAGTCGTCGATCCGCTGGACTGACGCACCGACCGCCGCCAGCTTGATGTCGAGTTGGTGATACCCGCGATCGATATGGTGCGCGTCGTGAATGACGGTCTCGCCTTCGGCGCGCAGCGCCGCACACACGAGCGCCGCGCCGGCGCGGATGTCGACGGCGCGAACGGGAGCGCCGGACAGCCAGTCACGACCCTCGATCACCAGATGATGGCCCTCGACATCGATGTCGGCCCCCATCCGGGCCAACTCGCCGACGTAACGGAACCGACCCCCGAAGAGATTCTCTGTTGCGTAGCTGGTTCCTGTCGAACAACAGAGGGCCGCCACGAACAACGGCAGGTCATCGGTGGCGATCCCCGGATACGGCAGCGTCGACAGGTCGACGCTGCGGGGCCGACCACTGGACATGACCCAGATTCCGCGTGAGTCGGGAGCCATGCGTACACCCATGTCCCCCATCTTCCGGATCACCGACGCCATGTGATCGTCTCGGGCGCCGACCAACATGACCTCGCCGCCAGCAACCGCGACGCAGGCGGCAAAAGTGGCGGCCTCAATGCGGTCGGCGACGGTTTCGTGATCGACGGGACGTAGTTCCGTGACGCCTTCGATCGTGATGGTGGGGCTCCCGGCACCGACGACGCGGGCACCCATCCGATTCAGAAAGGCTGCGAGGTCGGCGACCTCGGGTTCCCGTGCGGCGTTCTCGATGACCGTCGTGCCGTCGGCGAGTACGGCCGCGAGCATCACGTTCTCCGTGGCGCCGACCGATGGGTATTCGAGCGAAACCTTCGCCCCGCGCAACTGAGTCGCCCGCCCCACGATCGTTCCGTGCAGCAGTTCGAATGTCGCTCCGAGCGCCTCGAGTCCCTCGAGGTGCAGGTTGATGGGTCGGCTGCCGAAATCATCTCCACCGGGCATGGCGATGTTGGCTTCGCCGCAACGCGCCAGGAGCGGACCCAGCAGGGCAGTCGACGCCCGCATCCGTTCGACGAGTTCGTAGGGCGCGGTCGGGGAGACTTCTTCGCCCACGGTCACAACCAGCACATCGTCGCCATCCCACGCCACGTCGATCCCCAGGGCAGTGAGCACCTCGCCCATCCACTCGACATCGGAGATGCGTGGCACATTGCGGATCACGAATCGTCCCGGACACAGCACCGTGGCGCACATCAGCTTCAATACGGAGTTCTTGGCGCCGCTGATGGGGATGTCGCCCGTCAGCGGTCCGGACGGGCGAACGACCAACGAGGTCATGTCGGGTTCCCGAACGTGCCAGCACCACCCATGTCCGACAGTATGGCGGACGTCGATCGCTTCGACGCCCACACGCCACCCATGACCACGCTCGTTCTCCGCCACGCCACCACCCCGGCACAGTCGCACGCGCTTCGTGCCCCGATTGATTCGCGGCTCGTGAAGGAGGCCGGTGACGATGTCCTCGTCGCCGTCGAGGGGCCCGTCCACGACTGGCATCGAGAACTCCGGATCGAGCCCGATGGCGCGCTCATCGAGGAGATCAATTTTCGTCTGGCACTTGGCGTATGGACGCCGTTGATGACCTTCGCGGCCCGGTGGGCAATCCGCCGCAATCGCCTCGATACCGCCATGGGGCGATCGACGAAAGCTGCGTGGTGGGCGCCACCCGATCGGCTCGATCAGCGCGGCGCATCGGTGTTGGCAGCCTGTTGCACCCTGGCGGTCATCGGCGGATTCGTCGGTGGACTGCTCGGCCAGACGATCACGTTCGTGTCCTCGGATCTGCACTGGAACGTGCGCACCCAGTCGAATGTGTTGGCGGTCATCCGCTTCGGGGCGATCCTGACACTCATTGGATTGGCCCTCGCCGACCGCGTCGGACGACGGCCGATGATCCGCTGGACGCTCATCCTCGCCGCGATGGCGGTGTCGCTCGGATCGCTGGCGCAGGGGGTCGCGTGGGTGACCACGTCGCAACTGCTCTGCCGCGGGCTCGTGGCAGTCGGGGTGCTGCTGCTGCCGATTCTTGTGTGCGAGGAAGTTCCGGCAGGGACCCGCGCGTACTCCGTTGGACTCCTCGCCATGTCCGGCGGGCTCGGGATCGGCATGGTGCTGTGGGTCCTCCCTGCGGCCGATATCAGCCTTGGGGCGTGGCGCTGGATCTGGGCGCTGGCGGTGCTCACCATTCCGGCAATTCTCGCGGTGACTCGCCATCTCCCGGAGAGCCAACATTTCTCCGCTGACGTCCGGTCAGCCGCGGTGCTGATCGACCGGCCGGCGGTCCGGCGAAGTTGGCTCGTTGCCACCATTGGCATCGTCGTCTTCTTGAATCTCTACGTCGCGCCCGTCGCCCAGCTTCAGAACGAGTTCCTCCGAACGGCCCGTGGGTTCTCCGCCACTCGACTCGTGCTGTTCGTCATCGGCACCAATACCTGGGGCGGCATTGGCGTGGTGGTCGGCGGCAAGCTTGCCGACCGATTCTCGCGGCATCGCGTCGCGGCGGTCGGATTGCTGGGATTGAGCCTCGGCAACGCCGTGATGTATTCGACCAGTGGGTGGCCCATGTGGGTGGCCTCCGCGCTCGGATCGATCGTCGGCGGGGCGACCGTGCCAGCACTCGGCGTGCTCGGACCAGAGCTGTTCCCCACGCATCGCCGGGGTGGGGTCGGCGGCATCCTGAACATCTGTGCGACGGTCGGCGGCGCGGTCGGGTTGTGGCTGGCGGGTTCGCTCATCGACCAGTCGGGCTACGGGGTGGCGTTCAGATGGCTGAGCATCGCGCCACTGGCCGTGCTGGCCCTGCTGTTCCTGGTTCCCGAAACGGCCCGACGCGATCTCAACGAGATCAGCCGAGACCCGTGAGCCACTCCGTCGACATCGCCGCAATGTCGTCGTCGCATCCCTTGAGTTCGTGACGTTTCCCGAGCAAGAGGTGCCGGGTCACCGGACCCGAAATGTTCGGTATCCATGTGTCGAACTCGTCGGGCGTGCCGAATTCGTCGCGGTCGCCAGAGATGAAGCAGGTCGGCACCGCCAACGCAGGAAAGTGCTCGACGCGCAGTCGTTCTGGCTTTCCGGGAGGGTGCAACGGGTAGCAGATCGCCAAGACACCAGCGATATGGGCGTGCTGTTGAGCCGCGACCATCGAACAGATCCGCCCGCCCATCGAACGCCCGCCCACCACGATCGACGTCGCTCCGGTCTCGTCGTGCAACTGGGCGAGCTGATCACGGACCTCCTCCAGCAGGTGCGGCGCGCGGTCCGGGAAGCGGCGCCCGGCGAGCCGATAGCCGAAGTCGAACCGTCGCACGGCAATGTCGGGGCGGACCGCGAGGATCGCCGCTTCGAGTGTCAGCAGCGACGAATGATCAGCGTTGGAGCCTGCACCGGGGGCCAACAACAGCCCATCGATCATCGCCACGATCTACTGGACTCAGGCGCCGAGCAGGATGCGGCGAGCCTCGGTCAACTCTGCGATTCGCTCCGCCGCGTCGTCGGCTTCACCGCCGTGATCGGGGTGGGCGTCGCGGAGCCCATCTCGAAACGCTTGAATAACGGCACGTTTGGAAGGTGGCTCGTTCTCCAGCGCCGCGAGATCAAGGATGGTGAGGGCCCAACGGACCGGATCGTCGAGCACCCCCATCGAGAACGAGACGAGGCTCCCGGACAACACGCTGATCAACCGATCGCCGATGGCACCTCGCCAGGTCAGCCCGGTGCGGACAACCGCCAGGATGGACGAACGCACAGCGGTCGGGGTGGCACCTGCCGCGTAGACGGCCGCGAGCACCTGCTGCGCAGGGGTCCCGATGTGATCCTCGAGATCGAATTCCAGCGTCTCGCCCATGCCGATGAGCCGATGGGTGCAGAGCTGCAGTCCGATCCGATCGGTCTGGAACCGATGTCGGAGTCTCGGTTGCGGAAGGCGATCGCGATGCTCCAGGTCCAGCGCCAAGCCATAGATTTCGGCAACTTCGTCTGCATCGAGTTCCTGCGCGAATCGGGCGGCAACACCACCCAGGAGCACCCCACCGAACCCGGGGCTCGGGTCCACAGGTAGGAACAGATCGCCGAGCGCCACCCGACGGGTCGGGGCGATGGAGCGACTGAAGTACGCCTCCAACTCTGCCAGGACCATAACGTCAGGGTACTGCGCAGCTCAGTTCAGCTCCGAGTCAGACAAACGGACGGACTGCGTCCTTCATGGCTGTGGCGGCCTCGACGACCTGTTCATCCTCCCAGACGTCATCGCCGGTGGCGCTCAATCCGTCGCTGAGGATCCTCGCCAGCTCGACGAGATGACGCCAGACGGGAGGCTCGAACCCGAACGGCAAGCCGATGTGCTCGATGATCTCGGCATTGTCGGCAACAGCAACCACCGACGCTGTGTCGGACGGGTCACGTGCCAGATGAACTGACGCTTGCCAGAGTCGGCCGAGCACTGCTTGAACCTCGACGCCATCGTCGGCGGAGGTGTCCTCCTCGTCCGGATCCGGCATGGCATCAAGGATGGTTTCGACGGCATCCTCGTCGTCTGCATAGACGACGAGGTCTCCGGCTTCATCCCACTCGTAGGGGATCTCCGCGACCACCAATGAGTCCGCCAACGACTGCTGCAGCGCGGCGGACCAGTCACCGACCTCGTAGACGACCTTCTCGCGATCGGTGTCCAACGCAACCGTCGCGCTCACGAGGACCTCGTCGATGATGGCGTCGACCTCGTCCTCGCGGTCGGCGTCGACGCTGAGGTTCGTGCCCTGCCAGAAGTGCTTGATGCCGGCCGATGACAGCAGGGAGTCGAGGAGCGAGCGGGATTCGCCGGACCAATCGCTCACTTCGTAGGAGAGGAACCCGTCGCCGGCCATCGCCAAGGGACGACTCGACGTGGGGTCGATGTCCTCGCGACCTTCGACATCGAATGGTCCCGTCTCTTCGTCGCCAGCTTCTTCGTCGCCGACTTCTTCGTCGAGCGGAGCCTCGGGATGCAGATCATTCACTTGGACATCCTTGCATCTGAGCCCCATGGATTCCGCCTCGCGATTCGAAGCGGTCTCAGGACCATCAGTAACGTCTCCTCATGGATCTCCGCGCCCCTGACCGCAACCTGGCTATGGAACTGGTCCGAACGACGGAAGCCGCTGCGCTGGCTGCCTCGCGTTGGGTTGGCAATGGCGACAAGCTCGCCGCTGACGGAGCGGCCGTCGACGCGATGCGACTCCTCCTCGGGACGGTCGCCATGAAGGGCGTCGTCGTGATCGGCGAAGGAGAAAAGGACGAAGCTCCCATGCTCTTCAACGGCGAGGAAGTGGGCGACGGAACCGGTCCTTCGTGTGACATCGCGGTCGATCCGGTCGAGGGAACTACCCTCACAGCAATGGGTCGCGCTGGGGCGATTGCCGTGATTGCGGTCGCCGATCGTGGATCGATGTTCGATCCGGGGCCCTGCGTCTACATGGACAAGCTGGCCGTCGGACCCGAGGCAGCCAGCGTCGTGGACCTCGACGCCCCCGTCGCCGACAACCTGGCCAAGGTCGCCAAAGCCAAGGGCGAACACATCCGTGACATCACCGCCGTGGTGCTCGATCGGCCACGCCACGCCGAGTTGATCGCCGAGATCCGCTCGGCCGGCGCGAGGATCCGCCTGATTCAGGACGGCGACGTGAACGGTGCAATCTCCGCCGCCTGGCCCGACTCCGGCGCCGACATCATGTTCGGGATCGGCGGCACCCCCGAAGGTGTCATCGCGGCCGCGGCCATGAAATGCATGGGCGGCATCATCCTGGGGCGGCTGTGGCCCCGCAACGACGGTGAACGACGCGCGGCACTAGACGCTGGCTACGACCTCGACCAGATCCTGACCCAGGACACGCTGGTCGCGAGCGACAACTGTTTCTTCGCCTCCACTGGCATCACCGATGGGGATCTCCTCAAGGGAGTCCACTATTCGGCGAACGTGATCACCACGCAGTCAATGGTGATGCGCTCGCGTTCGGGCACCGTGCGGCGTATCGACGCCCGCCATCGCCCCGACAAACTGGACGTGTAGGCGGCGGGGATTTACGCCGCAGCGGCGAGGCGGGCCTCGGCCCGTCGTAACGCAGCGTACGCCTCGGCGTCAGCTGCATCAGTGCGGAGGGCCTCTTCGGCTTTGACCTTGGCACGTTCGGCGCGGACGATATCTATGTCGCCGCCGAGTTCGCACACATCGGACAGGATCGTGACAAGTGTGTCGCCGTTCTCATCCGTGGGCGACACCTCGACGAAACCCTGGTGCACAGCAATCGCCTGCTCGCCGCCATCCTCGAGCAGCACGCGCGCCACGTGGGTGTCGAGCACCCCGATGAACGGCACATGGCCCGGCAGGAACGCAATGTCGCCCTCGATCGTCCGGGCAATGACCATCTTGGCCTCCCCGGAATACGCAATGCGCTCCGGCGAGACGAGTTCGACTCGCAGGATGGCCATCAGGTGCTCTTTTCCAGTTCCTTTGCCTTGCGGATGACATCTTCGGCCCCGCCAACGTTGTAGAACGCCTGCTCTGGCAGATGGTCGAGATCGCCGTTGATGATCATCTCGAAGCTCTCGATGGTCTCATCCACCGGGGTGGTGATCCCGGGGAGACCGGTGAAGACCTCGGCCACGTACATGGGCTGCGCCAGGAACTTCTGCACCTTGCGGGCGCGGTTCACGGTCACGCGGTCCTCTTCGGACAGTTCATCGAGTCCGAGGATCGCAATGATGTCCTGCAGTTCCTTGTAGCGCTGCAAGATCTCCTGCACGCGACGGGCGACCCGGTAGTGGCGTTCACCGACAACCTCGGGAGCAAGGATCGACGACGTGGACGCCAGCGGATCCACAGCGGGATAGATGCCGAGAGCCGCGATGTCACGGCTCAGCTCGGTCGTGCCATCGAAGTGGGTGAACGAGGTGAACGGCGCCGGGTCGGTGTAGTCATCGGCGGGCACGTACACGGCCTGCAGCGACGTGATGGACCGTCCACCCGTCGAGGTGATGCGCTCCTGGAGCGAACCCATCTCATCAGCCAGCGTGGGCTGATATCCCACGGCCGACGGCATACGACCCAGCAGGGTCGATACCTCCGATCCCGCCTGGGTGAAACGGAAGATGTTGTCGATGAACAAGAGCACATCCTGGCCCTGGACGTCCCGGAAGTACTCGGCCATGGTCAGCGCCGCAAGCGCGATCCGCAGACGCACGCCTGGCGGCTCATCCATCTGGCCGAAGCACAGCGCGGCCTTCGACAGCACGTTCGCATCCGACCCACCCATCATCGTCTCGCCCATCTCGATGAAGAGGTCGGTGCCCTCGCGGGTCCGCTCCCCCACGCCGGCGAACACCGACACACCGCCGTGGTTCGATGCCACCCGGTTGATCATCTCGGTGATGAGCACGGTCTTTCCCACACCGGCTCCGCCGAACAGACCAATCTTGCCGCCCTGGGGGTACGGGGTGAGGAGATCGATGACCTTGATGCCGGTCTCGAACATCTTGGCCGACGGCTCGAGGGTGTCGAACGCGGGGGCAGGACGATGGATGTCCCAGTAGGTGTCGGCGTCGACCGAGGGCACATCGAGTGGCTCGCCGATCACGTTGAACACGTGGCCGAGCGTGGCGTCACCGACGGGCACCTGGATGCCGTGGCCCGTGTTGCGGACGATCGTGCCGCGGATGAGGCCATCGGTGGGCTTGAGCGCGATGGCCCGCACCCGCGAATCGCCGATCTGCTGGGCGACCTCGGCCCAGACCTCGATCACCTCGCCGCCGAGTTTGATCTCGAACTTGAGGGCCGTGTTGATCTCGGGAAGGGCGTCGGGTGGGAACTCGACGTCGACCACGGGGCCGGCGATGGCGATGATTCGCCCGTCTTTGAGTTCTGGTTCGGTGATTGTCATGAGGAGGTGCTCCTGTGCATCAGCGGGTGTGGCCATGCGCGGCGGGTCCGTGCAGGCCGGGGAAGGGATCAGCATTGAGGTGATCCAGAATGAGGTTGTCATCGTGTTCGTTGTCCGAGCCGAGCGCCTCGGCACCGCTGATGATCTCCATGATCTCAGTGGTGATGGCGTCCTGGCGGGCCTGGTTCATCTTGCGGGACAGCTTGATGATCAGTTCCTGAGCGTTGTCAGTGGCGGACTTCATCGCCCGCTGGCGTGACGACAGTTCCGATGCCGCCCCGTCGAGCATCGCTGCGAAGAGCCGCGACTCCACATAGCGGGGCAGTAGGGCCTCGAGCACAGTGCGCCCGGACGGCTCGAACTCGAACGCCGACGACGGGCCTGTGGCATCGTCAGCACCTTCGCCGTCATCGGTGTCGAGCGGCAGGAACCGCCGCACGGTCACGTCCTGGGATCCCATCGAGATGAAACGCGTGTAGACGAGCTCGACTCGATCGACATCGCCGGAGAACAGCTCCGTGACCATCGCCGCGATCTCGCGAGCGTTCTCGTAGGTGGGCTTCTCGCTGAACCCGGTGTAGCTGGCTTCGATGTCGTAGTTGCGGAACCTGAAGTAGGTCTCGGCCTTCCGACCGATGATGATCAGGGCGTAGTCGCGCCCCTCGGAACGAACCGCCATCAGCTCACGTTCCGCAGCCCGGATGACCGATGAGTTGTAGGCGCCGGCCAGACCTCGATCGGAGCTGAGGACCACAATCGCTACCCGACCTTCGCCCGTCGTCGGGGCGAGCAGCGGATGATTGATCAAACCGCCCGACGCCAGGTCGCGGATGACCTCGGTGATGTGCTCGCTGTAGGGGCGGGCGGAATTGGCGGCCTGCTGGGCCTTGACGACGCGGGTGGCCGCGATCAGCTCCATGGCGCGCGTGATCTTCTTGGTGTTCTGCACGCTGCCGATCCGGCGGCGGAGTACCCGTTCTTGTGCACCCGGCATGTGAGCTCCTCAGTCCTTCAGATCAACCGTCAGCGCGGGTCGTCGCCGTCGGGGCGATCGACTTCGTCTTCGGGCAGATGATTTGGTGCCGACACCTTGTGCAGATCCGCGTCCCCAGGGTCAGTGGCGTCGGGGGCCGACTCGGCAACCAACGTCGAGAGGAACTGATCGGTGAACGCTTTGACAGCGGCCTCGAAGCCCTCGGCATCGTCGAGCTTGCCCGACGACTTGATCGCCGCCAGCACATCTGCGTGACGTCCGCGGAACCACTCGAGCAGTTCCTTTTCGTAGCGTTGCACTTCGCTGACGTCGATGTGGTCGAGGTACCCGCGGGTGCCAGCGAACAACACGACCACCTGTTCCTGCACGGGAACGGGTTGGCCGATGCCCTGCTTGAGGAGTTCGGTGAGCCGGTACCCGCGCTCCAGTTGCGCTTTCGACACGGCGTCAAGATCTGAACCGAACGCGGCGAATGCCTCGAGCTCACGGAACTGCTGAAGATCGCTCTTCAACGTTCCCACGGCGGCCTTCATGGCCTTGATCTGGGCCGCAGACCCCACGCGGGACACCGAGATGCCCACATCGATGGCGGGTCGCACACCAGACTTGAACAGATCGTCCTGCAGGAAGATCTGGCCGTCGGTGATGGAGATCACGTTGGTGGGGATGTAGGCGGACACGTCGCCAGCCTTGGTCTCGATGATCGGCAGGGCGGTCATGGAGCCGGCACCAAGATCGTCGGACAGCTTGGCGGCGCGCTCGAGCAGCCGGGAGTGCAGATAGAACACATCGCCGGGATACGCCTCGCGCCCCGGTGGTCGACGCAGCAGCAACGACATCTGACGATAGGCCTCGGCCTGCTTTGACAGATCGTCATAGATGATGAGCGAGTGTCCGCCGTTGTCCATCCAGTGCTGGCCCATGGCGCAACCGGCATACGGGGCCAGGTACTTGAAGGGCGCGGGATCTGATGCCGGCGCCACCACCACCACGGTGTACTCCATGGCACCAGCCGCTTCGAGACGGGCGACGATCTGCGCCACCGTCGAGGCCTTCTGGCCGATGGCGACATAGATGCAGTTCACCCCCAGGCCCTTCTGGTTCAGGATGGCATCGATAGCGACGGTGGTCTTGCCGGTCTTGCGGTCGCCGATGATCAGCTCACGCTGTCCCCGGCCCACCGGGATGAGCGAGTCGATGGCCTTGATGCCGGTCTGCATCGGCTCATGAACGGGCTGAC
>JBBRSC010000039.1:0-18542 GCA_038245795.1 Acidimicrobiales bacterium
AGCGAGGCTGAGGAGTTCGTCGAGTGTCTGGCCGGGAACGCCGATGATGGTCCGAATCCCGTGCGATTCCAGGAGTGCTGCGGTCTGCTCCGCGAGCGGCAGCACGGCTGGGTTGGTGACGGTCAAGACCGCAAGATCGATGGTCGTCTGTGCGCAGAATTCCACGATCTGATCGCCGGGCATGTCGGCGCCGAGATGGTGGACGTTCCAGTTGTCGTCTCGTAATGCTGCGGCTGCCATCGATGTGGGCAGATCGTGGACGTCGCCGGCGAGTGCTGCCACGACCGCCGTGCCACGTCGTCGCCCACGCGGTGTTGGGTGATGGGCGCCGAGGATCCGCTCGACGATCGCAGTCGCCTGGTGCTCGACCCAGATGGAGAGTCGGCCAGCGTGCCACTCGTTCCCGATCCGAACGAGCGGCGGAACCAGCACCTCCTGCATGACGGTGGTGAGTGGCACCCCGTCGACGATGAGCCCGTCGACGAGCTCGCGAGCGGGGCCTTCGTTGCCCATGATCAGATGCTGGAACATCTGGTCGGCGAGCGGCGCCAGCCCGGATCTTGGACGGCGGGCAGCTGGCGATCGCGGTCGATCACGTTGGGCTGAGAAGGCGTCGAGATCGGCGGTTGCGATGACGTAGCGGCCCCGGATCAGCACCCCGCGAAGCTGACCGGACCGAACCCACTTGTGGGCCGTCTGATAGTGAACTCCAAGCCGCTCGGCGGCCGTCTGCAGATCGACGACGTCGTCGCTCGGCAGACCGCCGCGAGGGGCGTCGATGTCGGTGTTGTCGATCCTGTTGTTGTTCGCCACGACGACGATGGTAGCAATCATGGAAAATAGTTCGCTGAGAGAGAATAAATACAACGAAAGGTGGTTGACTCGTGGGTGAGGTCGCAGACAGCGGCCGCAAAAAGGAGTTCACATGAACCCGGTACTTGCCCTGTCCAAGACCCAGTACAACCTTGTTTACAACTCGTTCTCACTTGTGATCGCAGCGATGGGGGCGTCGCTGCTCTACTTCATCCTCTCGAGAAGTCGGGTTCACCCCGACCATCGTCAGGCCGTGACCATCACGTCGTTGGTTGTTGCGATTGCCCTGTACCACTACCTACGAATCTTCAACTCGTGGACCGAAGCGTTCACATTCGTGAACGGCAAGTACGAGCAGACAGGAAGCCCCTTCAACGAGGGCTACCGATACGTCGACTGGCTCCTGACGGTGCCGCTGCTGCTCGCAGAACTGGTGATCGTGCTGAAGTTGGCGAAGAACACCACTCGAAGCCTCATCATCCGGTTGTCCATCGCAGCGGTGGCGATGATCGCACTCGGGTACCCGGGCGAAATTGCCGCAGCGGATTCGACCACGCGAACGGTCTTCGGAGTCCTGTCGACTATTCCATTCGTGTACATCCTGTTCGTGGTCTTCGTCGAGTTGGGCAGGTCGCTCGGGCGCCAGTCACCGCAGGTTCGAAAGTTGCTCGACATCATGCGCTATGTACTGCTTGCCACATGGGGCGTCTATCCACTGGCCTACATCGTTCCCTCGATCGTCAAGAATGAGGGCAACGCGGAAGTCATCCGTCAGGTGGGCTACTCCCTTGGGGACATCCTCGCCAAGCCCTTGTTCGGGTTGCTCGTGCTGGCAATCGCGCTGCTGAAATCAGCAGAGATGCGCAGCGGGAGCGACGAGGAATCAGCCGACGAGATCAAGGCGTCCGCGAAGATGTAAGACCTTTGCCGGTTTCCCGGGGCGTCGGCAGTATCTGCCGGCGCCCCTCAGGCGTTTTCCAGGTCGCTCAGTGCTCACCAATCCACGGCAGGTGTCGGTGGAAAGAGCGTCGGGCGTTCCTGCATCAGGCGTGCGCAGTCCCAGTCGGTGGCGACGGGCTTGAGGAGGATCGGGCTCCTCGTCAGATCCGGGTACTGGACCCACGGGGCTCGGGTGATGAACAGATCGTTCGTGGCACCGACGATCAGTTGTTCGGAGTGATCCGTCACCGTGCCCGTCAGCGACCCGTCGTCCTGGGCCAGTACGTCGTACGCAAAGATCTCCCGACGGGCGATGAACAGATCGCCCTGGAACGTGTCAGTGATCTTGATGTGCGCGGTAATGCCCGGGTTGCCGTCATGATCGTCATCGACGATGCGCGGATCCGTCGGATCGGTCGGCAGGACATCATTCACGGGATCGTTGAAATGGATGCCGATCCCGGTTGGGGTCGCGGGTCGTTGCACACGAACCCGCCCATCGAGATCGCTGAGCGTCACGGCGATGCTGGCTGGACGGATGGCGGTGGTCGCCGCGTCGGCCATGGTGGTGGTGATCGGTTGGTCGCTCCGGTGCTCGGCGTGACAGAAGGTCTCGGTTGCGATGAGGCTGCCGTCACGGAGGGCGAGGTCGGTGAAGCCGTAGCTGATGATGAGCGTCTTCATGTCTGCGCTCTGGTAGGCGACGACGTCGTAGTGCGCGTAGCGACCAGCGAGACGTTGCATCGACGCGTTGGCGGCAACGCTCAGTGCGTCGACCGTGGTGGTTACGCCGGTTGTAGATGCGTTGCCGCCGCAGCTGGCGCCCAGCGAGATTGTCGCGGCCACCAACACTGTCGCGAGTGGGGCGCGTGCCCTCACGATGCAGGCGACGTCGCTGGCACGTCAGGAAACCACCCAGCGTGGAACCCGAAGGGCAGGCGGCGAGGGAAATGGACCCGTGCGATCGGTCCAGCGGCCACGTCGTGCGCATCCATGACAGCAAGATCGGTGGCCCCGGTGGCTCGATCGTGGACGGTGAACAACAGCCAACCGTCGTTCTCCTCGGTGCCGTCTGGATCAGCAGCGAAGACGGCCTCGCCGACGATGGTTCCAGCGCCCGCATACCAACTGGTACGTGCATCAGTGTGGTCGTCGTACTGAACGATGGTGTCGAAGTGACCGACGATATCTGCCCGTCCGCCGAAGGCGCTCATGGTGTGGAATCGGCTGCGGATCCCCAGGTACGCATCGTTGATGCGTGGGTAGTCGCCGCCCAGATCATCGATGAGTTCCGAGGTTGCAGTGCGGTTCGCGAGATCGACCCGGTAGCGCGTAGGGCGTCCTGGCTCGGAATCGGCGTCGCCGCCGTCGGCCGCTCCACCCTCCCCGCTCGTATACGACGTTCCGACAATGCTCGACCCCGAGAACGTGATGATGCCGTGCTCTTCCCATGCGTTCCAGAAGTGATTGACGTAGCCGTCGGTCACCTCGATCCAATCAACGTGATCACCACCTCGGGCCATGACCCCGACGTGGGTGCCGTGATCGGCCTCCCAGTTGAAGGGTGCGCGACCTTCCAGGGCGCCGGCCAGATCGAAGACGAGCGGTGACTCGACGAAGATGACGTGGTTCTCGGTGATGACGAAGTCATGCATGACCGAACACGACGGTCGATCGAGGTCGACACTCTTGACCAGTTCGCCGTTCGGCGAGATGTGGAAGGCCCGCAGGTATGGAGCGAACGGTTGATACGCAAACGCGAACATCTCGCCGGTCCGAGGATCGATTCTCGGGTGAGCGGTGAACGCACCGGACAGACGGCCGTCGAAATCGAAGGTGCCAACGGTGTCCAGCGACGCCGTGACCTCGGTCGGGAGACCGCCTTCCCAGAGCGCCAAATAACGCCCGGCATGGCGGACGATGTTGGTGTTGGCGGGGTTCTTGAGATTTCCGGCGTCGCCCACCTCCTCGCGAGTTGGAAAGTGCATCTCGCCGAGGCCGCCGTAGAGGGCTCGACCAGCTCGCTCCTCGGCCGCAAGCGCAGCGGTACGAATCCAGCGGTTCCGATAGACGGCGTGTCCATCACGCAGCGTCAGGGAATGCAGCATCCCGTCGCCATCGAACATGTGGTAGCGGCCGAGCGGCTCAAACCGCTGGTTCGGTCCGTTGCGAATGAACGCACCCTCGAGGGCGGCGGGAACGTTCCCGGTGATCTCCAGGTCGACGACATCGAGTTCGTCCGTGATTGGAGCGAACACCTCGCGGAGCATGGGCTGGGTCATGAGGCTGTCGTTTCGGCGAGGTTCGCGTTCCTATGAATCTCGATCAAATGATCGAGAACTGGTTCGACGTGGAAATCTTCGGGCACACTTCCACCGAGGGCCGCGTCGATGTGTCGTTCGAAGTGATATAGCAGCCGCTCCTGGTACCCGACGAGCACGTCGGGGCAACCGGCAGATCGAAGCGATGCCTGCATCGGAGCGAGGTTCGCCGTGTCCTGGGCGATGATCGTGTCAAAGAGTTCCATGCGCTCGGTGTGCTCCCGAGGAGGATCGCCCTCTCCCCAGTCAGCACCGAACCAGATGAGTTCGAGTCGGCAGGAATCGACTCCGGTCGGCCAGGCGATGATGAACGGAAATGATGCTGGGTCCGGGACAATCGTGACGTTCGGGACGATCGAGAACGATGTCGAGGTGGTCCGGATCAACTCTCCGACGGACTCGTTGTCGAAGGGCGCTCCAACTGCTTGATTGAGGAACGCCATATCGGGGCGCTTGTCGATGGTCAGCCGGTTGTGGCCGCGCTCGAACATGGCCAGGGTTGTTCGGCGTGGGTCATACAGCAACGCCGCGCTCTCGGGATGCACTGTCTTGACGTGGTACACCTCCATGAAGGCGTGCACGGCGAGTTTCCAGTTGCAGGTGAACTCGTTGACCTGCCGCCCGACGACGCGCAATGCACCGCCATTCAGTTCGCGGAGTTGCTCGGGGATGGGTCCGAGCCACTCGATCAACGGCGGTGGATCATCTGAGGCGCACACGAAGATCCACCCGTCCCAGATCTCGCAACGCAGGGGCACGAGCGCACGGTCCTCGCGATCGAGCGGCACAAAGTCGCGCTCGTCCGGGACGTTCTTGAGCTGACCCTCGGTGTCGTACGCCCACGAGTGGTATTGGCAGATCAGCAGTTTTGCCGTGCCGCAGGAATCTCGAGTGACGGGTGCGCCGCGATGACGGCAACTGTTGAAGAAGGCGCGTATGACGCCGTCGACGCTTCGGATCACGATGACCTGCCCGATCGGAAGGTCCACGACTTGGAAGTCACCAGCGTTCGTGACTTCGCTCGTGTGCGCAGCGAACATCCATGTCGATCCGAAGACGTGCCGATTCTCGAGGGCGGCAAAGTCAGCATCGGTGTAGCGGCCGGCGGCGAGCGGCGGCAGAGCCGGGAAGCCCTCCGGCGGACGAGTTCGTTCGCCCTCGACGTCGAGTCGTTCTCGAATCTCGCGTTCCAACTTGGCGTCCAACGAGGCCCCCTTGATTGACGAACCCCTAGGTTAACTCTGTTCACCATTGTGCGGTGGCCGGTGATCGTGAAGCGTTCGGTGGGTATGGTCTGGGGATGAACGATGACGAGCGACGACACCTCGAAGCGCTGGCCGACCAGCTCGATGCCCATCAGGGCGACGACTCAGACCGCGCCGAGAAGCTGAGCGCCGAAGTCCGCTCCAAGATTGACGAGGGTGCGCATCACGGCCTGAGCGAACGGTTGACCGAGGAGGCCATCGCCTTCGAGAACAATCATCCTGAGCTGTCGGCCGTGATTCGTAGGGCCGCCGAGTTATTGGGCGGCGCCGGGATCTGAGCTGATCCACGGCTCAGGTGGACAGTGTCGACGTGACAATTCCGCTCAGGGCGCTGGCCCCGACATCGGGGTCGTGATGGCAGAGGTCGTTGGTGCTGGGGGTGGTGGCGATGGCTTCCAGTCGCTGGCGCATCGTGCGGATCTCGTCGTCGAGTTGTTCGACCGAAGCGCCCACGAGCCGGCGGGTGTCCTGCAGCGTGGTCGCTCCGACCTGTGTCACTGGGAGACGTGATTCAGCCGCGTAATGGTTGACGAAGAGTTCGGTCAGGCGCATGGCGCGACGTCGATGGAGTGCCACGATGTACCGCTCGAACGCGCGCGCTGATCGTTGGCTGTCGTCGAGGACAAGCGCAATCGACGCCATGTCGTCGTCGTGATCACGTCGGCTCTCCAGGGTCATCAGCGATGTGAGCGTCCGATCGAAGACCCGGCGCCAGAGCCGTGCCTTGTCGAGCTCGATGCGGATGCTCTTGGCGTTCTCGACCGACTCGCGCATGAAGGTGACGACCTCACGTTCGGCGGGCGAGAGACCGTCGCTTTCAGTGGCACGTACCGGGACCGACGCCCACATCGGCCCGGATCCGTCCAGGAGAAAATCCGCGCGGAACCCCCAGGTCCGTTCGATGAGCACCGACAGCGATCGCGATGGACGACGCTGTCCACTGAGTACTGCGTAGAGGCTTCGTGCGCCGATCGCACCGTCGACCGCATCGACGAACGTGTCGCGTGTGAGTCCCGAGGCATCGAGGAAGTAGGCGAACCGTTCGCCCACCGCTTCGCCGGAGTTTTCGAGAGTTGGTCCCATGCGTACCGTTCCTTCTCTACAATGATGAAAAGCCTTATGCAGTCACCATAGTTGACACAATCACCCGAGAGGTCCACCCAGATGACAACGTTCGATACCGCCCAATCCCCGCCAGGGCAGCGCTCGCGCTATCTCGACGGGATCTACGCGCCCACCGACACGGAGAACACGTTGGCGTTGACGGTGGTGGCCGGTGAGCTCCCCGACGATCTCGTGGGGGTCTTCGCTCGCAACGGAGCCAATCCGCAGTTCGATCCGCCTGGCCGATACCACTGGTTCGACGGCGACGGCATGATCCACGCTGTCGAGTTCAACGGCACCGACGCCATCTATCGAAACCGGTACGTCCTCACCAACGGCTTCCTGAAGGAATCCGAGGCGGGTACCGCATTGTGGAGCGGGATCATGGAGCGCCCCGACCTCACCAAGTATCCAGAGGTATTCAAGGACACGGCCAATACCGACCTCGTGTGGTTCAACGGTGAGCTGCTGGCGCTCTGGTGGCTCGGTGGCGACGCCTATCGGATCGGTCTTCCTGAGTTGGAGACGCGAGGCATCCAGGATTTCAACGCGACGCTGCAGACCAAGATGGCGGCACACCCGAAGGTCGATCAACGCACCGGCGAGCTGCTCTACATCGATTTCGATCCGCTGCCGCCCTACCTGACCCATGGCGCCATCTCGGCGGACGGTCGCGTCACGAGATCCGACAGCGTCGAGCTGAGTGGTCCCCGGCTCCAGCACGATCTGGCGTTCACCGACGACTGGATGGTCCTCTTCGACTTCTCGTTCACGTGGGACATGGAAGCCATGGCCGCTGGTGGATCCAAGCTGAAGTTCGAGCGAGACCAGCCCACGCGCTTCGGGCTGGTTCCCCGCCATGGCGACTCCACCACCGTGCGCTGGTTCGAGACCGATCCGTGCTTCATGTACCACGTCGTGAATGCGTGGCAAGAGGGCGAGCATCTGATCCATCTCGTGGGGTGTCGCAGCGAGGAGCCCCTCGCCGATGATCCTCTGAACGAATCGAGTTACGAGGCGCCGACGCTTGGCATGCTCCGCTTGGAGCCGTACCTCACAAAGTGGACGTTCGACCTGCGGTCCGGGTCGCTGGTGCATCAACGGCTCGTCGATGTTCCTTCGGAGTTTCCCCGCATGGACGATCGCCTGCTCGGCCAGCCCTCCCGCTACTCCTATCTGCAACGGTTTGCGCCGCGTTCCACCCTGGCGTTCGACGCGGTGATTGGCCACGATCTTGAGTCCGGGGAATCCGTGACCCATGTATGGCCCACCGGATGGTTCGGTGGCGAGACGGTGTTCTGTCCTCGCACCGGGGGAACTGCCGAGAACGATGGCTACTTGGTGACGTTCGTGGTCGAGGAGGCCACCGGCGCCACCGAGGTCCATATCGTTGATGCGGCGCGACTCGCCGACGAGGCAGTCTGTCGATTGTCGGTGCCCGTCAGGGTTCCTGCTGGCTATCACGCCTGGTGGGTGTCTGCCACGGAACTTGCCGAGCAACAGGACGCCTGATGGAGCGCAGCCCGGTCTTCATTCTTGGCGGCACGCAGACGGACTTTGCCCGCAATGTCGGTCGTGAGGGGCTCACGCTGATCGACCTACTGAGGGAAGCAACGGCTGCGGCGTTGGCATCGGCTCAGATGACGTCGGCCGATATCGACACCGCCCACGTCGGGAACTTTCTCGGCGAGGTCTATTCGGGTCAGGGCCACCTCGGAGGTCTGCTGATCGAGGCGACGCCCGAGCTGGCAGGAATCTCGGTGTCGCGACATGAAGCAGCCTGCGCGTCCGGGTCGATGGCGATCCTCGCCGCCACAGCCGAGCTGGATGCCAGGCGCGCCGAGACGGCGTTGGTCGTCGGCGTCGAACTGATGCGCGCCCACGGCGGCTTCGCGGCCCAGCAGGCCCTGGGTGCCGCAGCGTGGGTGCCACAGGAGACAGAGGGCGTGGAGTACCCGTGGCCGCATCTCTTCAGCCTGCTCGCCGACGAATACGCCCGCCGCTACGGACTTGATCACGTGCACCTGGGCGAACTCGGTCGGAAAGCGTTCGCCAACGCGACCCGCAACCCGCTGGCGCAGACTCGCGATTGGAATGTTGCTGATGGAAACTTCTCCGATGACGATGATCTGAACCCGATCGTCGCTGGCCGGCTTCGACGCTACGACTGCTCCCAGGTGACCGACGGAGCATCGGCGATCGTGCTGGCCACGGCGTCGGCCGCCGAGCGCTGGGCAACGAGTCGGGGCGTCTCCATCGACGACGTCGCACGTATCGACGGATGGGGTCATCGAACCGCTCGCATGACGATGGCTGGGAAGATCGCTGACCATCGCGACGACGAGTACGTGCTGCCCCATGTTCGGGCCACGATTCTCGACGCCTTTGAGCGGGCAGGAATCGCCGACCTTGCACAGATCGACGCGATAGAGACCCACGATTGCTTCACTATCAGCGAGTACGCCGCCATCGACCATTTCGGTCTGACCAAGCCGGGGGAGAGCTGGCGGGCGATCGAGGACGGCACCGTGCAGCTCGGCGGAACGATGCCCATCAACCCCGGTGGTGGGCTGACCGGCGGCGGCCATCCGGTTGGGGCCACCGGTGTTCGGATGATGTGGGACGCCGCTCAACAGGTGACGGATCGGGCGGGGGACTGCCAGGTCGATGGCGCCCGCCGTGTCGCGACGCTCAATATCGGAGGCAATGCCACGACGGTGGCGAGCTTTGTGGTGGCCGCGCTCTGACGACGTGACGCCTGCTCGGATCTCACGTTTCGCGAAACACTCTCCACGTGACCTCTCGACACAGCGAGTTCACGGGTACCGTCGTTTCATGCGCATAAACCACACAGTTCGCGGTGCCGTGCTCGTCGGCCTCGCGTCGATGGCGCTGATCCTCACGGGATGCGGCGACACGACAACTGCTGCACCATCCGGGTCGACATCTCCGACCGGCGAAACGCCGTCGCTGAACGCTGACTGGCTCGGTGTGCCGATCACCGACACAGCTGGTAACAAGTTCGCCGTCCGTGATCTCGTCGGTGCCCCGGTAGTAGTTGAGGTGTTCGCCACGTGGTGCGGAAATTGTCGCAAACAGCTCGGCGATACCCAGAAGGCGGCGGCGGCGGCCGGAGAGAGCGCAACGTTCCTGGCGTTGTCCGTCGAGACCGAGCTTTCGTCGGCCGACGTGGCGACCTACGCCCAGAAGAACGGCTTCAGCAATATCCGTTTTGCGGTCATGAGCCCCGAGATGTTGAGTGCACTGGAAATGGCCTACGGCAAGAGCGTGCTGAACCCACCGAGCACCCCAAAGATCGTGGTCGACGCCAAGGGCGGAGCTTCATCGATGGTCACGGGGTTCGAGTCTCCTGCCGCTCTCGCTGTCAAAATCGTCGCGGCGGCGTGACTGCCGCCACCACATCGGCCCGGCGTTTGTCGACGACCCGTGCGTGAGTACCTCCAAGCCTTCGTACTCGGCAACGGTGCGATCCTCGGCAACGTGTGCATGCTGCCGTTGTACCCGGGACTCTTCGTGATGTTGGCCGATCGGGTGGAAAACGGTTCCTCAAAACGGGCAGTCCGCTGGATGGGCGTCCTGGTGCTCGCTGGGGTGCTGACCGTGATGGTGGCCCTCGGAGCGTTGCTCCACGCGCTTCGGACACCGTTCGCCAACGTGTTGCCGTACGCCCTTCCGGTGCTCTACGGATTGGTCGGTGTGCTCGGCATCGCCATGATTCTCGACCGGAACCCGCTGGCCCGGTTGTCCATGAGCCAGGCACCGGTCCTTCGGAACCCATCCGCAACGGCATTTCTGTATGGTCTCGCGTTGGGGCCGATGACACTTCCATGCACCGGCCCGATCATCATTTCAGCGTTCGTTCTGGGAGGAATTCAGGGCAGCGGCGCCACCGTTGACGGGCTGGTCTATTTCCTTTTCTTCGGTCTCGGGTTCGGTTGGCCGTTGGTTCTGTTGCCGTTCTTGGCTGCTCCGATGCAGCAGCGCATCAGTCGGTTGCTGACCCGCAATCATCGCCTGGTTGCCGTGCTCTCGGGTGTGCTGTTGATCGGTGTCGCAGCCTTCGGCTGGTACTCCGACATCCGGCCGAACTAGTTCACCCGGGAATCAGCCGAGCGCCAGCCGGGTGACTTGATCTGTCATCGTGGCCATGTCGAAATAGTCCCGCCAGAGACTGATGAGACCGTCATCGTTCACTTCGAATACGCCGGCAACGGGAAGGTCGATCCACGTCTCGCCGATCCGAAAGCGGTCGATCCGTTCGTTCATCACGATCGGGCCAACGGCGGTCTGTCGCACAATGACGAATTCGATCTCGTCGACGCCCTCCGACATGGTTTCGAGAAACGATGTCATTGCCTCCGGGCCGATGTTTTTTCCGACGGGGACGTTGTCGTACTCGATGCGGTTCGTGACCATCTGGCAGGCGGCCGCGAAGTCGCCGTTCACGACCAACCGGATGAACTCGTTGACAGTTGCTTCAGGAGTCATGGGTCCATCCTGTCAGCGTCTGGGTCAACGGGCAGCACGCCACATTCGGGTCACCCAAGCCGCGCCGCCATCTCGCGGCGAGCCTCGCCGATCCACTGGAGCTCATCAGGGTCGCGGGCGATTGCCTGCACGCCGTAGAGCCGTTCGGCATTGCCGCACAGGATCTTGGCCTTGATGGCGGAGGTCAGCTCCGGGTAGCCGAACTCAGCGCGCATACGTTCGGGGATGGTGAAGGCTCGAAACGAATCGATCAGCGCCTGCGGCGGGCCGTACCAGACAGAATCGGTCCCCCACAGGATTCGGTTCTCGCCGACAGCGCAGAGGAGCTTGCCGATCACGTGAGCAGCTTCGACGGGGCGACGCAGCATCAGGAACCACGTCGATCCCAGTTCGGCCCAGACGTTGCATCCGGGGCCGATTCCGCTGCGGGCCAACGAGGACACCAGTCGGCTCACGCCTCGTTCGTTGTCAGCGTCGTGAGCGCCCTCTTCCTGGAGGGCGTCGATGTCGTAGCCGGAGTGATACACGACAAAATCGATGTCCGGATATGCGAGCGCCGCCGGACCGATATCGCGTGGCGAGGCCGTCCGCGGGGCGAGCGACGGGATCGGTCCGGCCAGGCCCTTGTGGGCGCACACCAGCCGCGGTCCCAGTTCCATGACACGGTCAAGGAATGCACGTCCGGTGTCATCGTCGAGAAACCACCCGCCGGTCGGTCGATCGGGCGGATCCCACCACGTATAGACCTTCCAGCCCGATGGCGTGAGGCTCGCTGCCCACGACTCCATGCGCTCGAGCTCCGCGTCGCCCAGGTTCGGATGCACGATCGTGTGGGTCATGACACGCCCAGTCCCCGCGTACCGATCGATGATCTCCCGCGCCGCCGCGATGTCGGAATTGTCGAGCACTCCCTGGCCGGGGACGCCGGGGGGCGACGTCAGCAGGGCGATCGAGGTCTCGGACCCACCAAACATGGTCGATGCCCACGCCGGAGCCGACAATCGTTCGGGATCGATGGGATCGGACCAGCGATCCCGGTCGACCAATCGGAGAAAGCCCAGCAATGCCTTGGCGCCAGAGGTGCTGATCCGCGAGGGGCGGACGAGGTGGGTCTGGACATCGATGACGAGACCGTCACCGGAGAAGCAGTCGGCCGCGGCGACAGGATCTGCCTCAGCCTCGATCGGCACATCGAAGAACCCACCACCGAATTCAGCGTCGAGGGCGCGCAACGCCGAGGCGGTGCCGCATCGCCCTTCGAGATGGTCGGGCAAGGCAACGCGACGGGCGAGTGCTGAGGCAGCCGCGCGGTCGAGCGCAACGGCGGACGCTCGGCGCTGAGCGGGACCCAACGGCACAACGCCGAACTCGTCGGTATGTCGAGGAGCGAGCAGTGGCGGGTCGATACAGCGGACAGTACTGGTCACAAAAAGTGCCCGAACGAATTTCTCAAGCGATGGCGGTGATCTCCCAGATGATCGCGGTGCAGGGGGCTTCGAGCGTCCAGTTCAGCGGCGCAGAGTCTCTTCCATCGCTGCCCGCAAGTTCGGCTCCTGTGACGACGAGCGCCTCAGCGGGCGTGGCGGCCATCGAATCATCGGTGGTGCCGAGTTCCGACTCGACAACGGCGTACCGACGATCCGCTTCGAGGCCGTCGAACCACACCGCCGGGGTCTGCGACGTGCTCGCTTCGAGTTGATAGGCGAACACGACCGCGCTCAGTCGATCCTCCGCTGAGTAGGCGAGACAGGCCCGACTCGTGTCGTCGCCTTCGACGGGCGAGATCAACCGATGCAGCCGGCCGTGCTGCACCAGCGGCTGGGTTCGACGGGCGATGGCAACGGCACGGCGGCAGACGGCGAGCTCGTCGGAGCTGAGCGAGGCCAGATCGAGGTCGAAGCCGAAGCGGGCCGAGAGTGCAACCGCACAAGCGAAGTCGAGCGGACGCTCGCCCCAGCGCGTCACATGCGCTGCCATGACCGAGGCTGGAAAGAACATCGAGCACGCCCATTGCAGTCGTGCCCGAACGACCGGGTCGGTGTTGTCGGACGTCCAGAACTCGTGGAACCAACGGAGGCTGCCGTGATCGACGCGTCCGCCACCCGACGCGCACAACATCAGCTCGACCTCGGGATGCGCACGCGCCACGTCGGCCATCACCGCCCACGTCGCCCAGACATGGTCGATCCAGATGTTCGACTGCTGGTCCTGTGACAACATCTCGGATCCCGGATCGGTGATCGGGCGGTTGGCGTCCCACTTCACGTACGAGATGCCCGGGTTCGGCGTGAGGGTCTGATCGAACACTCCGAACTCGAAGTCCCGAACCTCGGGACGCAACGGATCGAGGTAGTGCTGTTGACGATGCTCGATGGGTTCACGCTCGGTCCGCACGATCCAGTCGGGATGCGCCTCGTACAGATCGCTCTCCGGGTTCACCATTTCCGGTTCCAACCAGATCCCGAAGCGGATGTCCCGCTCGGCCGCAGCATCAGCCAATCCAGCGAGTCCGCCACTCAACTTCGAGGTATTGACCTCCCAGTCACCGAGTCCGGCGTTGTCGTCGTTGCGTGGGTGGTTGTTGCCGAACCAGCCATCGTCGAGCAAGAACAGATCGGCGCCGAGATCGGCGGTGCGGTCCATCAGATCGACGAGCCGATCGTGATCGAAGTCGAAGAAGACCGCCTCCCAGTTGTTCACGACGAGGGGTCGAAGGCGATCGGGATCCCGCAGAACCCGAGCCCGTGACCACGCATGGAATCGTTCGGTGATCGTCGCCCGGCCCGCACTCGACCAGGTCCATGCCACCGTTGGGGTGACGAACCGTTCGTTCGGATCCAGTCGATACTCCGCTCCGACCGGGTTCGCGCCTGCGCGCAAGCGCAGGTTGAGGCCATCGCTGGTATCCCACGTCCGGCGCACGTCCAGCGCGAATCGGGTGTTTCCACCCCACACGATCGACAGGCCCAGCACCTCGCCGGATGACTCCGTCGATGGTCCCTGTGGGGACACGAGCAACAACGGGCTTCGTTGAAGGTGAGGCTGCACGCCGCCGAAACTGTCGAGCGTTTTGGTGCCGGTCGTCAGTAGTTCGGTGTTCCACGCCCACTCCGTTGCCCAGCCACCTCCACCGAAATGGCAGATCTCCGCAGACTCGGAGGTGAGCAGCAGAGGACCGATCGAGTCATAGTCAGCCAAGGTGATGGGTTCGGCCTGGTCGTGATGGATCTCGACCCATTGCTCGAGAATTCCCGACGGCGGGTGCGTCCGGAGATGGTGTTCCACCGTGAGATCCACGAGTTCGTCCCGACAGACGACGATGACCAACTCGCTGCCGTTGATCGATTCTCGGGACACGCGTTCCACAACGAGTCTGGTGGTGGTCAGACCATTGGCGTGGGTGATCCGGAGGGGGGCCGCCCGGAACGGATCTCCTCCTCCCCACGTCGGGAAGGCCTCGGGATACCAGATGGCATCGACATCGAGCTGGGCGGTGTGACCCTCAGGGCCCAATCCGATCTGACGGAGTCGGCCAGTTGAGTCGGCTGCCCACGTGAGACCCCACCCCCCAGCGTCGACAGCAATGAGGTCAGGCGTCGGGAGTTCAGTCACCGCCTGATCGTGCCACGCGCAGGCGTCGGCGGGCGTGTCGCCGGAGTCGAAACGCCGACACCACCGACACCGCCTTGGCCAAACGCCCCCGACCCACGGCGTCGCGTTCTCGAGCTCCGACGAGTCCCCAGACCAACCCGCCGGTGTCGTCGCGGACGAACGCCAACACCCAGCCATCGGCGAGTTCGCTGACGACGACGCCCGGCTCCTCCTCCTCGTACGGCTCGAAGCGCCACTCATCCAACGGGAACGACTCGATACACGATCTGGCCAGTGTGGCTGCCAGAAGTTCGATGCGGTGTTGGGGGGTCACCGGAAGGCCGGGCCAGCCGGGAGCGAACGATCGTTGCCGGTCAGCGGCGGCAGCCAGTGCTCCAGCGTGCGTGGCGCTGTTGACGGCAACTTCTGCGAGGAGGCCCGGGGCGGCTGACATGTCACCGCAGACGAACAGGTCATCGCCGCGATCGATCGCCGGTCGGTCCCGCCAACTGGTGCCGGGCGGATCCACCGCTCCGGATGCGTTGAGGATCACGCGGGACTGCCGCCAGGTTTCGCGTGACTGCCAGCCGGGATCCATGGCCGTCAACGCTGCCTCGATCCGCGCCGTCGCAGTCGCCGGATCGTCATCGTCCGCAATTCCCATCTGGCCGCACCACAACTCCTGACCGATCGGAGCGACGGTCGGATCGTCGGCGCTCGAACGGTTCATCAGAACACAGCTGCGCAGATCGGAGCCGATGTCGATCCCCAGGACTCGCCCGCCCGGAGGTCGCCCACGCACTGCGATGTCGAGGAGCGCCGTTCGCGCGCCGAACCACGTCAGCGATGCGTCGTCGAGCAGGCGGGACGACACCGCCAACGACGTGGCCACGATGGTGGGCCCGTTCGGGAAATCCGATGGTCGGACCCGCGCATTGGTCTCGATCCGCACGCCTCGTTCGGTCGCCCGTTGCGCAAGGGCAGCGATGATCTGCTCCCAACCGCCAGCGACGGTCCGTGCAGCCCATGGTTGGAGAAAGTCGGTTCGGACCCGGTCCCAGACAAAAGACGCAGCGAGCTCGCCGGGATCGTGATGGAACGTGAACAGGCCCGCCAGTCTCGACAATTGTTCCGTGGCCGACACCCCTAACGTTGCATGGCCCCATGCCCGGAAGGACTGATCGTCGGGGGCTGAGTGCCGAACGTGGCGTACCGCACCGAGTAGTGCGCCGCTCGTGCGACGGGACGGGGCGCCGGGTCGAATCCAGAACGTGCGATGGAGATGCAACGCCACGAGTGGTGGAGTCAGATCACGCGTCGCCAACCACCGGCCGAGGGCACCGCGTTGATAGAGGACGTGGGGTCCGAGATTGGTGCGATAGGAACCATTCGCACCGACAGCGCGCCCACCCAATTGGGGTGCGGCCTCATACAGTGACACGGCAGCCCCGCGTTCGGATGCGTCGATGGCGGCGACCAGCCCGGCGATGCCCCCGCCGATCACGTGGACGGTCATCGTTCGGGTCCCCATGAGGCTCGGAACGCGGCCCGTCCGCGGTGGGCGCGGGACTTCACGGTGCCGATCGGAATGGATAACACGCGTGCAACCTCCGCCTCACTGAGCCCTTCGAGATCGCGGAGCACTACGACAGCGCGGTGCGCTGGATCCATAGCGCCGAGCGTCGATGTGATGTCGATGCTGTCGTCGAGGGCCGCGTAATGATCGACCGACGATCGTCCTGATAGAGCGGGTTCGGATGGGTCGCGAGGTTCTGATCGGTTCGAACGTCGCGCGATTCGCACTGACTCGCGAACGGAGATCTGTCGCACCCAACCGTGAAGCGCAGCGGGGTCTCGCAGGTGTGGCAATTCGCGAACGATGATCATCAGTGATTCCTGCATGGCATCCTCCCCTTCGGTTCGGGCAATTCCTCGGCAGACCCGTCCAACGAATGGCGCAAGCTCCGAGATGACCCGGTTCATCGCGGCGAGGTCACCGCTCTGGGCGGCCGCAACGATTGCAGGGTCCACCTTGGGCAGAGGAGATGGATCGCGAAAAAGTTCCATAGCTTCCCGAGAAGTTTCGCGGAACCTTTCGCGTCCGGAACGGCTCTTTCCCACCAAGAACGAACCGACAGGACAGGTGACCCACATGAACGATCATCCGGTGCAGCACATCGACGTCATTGGCGGTGGGCTCGGTGGGCTCGTCGCGGCCATCGAGGCCTCCGAACGCGGCATCGATGTCGATCTCTGGGAGACACACCACGAGCTGGGCGGACGGGCGCGAACCACCGCGGGCTATCGGGCCAACTTCGGACCCCACGCGGTCTACAACGACGGTGCATTCTGGGCGTGGCTCATGGCTCACGAGATCCGTCCCAGGGTTCTGATGCCGTCGCTGCGAACCGGGTTCGTCCACGACCACGAGTTCGTCCGAACTCCGCCACTGGGAATTCGACGGGCGTTGCGACTGCTGTTCAGGGAACCGACAGCGCCGAGCGGTCGCTCGATCCGTGAATGGCTCGCCGATCGTCTCGACAGCGACACCCACGCTGATTTGGCCTGTCGGGCGTTCTTCCCCTTCTACGATTCGAATGTCGGATGCCAGGACGCCGCTGTTGTGTGGGAGGTGATGCGTCGGAACCGCCGCCAACCAGCGCGCTACATCGCCGGCGGTTGGTCGGTGCTGATCGCAACGCTCGCCGAGCGGGCCCGACGCAACGGGGTGTCCATCCACACGGGGCAGCGCGTCACCCTGGAGGATCTGTCCGCCGGACCGGTCGTCATCGCCACCGAGCTGAATGGAGCTGGGCGGCTGTTGGCGGACGACTCGGTGACGTGGCCGAGTACGTCGATCAGCTGTCTCGATGTCGGCATCGCGCCCGAGACGTTGACTCGGCGGTCACTCCAACGGGCCTCCGCGATAGATCTCGACAACGCCGGGTTCATCAGCCGATATACGACGAAGGATGTGTCGCTGGCGCCAGCGGGAGGTGAGGTCATCCAATGCACCGGTCGACGACTCACCGAAGAGACGCTCGATGCGTCCATCGACCGGATCCGCGCCAGTCTCGAGGTCGTGTACCCAGGATTGAACGACGGTCTCGATTGGTCGCGGCGTTTCGATGGAAGCGGTCGCGCGGCGCCCTCGCAGGCGCCCGGGACGTCGTGGCGTGATCGCCCAGGCATCGATCGCGGCGAGGGCCGATTCCTCGTCGGCGATCACGTTGCAGCGCCCGGATTCCTGAGTGAGGTGTCGGTGGTGTCGGCGGTGACAGCCATCGACATGATCGTGGGAGCGCCATCGCGTGGGCACTCGACGATCGGGCGTTAGCGTCGCTGGATGCAGCAACACGGCGATCAGCTGACCGCACGTCGCTCGCCGGTACTCGTTGGTGTGGGAAACATCACTCAACGAGACGACCCCGAC
The DNA here is from genome assembly GCA_038245795.1 of Acidimicrobiales bacterium. GTDB lineage: Bacteria > Actinomycetota > Acidimicrobiia > Acidimicrobiales > Microtrichaceae > JBBRSC01. Next base: position 17,976 of record JBBRSC010000039.1, read on the forward strand.
GCCAACCCCGCCGACACGCTCAGCGCCACGGACCTCATGGAGTGCGCGGTCCGGGCCGCTCTGGCCGATGCTGGCCTTGATCCAGCCACGCTCGGGGCGTCCAGAGTGCTCATTGCTGTGCCCGAGGGTTCCTGGACGGCGATCGACCCCGCCCGCGTGATTGCCGAGCGGGTTGGGTTGGGCTCCGCTGTCACGCTTCTGGCCGAGATTGGGGTCACGCAACAACAGGTCATCGCCGACGGCTGTGAGGCGATCGCAACTGGCGAGTTCGACGCCGTGATCGTTGTCGGGGGAGAGGCTCGCCGACGAGGTCAACGCGCGGAAGCGGCCGGCATCGAACTCTCCGAACCATCATCAGTGCTGGCGGGCGGCCCCGATCGGCGACTCGCTCCCAACCCCGGGTGGATCCACGACATCGAACTCGTTCGCAATCTGGTGACGCCCGCTGTTGCCTACGCCGTGATCGACTCGGCGCGTCGATCAGCGCTGGGGGTCAGCGACAGCCAGCGGCGACATGAACTGGGTGAGATGTACGCGGAGCTGTCGGCGGTCGCGTGCCGAACGGTC